>CAZCVY010000133.1:0-18435 GCA_964501985.1 uncultured Acidobacteriota bacterium | reverse complement strand
CGCGGCGAAGCGGAAGTTGCCCTGGCCCGCGCGCGCAGCGCCGACGAATATCGCGGTGTGATCGAGTCCTGTCTGGAAGAAGCCGTGCGATTATCGGATCTCATTGGCGACCTCCTCTTTCTGGCGCGTGCGGAGAGCCCATTGGTTCATTTGCGCCGCGAGCGGGTGGATGTCGGCGAACTTCTGACGGGGGTGCGGGAATATTACGAAGCCTCAGCCGCGGACGGCGGAGTCTCGCTCACCACCAGATTCCCGGACAAACCAGTGGTTGCCGAACTGGACCGCACGCTTTTGCAGAGGGCTGTGGGCAACCTGGTCTCGAATGCCCTCGCACACACGCCGCCCGGCGGAGCCGTCGTGTTGGGGGCGACCGCCGATTTTTCCACCATCCACATCGAGGTCTCCGATACCGGCGTCGGCATTCCAGCAGAGGCCTTGCCGAAAGTCTTTGATCGCTTCTTCCGCGTCGACTCGTCGCGGTCCCAGGGTTCAGGGGGCACGGGCTTGGGTCTGGCGATCGTTCAGAGTATCGCGGTGGTTCACGGCGGCAAGGCGGAGATTTCGAGCCAACCGGGACAGGGCACGCGGGTCACGCTCCATGTGCCGGCCTTTCCAAGATGACAAAATTGTAATCTCCGAGTCATGTTGGCGTTCGCGCTCCCTTTCTAGAATTCAAATGCTGGCGTAGTCCCCAAGGCTCGCCAAGCCTCTGCCACAATCCAAGGAGGGAGATATGTCCCGAAAATCTTTTGGAAACTTTCGGATCAAGTGCGTGCGTCTGCTCGCGGGCCTGCTGGCGGCGGGCCTGAGCTTTGCGGCCCTCGCCGCTGCTCAGTCCGAAGAGTACCCGACCTACCATCCCGGCGAGAACACGAGCGCGACCACTGGCCCGACCTACTCGCATCCCTTGTCCAACCCCTGGGTCGTCAGCGATGGCACGATCATCACGCCCGCCGGCACCCAGGTCTATCTCGGCACCACGACCCGCGCCAAGGCCGTCGCGCTGAACCCCGCTCGCAATCACACCGCCGCCGTCCTGCAAATGGGCGCCCCGCAGGCCGTCACAATCTTCAACACCCAAACCGGCGCCGTCCTGCAGACATATTCAGCGGACGCGGGCCTGGATTCAGACGGCAGCAGCACCGGCATCGCGTATACGCCGGATGGCAAGCACCTGCTGTTCAGCCAGGATGGCAGTTACGGCCCCGGTGGCAGCTTCGTTGCTATCGCCAGCGTCAGTCCGGCGGGCTTGCTCTCAGACTACGCCCACGTCAGCGTTCCGATCGCCGCCAACAGCGACGGCTTACTGAGCAACGTCACTTGCTTCCCCAACAGCCCTGGGGGGACCACAGGCAGCTTCAACATCCCGTGCGGCTACCCCTATTCGATTTTCTCCGATGACACCTTCACTTCCTATCCCATGGGCATCGCGATTTCGCGGGATGGCAAGGCCGCCTACGCCGTACTGGACAACAACGATACGCTGACCAAGATCGATCTGACCGCGGCAACGCCGACGGAAGGTGCGCAGATCCGCGTCGGTAACGTCCCGCACAGCGTCGTGATCTCGCCGGATGGCAAGACCGCCTACGTCTCCAACGAGGCCGGCCGGATTGCTGCCGCGAACGACTTCCAGCAGTACTCCAACGGTACTCCGGTCGTCGCCGAGTATCCCACCGGCACCACTGCCCCCGGCACCGTGTCCGTGGTCGATTTGGCCTCGTTTACGGTCACCGGCAGCATCACCGCCGGCCACCACCCGACGGGCATGGCCTTCTGGGGCAGGGACTTGCTGGTCGCCAATGCCTATAGCGACAGCATCTCGGTGGTCGACACGACCATCAACCAAGTGGTACGGGAGATCGACCTTGGGCTGCCGATCAGCGTGCCCGGGGAACGCGAACCGGCTTACGGCGTGGGCCCGAACTCGATCGCCGTCGATGAGAAAGACAACATCGCCTATGTCGCGCTGTACAACGCCAACGCCATCGCCGTCGTCGACCTCAGAGCGTACATGTCAAGTCCCGTCATCGGCATGATCCCAGTCGCCTATGCGCCGGCCTCGGTTGTTCTGGACGCCGCGGACCACGCGCTGCTCGTTGCCAACGACAAGGGCCTCGGCACCACGGGCTACGGGGTTGCGCCTCCTCCGACGAATACGGCCGAAAATTCGTACGCAAAATACTACGGAGTGCACGACTTTAACACCCACCAGGATCTTGGCACCGTCAGCATCGTCCCCCTGCCGAATCGCTGGTCTCTGGACGCGATGACGCATCAGGTCTTCCAGAATAACCACTGGGATCTGGAGGAGAATATCCGGAGTGCCGCCGGCGGCCACCCGTTTGCCCGGCCGGAGGTAATCCCGGAGAGGCTCGGCGATCCGTCGCTGATCAAGCACGTTTTTCTGATCATCCGTGAAAACCGCACCTACGACCAGATGCTGGGCGACGTGGCAGGCGGAAACGGCGACCCCTCCCTGGCGGTCTTCGGCGACAACTCGACCTACGCCCAATACCCCGTCGTAACGCCCAACGCGCACGCGCTGGTGGAGCGCTTCCCGCTCCTGGACAACTTCTACGACCCGAGCCGCCAGTCGGCCGACGGTCACAACTGGATCACGCAGGCCATTGCGCCCTACTCCGACGACGTCCAGTCGCCGGACTGGCTCCGCGACTACCCCTCCAACGGAGGCGATGCGCTTGCTTATCAGAAGAAGGGCCACCTATGGGACCAGGCTGTAAAGGCTGGCGTCTCGTTCAAAAACTACGGCGAGTACATCGAGTACAACACGTTCACCGTGCCGGGTTGCACTCCGAACAACCTGACCCAGACTAACAGTTATAATGGTCCCGGTTCAGCCATTCCGTTACCGTTTGTTGTTTCGGACAGTTGTGAGCCGACCTGGACCCAGTTCTACAACGACACCTTGGAATACGAGAGTGGCAACGAGGCGCAGCTCCAATACTTCAACACGATCGGCTCGGTCTCCCCGCTCCCAAACCTGATCAAGCACACGGTTCAGAACTTCCCGCAGTTCGATCTGGGCATCCCCGATCAGTATCGCGTCGATGTCTGGAAGCAGGACTTCGCCAAGGACGTGGCCGAGCGTGCGGTACCCCAGTTGGAAATGATCTGGATTATGTCCGACCACACCACCGGACCGCCGAATGCGACAGCCGAAGAGGCCGATAACGACTTGGCCGTTGGCCGAATTGTTGACATCATCAGCCACAGCGACGTGTGGAAGGACTCGGCGATCTTCATCGAGGAAGATGACGCGCAGAACGGCGTCGACCACGTCGACGGTCACCGCAGCCCGGGCTATGTCATCAGCCCCTACGTTACGCAGAAGGTGAACTCCGACGGCACTGGAGCTGGTGTCACCGAAGAAAGCACCTTCTACACGCAGGTCAACATGACCCGTACGATCGAGCAGATCCTCGGTCTGACGCCGATGAATCAGAACGACCTGGTGGCCTCGCCCATGAAGACGCTCTTCGTCAACGATCCGCCCAAGGACAACTTCCTGCCGTGGTCGCATGTGGCGAATCAGGTCCCGCTGTGCTACGGCGTTGCCGGGTATTCCGCCCCGGCTAACATCAGCCCCAGCCTCAACACCTGCACCTCCACGGCCGCGGCCGTGCACGAGAGCCGCGCAGTCAAGGCTCTGCGGGCCGGTTGGCTCGAGAAGAAGGCGGAGATCTCCGCCGGCAAATATCACATTCCCGACTCCGAAGACCCGGACACGGTCAGCCACCTCGACTGGTACGAAGCCACCGGGTTTAGGGTCCCCTTCCCCGGCGAGAAGACCGTTCGCCCCGCGAGCGACTTCAACCGCGCGGCGCCGACCACTAAAGATGACGACGACTAAAACACGTTCCGAACGCTACAGCCCTCTCCCCGATAACCGGGGAGAGGGCTTTTTCTTCATACCAGACCGCTGAGCTGGGTCTCACCGCGAGAGTATGAAAAACTATTCGATGAGCACGATTGCCGAAATTGAGGACTCCCTGCGGCGGCTATCTCCCGAGGAATTGGCGGCATTCTGGGATTGGTTTGTTCAGTTGGACGCGAAATCGTGGGATCGCCAGCAGGGTCGTCCATCCTTGCAACAGAACCCCCGCATCCCTTTTCCCCTCTAATTCCGCGAGGCGTTCGCTGCCTGTTGGATGGCTTGGATCAGTCCGTCGTCCCCTCCCGACAACCGAATTTCGTTCAAATCGTCGGTGGTGGGGGAAAAGTTGATGCCGCGATCTTTGACGAGGCTCGCGACTTGCGAGCTGGCGACTTGGCCTTGGAGCAGCTCGATAATCTCCTGTTTGGTGATCGCCTTGGACTTGCGGTTCATGCCATGTTGGGGGTGCGGCGCGACCTCCCGGATGGTTCGGATCAGTTCATCGTCCCCCCCTGCCGCCCTAATTTTGGTTTCATCGTCCGCGGTGGGGGAGAAGTTGATGCCGTGGTGTTCAATCTCTTTTACTACATCCGAGCTCGCCGTGTAGTTGTTCAGCAGGTCGATGATGTCATCTCTCGATATAGTACCGGGATGCGGGTTGACGCCTGCCGTCCTGCCTGAGCTAGGGATCGACGGCAGGGGATGAGTAGCCGGTGCGGGAGGCTTGGCGATCTGCTTGAGCGTAGCTTGCACCGTAGCCACATTCCCGGCCGTCACAATGACTTGCTGCTCGAAGTCCCGCCTGCCCGCCATGGTAACCTTCAGGTTGTGTTCTCCTGCCTCAGGGTCCTCGATCACGAGCCGTCCGTCGGGATTTACTCGTCCTTTGAAGGCGTCGTCAAGGTAGACTTGGGCGTTCGGCGGGGCCGACACCACAATCTGGGTAGGGTTGCGCTCGAGAATTGGCGGGTTCGGTGGGGGATTGTTCCCGACGGATGCGGGAACTTCCCGGTTTGCCTGCTTCGGTGGGCTTAGCCAGTAAGCCCGGACGAGTACTGCCACTATTACTAACACAACAACAGCCGCCAGGCTCCTTAACATGAGGCGGGAGATGCTTTTCTTCTCAACCGTTAGGGGCGGAGGGCTGGAAGGTTGAGGCAGCACCTTTTGCGGCTCAGCGCGGGGTCCGGATATGGGCGGCAGGGTCGTGCGGAGCTCGTCCTCGACCCGAACGGTCTTGGCGGCGGCCTCTCCATGAAACTCTGGGGTCCTCACAGCCGTCTCCCGCGGGTGAGCAACGGGGGCGGCTGGAGTTACCGAGGGCTCGCCTCGCAGGCCACCCGTTGCGCCGGTCGGCGTAAAGGGCTCAGCCCGTTTCGTCGTGCCAGGCGGAGTGGGTGTATCGGCGGGCATCGGGGCGGAGGCGGCACGGGCAAAATCGCGGGCAAATTCCAGCGCCGAGGGGTAGCGAAGGTCGCGGTCCTTGGCGAGGGCTTTCATCACCGTGGCCTCCACCTCGGGCCGGACGAGCAGGCCTGGGGCGACGGTCCGGAAGGGCGGCGGTTCGTCCATCACGTGCTTGCGAACGTAGCCCAGCGGCGTGTCGGAATGAAAAGGCACGCGGCCCGTGAGCATTTCGTAAACGACGACTCCCAAAGAATAGATATCGGAGCGCGCGTCCAGTTCGTCGCTGCGCATGCCCGCCGCCTGCTCGCTCGACATGTATGCGGGCGTGCCGAGCACGGTCCCCGTCAGGGTGTGGGTGGCACTCTCGCGCAGTTTGGCGAGGCCAAAATCCACGACCTTGACGACCACCTCACCTTCGTCGCTGTACGTCAGGAAGATGTTGTCCGGCTTCAGGTCGCGATGGATGATGCCGAGCCGGTGCGCAGCGTTCAAACCCCGCGCGGCTTGCTGAAGGATCAAGGCGCATTCCGCCAGGGGCAGTCCGCCCCGTGTGCGCAGCGTGAGACGGAGCGACTCGCCCTCCAGAAACTCCATGGCGATGTATGGAGCCCCATCGTCGGACTGCCCCGACTCATAAACGGTCACCACATTGGGATGACGGATGCGCGCCGTGGAAGCGGCTTCGTTGTGAAAGCGCTCGAGGAATTCGGGATCGTCCAGCAACTTGCGGCTCAGAACTTTTAAGGCGACGGGGCGGTTTCCCAGGGCGATTTGCTCCGCCAGAAAAACCGCTCCCATGCCGCCCGCACCCAACTTCCGGATAATGCGGTATCGGCGCAGCAAGCTGCTCGCCAGCGCGGCCTCGGTCACATCGGATGGCGGAGGGAGCCGCGTTCCGTCCTCGAGACAAAAGTCCTCGTCGTCAGGATACGTCTGCTGGCATTGGGGACACTTCCGCATTTTCAGTGATGAGCCCGATGAGAGTTTTTCGAGACCTCAGCATGTTACAACTTTTAACGCGCTCGGGCAACTGAGGCGCCGGTGGCTTGGCTGGAGTGCACCCCAAAACCGAGACGGAGAAAATTGAGAAAATAGGGACACGCGTGCCAGTCCCCGGCCCTCCTTTTAGGCCCTGAGGTGGGTCCCCTCGTCCAAATCCGCTGCCCACTTCAGGAGAACGGGGTTCTCCTCAATGACCCATCGCACCAGGTGGGCTTCTTTCAACGACATCGGCTCTGCGTAGAAAACTATTTTGGTAGGACGTCTCGATGATGTACAGTACAGTTTTCGCCCTGGAATCAATAGCGAAGCATACGGAGAAGGCACTACCGCCATCGTAGCCGGCGCCCCTCCCGCAATCATCCTTGCTCACCGTCGGGCGAAGAACGGTGTATTCGCCGCGAAATTGTTCGGACCAAAGTTATCTAATCCCAAGGAGACTTCATGGATCGCCGCAATTTTCTTTCTGGCTCTATCGTTGCTTCTGCCGTCTCGCTGGCTACGGCTGTTGATTTACCCGCTCAGGCAGGCTCGACGGCGGGCAACTCTGCGCCGGAGTACATGGATCTGCGCCGGTACCATCTGACGAATGGGCCGGGCGTAAAGCTCACCACGGTTTTCTTTGCCGATGCTTTAATTCCGGCACTGAACCGGCTCGGGATTGGGCCCGTCGGCGCGTTCTCTGTTTATTTCGGACCCGATAGCCCATCCTATTACCTGCTGATGCCGAGTTCAAGGCTGGAGACATTGGTTACGGCGGACCTTGAGTTGGCGAAGGACGATGTCTTTATGAAGTCGGCTGCGCCGTTCTGGGATGCTCCCGCCTCGACGCCGCCCTATATTCGCATCGAGAGTACCCTCTTGCGGGCGTTCCCGGGATATCCCAAGGTCACTCCGCCCGCCTCCGCCGCAACCCAGGGAAAACGCATCTATCAACTTCGCCAGTACCAGTCGCCGACAAACATGGATCACGTCCGCAAGGTGGAGATGTTTCATAACGGTGAGTTTGACATTTTCGCGAAGGCCGGCGCTGCGGGAGTTTTTTACGCGGATGCACTGGTCGGACCGAATCTGCCGAATTTGACCTACATGCTCAGCTTTCCCGATATGGCCTCGCTTGAGGCAGATTGGGAAAAGTTTTCCGCCGATCCCGATTGGAAGAAGCTCTCTGCCGATCCGAAGTTCAACTTAGACCCGCCCACGGTATCAAACGTAACAAGCCTCGTTCTGCATCCCCTGGCCTGTTCACAAGTTTAGAGAACGAAGCGATCGTAAACTGTGACGCGAGAATGCTGAATTTGGAGCATCTCCTGCAACGCGAAGGCGTTTCCTTTCAAGCGATGTTGTGAAAAAGTTGGGAACCCGGGCAAAGAACCCGGGGACGAAGTCACTCGTTGCGCTGGTTTTCGTACGGGTGGCGGCTGGGACCGCCGCTGGGGGCGGAGGTCAACGTTGTCTGCCTTCCGTAAACGAGGTTAGGGCGCGGCCACCTTCCGGCGCTCCAAAACCAGCCCACGAAGTGGCTGTCTCCGGAACGTAGTCCCCGGAACCCCGGGCGATCATTCGACAAAATCGTTGCTGTTATTGGACAGTCTGTCGAACGGGGGGCCATGTTTGGAGACAAAATTGCCCTCTTAGGAGTTGGTTATGTGGAATCGCGCACGCTTGGAGCGATGGGAAAAGCCGCTCCTGCGGGCCGGAAGTCGCGAGAGAATGAGACGAATTGACCCCTTCGAAAGCCGTGCAAGGCGACATTTTATCGATGCCAATCAAGCCCACTCACCAAAATAAAAAAAACATCAAAAATGAAGAGTGGTCCCAATAAGTTGATGAAAACAAACGGGAGAATTTCGGACAAAATGGCGGAAGCCACCAAGGGTTTGAAAACACAATAGTTAGAGAAAATAGCCGATTAATTATAGAAAGCAAACCTAGTTACATCGATTTTTGACCTCAAAAAACCACCGTTTTCCCGCTCCATTCCTACTACCTGGATAACTTGCAGAAAATAATGGCCTTATAACTACGGAATTTGCCGTATCCGAATAAGTAACTGAAAAATAAGTCATTTAGCGGAGGGCCAAGTGCGTCCATGCGAGTGTGGCGTGGTCGCCCGTTTTGGGGGGGCCGCGTCTCCCATCTCGCCTATTGCATAGATGGGAAAGGCCTGCACGTATTGTGATGTTGGGAGTAGGAGCGGAGGAAGGGACGGAACGACGTCGATTTATTCCTGCCTCAGTCCAGGAGGTTTTCCAAGATCTGCCGAGCGATTGAATCGGGGGTAGATGAGATCATACCGGAATGAAAGGCCATCTTTCCGTCAAGGCCGATTGCCAGTTCTCGCGTGTCACCCAACCCATTCTCGTTTTTCCATGTCAATCGGCCCAACTCAACCTCAAGTCGAACATTCGACCTTCTGACGCCGTCTTCCAGATTGGCAATTAGGACGAGTCCGCCGCTGGAATTTGGTTTTCCCACGGTAATTACATCCTGCCCCATTTCCTCATTCAGGGCATTCCCCTCGACGCTGATATAGTTCAAGATTTCTCCCCAAAGAGATGAGCCCATCTCTCGCTTGAGCCTTTGAGTCTCAAGGGAATTCGTATCGCGGAGTTTTTGGCTTTCGATTCTGTCCCTGAGTTTGTTCGACATACGGCGCGACCACTCTGTCATGCTTCCACCTCTTCGCCGTTGGCGATAGACTGTTCCCGTCTGTCGCCGTGAGCGCTGGGCGACAGAGGTCTGAATGAGGCGGGTTGGATCGCATGCATGGGAATCAATGTAGGCGCCGCGGGCGAGGGGGCTTCATCCCACCGACCGTTCGGAGATCAGGTTCAGCAGGTTTTCTTTGAGCCGGGGGAAACGGCGGAGAAGGGGATCCATCGCAGGAATGGGTATGGCAAGAAGGTGCAATTGGCTTACCGCCTTGACATTCGCGGTACGGATCCGGCCCTGGCTCAAGATGGCCATTTCGCCGAAAACGGTGGGGGCCTGGGGTTGCGCCAGATAGCGGGGAGTATCGCTCTCGCCGCGATAAATTCCGACCGTTCCCTCCTGCATGAGATAGACCTTGTCTCCCTCCTGTCCTTCGCGGATGATGATGCTGCCTGCCGGGACCGTCATTTCCTCACAGGCTTTGGAGACTTCGACAAGAGAGTCGTCATCCATGCCATCAAACAGTTCGAAAGCACGGAGGTTGGCGAGTTTCACTTTTTGCTCATAGCCGGGCCCCGACCAACCGCCCAGAAGGGCGGTGGCTTGTTCGCTGTTGCACGGGCGCGAGAAGAGATACCCCTGACCGAACTGGCATTTCAGCGATTTGAGGTAGTCGAGCTGATGGGTCGTCTCTACCCCTTCCGCGATCACTTGCAGACCCAGGTTGTGCGCAAGGGAAACTACCGAACGGACAATCGACGAGTTTCTCTCGTTGTCCAGCCGGGAGACGAAGTCACGGTCGATTTTGAGGGCGTAAACCGGGAGATTAGCCAGATAGCTCAGGGAGGAATATCCCGTGCCGAAATCGTCGATGTAGACCTTCACTCCGAGTTCGCTGAGCCGTAACAGGGCTTTGGAAACGGTTGCGGGATCTTCCATGATTTCGCTTTCCGTAACCTCCAGCCTCAGGTAATCGGGTGGCAGCGTGTGTTGCAGAATCAAATCGCTGATTTCCTGCAACAAATCGGTTCTGGCTAAATACCGGGCGGGCAGATTCACGCTGATGCTGAAGGGATAGCCGGCAGGGAACTGCGCTCTCCAGATTTGAGCCTGCGCGCAGGCCTCCTCCAGGATGGCTTGCGTGAGGAGGACAATCAATTGCGATTGCTCGGCCACGGAAATGAACTCGCCCGGAGGGAGCAGGCCGTACTGGGGGTGCTGCCAGCGCACCAGGGCCTCGAACCCGGAGAGCAATCCCGTGTGCAAGCCCATAATGGGCTGGTAGTGAAGCCGCAGTTCCTTCCGCTCGATGGCCCGCCGCAGATCGGTTTCCAGGTTGAGCAGCCTTACCGCTTGCTCGTGCATGGACTTGTCGAAGACCTCGTGGCGGCCCTCCCCTCGAGCCTTGGCGCGATACATGGCCGTGTCGGCATCGCGCAAGACGTCCTCAGCGCTTTGATAGCCGGTCGAACTCAGAGTAATTCCGATGCTGGCGCTGGTGAATACCTCACGCCCCTCGAGGGTGAAAGGTGATTGAAATTGACCGCGCACCCGCTCGACGGCTCGCGAGACATCCACGGGATGGTGGATATCGTCCATCAGGATGGCGAATTCGTCCCCTCCCAGGCGCGACACCGTATCCGTAGCGCGCAGGCACGATTGAAGCCTTTGCCCAACTTGCACGAGAAGCTGATCTCCGGCTGCGTGACCCATGCTGTCGTTGATGATCTTAAAGCGGTCGAGGTCCATATAGAGGATGGCAAATAAATATTGCTCGCGGCGCTTCGCGCGGGTCACACATAAACCCAGGCGGTCCAAAAACAACAGGCGGTTCGGCAGGTCCGTCAGAGGATCGTGGAACGCGGTGTGAACAAGTTTCTCTTCCCATTGTTTGCGCTTAAGTTCGCGCAACGTGGACTCTTTCTGGTGCAGGTACGCCAGAGTTAACGCCAGGAGCA
This sequence comes from uncultured Acidobacteriota bacterium, assembly GCA_964501985.1. Taxonomy (GTDB): domain Bacteria; phylum Acidobacteriota; class Terriglobia; order UBA7540; family UBA7540; genus Bog-366. Next base: position 7,518 of record CAZCVY010000133.1, on the reverse strand, counting down.
GGGAGAATCCATAAAAAGCGCGGTCGGGCGCTCGCAAAACCCCGCCGCCCTCCCAGAAGGCGACGGGGAACATAAAGCTGAGAAGGCCGATTCCGAGGACAAAGATCAGTAGAAACGAAAGCAGCCAGAGGTGCCAGTCCCGGCGGTCGATTGCTCTCCAGGAGGCTTCCGAAGACTCTTTCTTCACCGAAACTGGGGAGTGGGTCGGATCCATGGTCAGGGCCTTCTTAAGCCAAATGCGCGCGAAGTAAAATGAATGACGCTCTCTTCCGTTTCAGATTTCTAATAGTTTCGTTGCCTAACCGTTTCCCGCCGGTATGGTGGTGAAAGCGAGAATATCATAAACTTTGAATCTTCGCACCGAGGCATCCCTATGAAAAGAATTTGTGCCGAAGATAATCACAATGCCACCCGATAACCTAAGGCCTCCACCGGGCGACAGTGGGACTGCGGGACTGTGCGGCGGCATAGTGGTCCACGCTGGGAACTGAAGTGAAGGGGCCAGCACCCGCTCGCTTGTGTCCAAAATAAAGGAGCCTTGCGGCTTCGCTGCGCCGCTGTGCGGACGGCCCTTTTCTCTCATCCTCACCGCGCCGGAGGCCAAGCTCTCGGCGCGGCGAGGAAGAGTTTGGACGTCAGGACAGCGTTCCGGGCAGGCGCAGCCGGCCCGCAGAGCAAGCGGCAGAGCCGCAAGTCCTCGGTCGATGCGGAGCTTTTATTTTGGACACGAGTGGCACCATCTTACGCCTCGCTCGCGGGATCGCCGCCCGTGGCCGCGATGGCTAGGGCGGCAATGTCAGTAGGGTTTTAAATAGACATGTAGCCAAGCAGGTCAATCCCCGCAAGATAAGCACTCCGGAGAAAACACAGACTCAGTGTCACTCGCGAGCGGTCCCCCGGCATACTGTAACCAGCCATATCGACTGCGTGACAGTCGTGTCCCAGGCGCTCCAAATTCGGCCTCCAATGGCCTACTCGTACCGCAGCGCGATCATAGGATCGACCCTCGTGGCGCGACGGGCAGGTATGTAGCCGGCGATGATCGCCACAACCGACAGCACTGCGACCGCCGCAATCATCGTCACGGTATCGCGCGGCCCCAGCCCGAACAGCAATTGCCGCAGTGTTCGCGTGGCCGCCAGGGAGATGCCAATGCCTGCCAAGACTCCGATAGCTAGGACGGAGATAACACTGCGCATGACCAGGCGGAGAATCGAACCCGGCTTCGCTCCCAACGCCATGCGGATGCCGAACTCCTGCTGCCTTTGAGCTACCAGATAGCTGAGCGTGCCGTAGAGGCCGATCATCGCCAGCAACAGTGCCAGCGCGCCGAAGAAGCCGGAAAGCAGAGCGAGCAAACGCTCCTGGACCAACGAATCATTCACCTGCTCGGCGAGGGTGTGAAAATCAAGCGAGATTTCCTTATTCACGCCGGCGACGGCAGACTGAACCGCGGAGACCAGGGCCGAAGGCCGGATCGCCGTGCGCAACTCAAAGCTTCCCCCTTGCAGTGACCCGGGCGTCTGCGTCACGGGGAGGAATGCCGTCGGTTGAATGTCTTCGCGCACCGACTCGTATTTGGAGTCCCTGACTAATCCCACGACCTCTATCGGTGGGCCAGGCTGCCCAGAAAACTGATTGACGCGGAAGGTTTTGCCAATGGGATTCATGGCCGGAAAGAATCGGCTCGCCAAGGTCTGATTAACAATCGCTACGGCGGGCGCCGATCTTTATGGCCGATGTCAGCGACACCCGGGTAGAGCGAAAGGCGGGCAGGACACCGAACAGAAGCCCCGTCAGCAAGGCCATGGCTGCCGTAAACCCCAGAACACGGCTATCCAGGGACAGATCGAGGAAGACCACGTTCCTGGCCGTCGATAAGTAGCGCACCAGCAGGGTCGCACCCCATCGGGCGAAGAGAATTCCCAGTAGCGCCCCGGCCGAAGAAAGCAGGATGCACTCGGTCAGCAATTGCAGAATCAGCCGCAACCGGCTGGCGCCCAAAGCCTGCCGCACTGCGAGCTCTCGTTGGCGGACGGCGGCGCGCGCCAGCATCAGACTGGCGATATTCGCGCAGGCGATTAGCAGCACCATTCCGACGACGGCCATCAGCACATTGAGCGGCTGGTCGAATTGCTGCCGCAAACCCAAAGGGGAAAGGCCGGTGGCAGCGGGCGCAACCACGAATGTACTCTTCTCGAAGTCCCTTTGGCCCTTGGGGCTCCAATTCTGAGGCACGGCGGCGGTGAAGGCAGACAGCGATATTGCTCTTAGCCGGGTGGCCAACTGAACTCGGCTCACACCGGGCTTGACGCGTCCAACCACGTGGAGCCACCACCAGGCGCGAGAATCAATTCGCGACTCTTTGCCGTCGAAAATCGCGGCGGTGCAAATTGGGATCGCCACGTCAAACCTGCTGCCCACGTCTGTACCGTAGAATCCCGGGGGCGCCACCCCGACGACTTCGAAGGGGTGGGCGTTGAGCACAAGGTTGCTACCGATGCCGCTTGGCGCCCCGCCATCGTGGTCTTGCCAGAAACCGTAGCTCAGCACCGCCACGCCCAGACACCCGCGCTGGTCGTCGGACGGCGCAATCAAGCGGCCGGCCGCGGGGCGAAGACCAAGAACTCGAAAGAATTCCCCGCTAACCCGGATTCCCTGAGCGTAGTTTACAGCCCCGCCTTGCGCCAAATCGAACCGGTCCGCTCCCCAGGCAAAGATACCTGCGAAAACGTCTTGCCGGTCGCGCAGTTGCTCCCACAACGGGTTGGTGAAGCTATTGCGGGGTTCGTCCGCCCTGCGCGGAGTTCGGAACTGCACCTGGAGCAGTTCCTCGGGCTTCTGCACCGGAAGGGTTTTCAGCATGATGGTGTCGATCAGGCTGAAGATGGCGGTATTGGCCCCGATTCCGATCGCCAGCGTGAATACGGCCCCGGCCGTGAAGCCGGGATTCTTGGCCAACATGCGCAGGCCGAAGCGGAGGTCCAGCACGAAGTGATCCCACCAGAGCCGGCGGCCCGACTCGAAGAAGCGCTCCTGGGCGCTGGTCACGTTGCCGAAGCCGCGCCGCCGCTCTCGCCGCTTCTTCGCTCAAGCCCTGCTCCTGCAATTGCTGCGCCTCGAGGTCGAGGTGCGATTCGATCTCCGCAAAGAAATCGCTCGATTTGCGCTTTCGCCAGAACATGACTTAGCCCTCCCCGGCCTCGGGTCCCAACACCCGTCAAAGTCCTGTATGCCTTGCAAGGATTTCAGCCATTTGTCCGCATTTTGGGTAGACATATAACCCAAGTATCCACAGATTGGGTAGGATGTCGACCCAAAAGGCTGCGAACTTCGGTCATGGCAGTGTTGGCTGTGGCCACGCCTTAGCGGTGAACAGTGAAGATCGGCGAGAAGGCTTTGGGATCCTTGAGCGCGGGGTTGAGGGACAGCTTCTCGCCTCCCGCGAGAAGTATCGTATTCTGCCACGGAGCGTAGCCGTCATGTTTCATCTCAATGACGTGGATGCCTTTGGGCAGGGTCAGGGTGGCGGGAGTGTGGGCAACTACGACGTTGTCTACGGAGACCGCCGCGCCCGAGGGCGTCGAATCAAACCGCACGGTGCTCACGCTGCTGGTCGTTGCTTTATCGGCGAGGGCCGTTGCGCTGGCATTTGGATTCGCGGGCGTGGGCTTGGCGGCGTTCTTCTGCAACGTGGGCTGCGTGACGCCCTTCTGCGCAGTTTGGGTAGCTTGTTTTGTCGCAGCTCCCAAGGCCGAGCTGACCTTGGCCCCTAAACTTCCTATGGCGCTGGTGGTTGTGGCGTATTCGGCTGCGGCTTGTGCCTGCAGGCGCGGAGGGAATACCGCCAACGTGGCAGCGAGGACCAATATCCAGGCGTATCGTTTCATCGTGGCTTCCTTGTCGTTAGCATTCCCTGGGCCAAATCCTAGGTTCATTAACTCACTTCGCTGCGCCAAAGTCAAACCAACGCCGCGGAACCCGCAGACAAAAGCCCGCAGATTTGATAATGTACTTCGTTTCCTTTAGGCCTCAAGCGGCACGATACATGCGTGACCCACACAGTCCCCCTCCGGGCCTTTGGCCGGAGGGGAAGTATGGGCTGTTCGTCATGGCCGTTTCTTTGACGGCTCCCTTGACTGCGGCCGCGCCCCAGCAGCGGCCTCTTGTTTGAAGAGATAGGATCAGAATGGCCTCTACCGGTTTCCACAAAGATCAGGGACGCGCGCGGCTGTCCAAGAGACTGTCTGGCGATTTTACGGCCACCATCCGGGACCGCGGACAAAGCTACTTCTCGCAGGGCCGCGTGAAGATCCTTTACGGGACTGACACCGAACTGGAGGCGCAGGTCGAGGGGTCGGCGAATTACGCCGTCAACTTCGAGTGGAAGGAAGATACTCTCTTTGCCACTTGCGGCTGCCCCTATTTTGAGGGCGGCGAATCGTGCAAGCATCTCTGGGCCGCGATTCTTGCCGCCGATGCGCGGGGCTACCTTTCTGTACCGGCGTCGGCCCCCGATCTGTACATGGAATGTGATTATTTCGGAGTTGAAGAGGACGAAGAGGATGAAAGCGTCGAGGACGTATTCCCGCCGCCCCGATCGCCCGCGGCACCCCAATTTCCCGCAGTGAAGAGCCCACCCCCACCTAAGCCACCGAGTTGGCAAGTACAGATTGCCGGCATCTCGGAGCTGCACAACCCGGCGTGGGTGCCTCGTTTCAATTGGCCGGCATCGCGCCAGATTCTCTACGCCGTGAATGTCAGCCGCAGCGAACGCGCGAGAGCCCTGGTCATCTCGCCCATGTCCCGCGACGCACTCCACGACGGCACGTGGAAAACCCCAGTTTCCCTGAACCTCAAGCGCGAGCATATTGCCAAGTTGCCCTCCGCGGACGACCGCGAAATCCTGTCGGCGCTTGCGGGCGCCATTCCCTACCTTGAATGGGGTTACTCGGGAATATCCGATCGCATTCCCGAGGATTGCCTGGTCCCGCATCCGCTCGCGGAAAAGATCATCCCGATCGCCGCGCGCGCCGGTCGCTTCCACAGTTACCTTCACAGCAGAACCGATGGCTTGACCCCGCTGGCCTGGGATGAAGGCGAACCCTGGCGGTTTGTCATGGAGTTGAGTAGCCATCCCAAAAGTGGATGGGAGATTTCCGGGGTCCTGCGCCGGGGAGACGAGCGCATCAAGTTGCAGGAGGCGGCCCTCATTACTCCCGGAGGTCTGGTGTTTACTCGCGGCCATGTGGCCCCATTCGCCGCGGACACCCCTTTTGGATCGGTGCTTCAACTCAAGACGGCAGGTCCCATCCGCGCTCCGGAAAAAGCTCTGGATGCGTTGCTGGGGACGCTGTTGACCTTGCCCGGCTTGCCCGAGATCGAGGTCCCGGAAGAGGTCCGCATTGAAGAGGTCAAGCCTGCGCCGCAGATTCGTCTGCGCATTCACGCCCAGCAGGACAATGGGTATCAGGCGAACAAGCTCTGGGCGGATCTGGCGTTCGAATACGAGGGCCGCCAGGTGGCCGACCATAACCCCTTGCGGGGATTCTACCAGGCGGAGGGCCGCCGGTTCGTAAGGCGCGATGCCCAGGCGGAAGAGGCCGCCGTGCGGCTGCTGAGCGAACTGGGCGGCAAATGTCAAAAGCCCACCTACTATGATGCGGAGCCGAAGTGGTCCATCACTCCCAGCAAATTGCCACGCATTGTGCGGGGCCTGGTCGAGGCAGGCTGGCATATTGAAGCCGAGGGCAAGGTCTTCCGCCGCCCCGGGGCGTTTCGCATCGAGGTGTCGAGCGGCATTGACTGGTTCGAGCTGCATGGCAGCGTTGAATACGGCGAAAGCACGGCGCGGCTGCCGCAGCTTCTGGAGGCCCTGCGCCGCGGCGATACCATGGTGCAACTGGACGACGGCACCTACGGCGTGCTGCCGGAACAGTGGCTGAAACGGATTGGATTGCTGGCGGGCTTGGGGACGCCCGAAGATGAGCACATCCGCTTCCGGCCCAGTCAGGCGGGACTGCTCGATGTGCTGTTGGCTTCGCAGCCGGAGTCCCGGTGCGACGAAACCTTCGCCCGCGCTCGCGAGGAGCTCGGTCAGTTTCAGGGCATCAACGCGGCTCCCCAGCCCGAAGGCTTTGTCGGGCATCTGCGCGATTACCAGCGCGAGGGATTGGGTTGGATGCAATTCCTGCGGCGCTTCTCCTTTGGCGGCTGCCTCGCGGACGATATGGGCGTGGGCAAAACCGCTCAGGTTCTCGCCCTGCTGGAAACACGCCGCGCTTCGCGCACCGAGGGGAATCGCGTCGGTCCGTCGCTCGTTGTGGTTCCGCGATCGCTCATCTTCAATTGGAAGCAAGAGGCAGAGCGCTTCACTCCCCAATTGCGGGTGCTCGACTACACTGGCGCCGCGCGCGACAGCTTTACGCTGGCCGACTACGACGTAATCCTGACGACCTATGGAACCCTGCGCCGCGAAGTGGTGCGCCTGAAGGATGTCGAATTCGATTACGTGATTCTCGATGAGGCGCAGGCCATCAAGAACGCGGCCACGGAAGCGGCCAAAGCGGTGCGCTTGCTGCGCGGAGCCCAACGCCTGGCCCTCAGCGGCACGCCCGTCGAGAACCACTTGGGCGAGCTCTGGTCGCTGTTTGAGTTCCTCAATCCCGGCATGCTCGGCCGCGCGAGCGTATTTAAGTTCACCAGCGGAGCGGCTCGCAACCCTGAGGAAGAAACCCGACGGTTGCTCGCCCACGCGCTGCGTCCGTTCATCCTTCGTCGGACTAAGGCGCAAGTGGCCCCTGAACTTCCTGCCAAGACCGAGCAAACTGTGTACTGCGAGATGGAATCGGCCCAGCGCAAGCTTTACAACGAGCTGCGTCAGCACTACCGCGACACTCTGCTGAAGCGCGTTGAGGACGAGGGCCTGGCCAAATCCAAGATCCAGGTGCTCGAGGCGTTGTTGCGGCTGCGCCAAGCCGCCTGCCACCCCGGGCTGATCGACAAACAGCGCTTCGGCGAGAGTAGTGCGAAGCTCGACATGCTGATGGAGCAACTGCGCGAGGTGCTCGATGAGGGGCACAAGGCGCTGGTCTTCTCGCAGTTCACCAGCTTGCTGGCCATCGTGCGCAGCCGTTTGGACGCGGAAGGAATCGTCTATGAGTATCTGGATGGAGCGACGCGCGACCGCCAAGCGCGCGTCGAGCGCTTCCAGAATTCCCCGGATTGCCCGCTCTTCCTGGTGAGTTTGAAGGCCGGCGGTCTGGGCTTGAACCTTACCGCGGCCGAGTACGTTTTCCTGCTGGACCCCTGGTGGAATCCGGCAGTGGAAGCGCAGGCCATCGACCGAGCCCACCGCATCGGCCAGACGCAGCAGGTTTTCGCCTACCGGTTGATCGCCCGGGATACGGTCGAGGAAAAAGTCCTGGAACTCCAGAAGACCAAGCGCGACCTGGCCGCCGCCATCATCAGCGAAGACAACAACCTCATCCGTGATTTGCGCCGTGAGGATCTGGAACT
>CAZCVY010000132.1:0-18543 GCA_964501985.1 uncultured Acidobacteriota bacterium | reverse complement strand
GGGTCACCGGATCACTACCGTACCGGTCCTCCCCCTTCTGATATCCACCGCAAAGTCTCCATTTCCGAGCTCCCTCAGGGAGTAACCATCCGAGTCAAGATCGGCACGAGACATGAGATCAACACCTTCGAGCGTCACGCGGGTGGGGTGAAAGGCCAAACGCAAATACTCGGTTCCGCGCTTCTGGGTGGAAGTGTATCGGACTTTCTTTGGGGCGTAGGAGACGTCCTTGAGCACTGCGTCTGAATAGAGAATGTGGTCTTCACCCGGCGGTGCCCATTCCGGAACCGCCGCGAATGCGGGGTAGAACATCCTGGGGCACTCGCCGTAGCAATCCGACCACCAGTTGGAGATATGTTTGCTCACCGGGCTTTCAAACGCCTGGCCATCTGGCGTATTGCAATAAGTCACCCAATTCAAACATCGATAGGCCTTTTCCTTATAGGCTTCATCATGCGAAATCGCATACCACCGGGCGCACTGGGCCGCGTAACGCGCGGTTTGATAATCCATTTTGGGGAGGAACCCGTCCTGCTCGCCAACGATATTGGCTCCCCACTGGGTCGCTGGCTCCCCGGGAGCGCAACGAAATACAAAATTATCCTCCGTCCATTTGATCAGCTTGGGGATGTCGGCCCGCCAATCAGGGTCCAATTCTGGGTAATCAAACAGAGCCAAGGTATAGTTACTGGCAGGAGTATTGCTCTTATAGGTGTTGCCGTAATCCGAGCTGTCCGTGTGGCCGTCAGCCCAGTAGCCGGTCGTCAGCGGATATTTCCGGAGGAAGTCCCTCGCCGAGTCCCGCGCATTTTCGTACGCCTTCACATCGCCGCGATTCGCTTGTATCAGTTGGTCGAGCAGCATATAACAGCCCACCCAGTGCGCGCCGTATTCGGAAGTGACTTTTCCGCTATCCATTAGCACCCGATCAGGCCAAACCGAGTGCGACGAAGTTCCCGTCCGCACCTCGCGTGCCAACTTGTTCGCCACATTCAGGGCGGCGGTCAGGTACGTCGTGTCACCGCTGTAGAGGAACATCCGGTAATACACCAGTCCCATGTCGCCCGCGTAACCCACCAGGGTTTCATTCAGCAGGAACCTTTTAGAGCTTGTGAACCCGCGGAACTCCATGTCTCCGGCATTCGTCGTCGTATAGGGAAAATTCGGCCAGGCGAAGGCCGAAGGGCTCGTACCATGGGCAATCGTGTAATCCATTAGCTTTTTTACGATGGTCATGACGGTCGAATCGCCCGTGTAGGCATAATACAAGCGCGCCGATTCGAACCAATTCGGGATCTTCTCTGCCACATCGTTCATCCAAGTGTCCGGATCGAGTTTTCCGTCCTTATCCCAAAACGCACAATAGAAGAAATACTGCGGGTACGACGACCGGGGGGGCGGTCCGGGGCAATTGGGCACTTTGGTTTTGATGAAGTTCCAGCGCAGGCGCAGGAAGTTGTCGTAGGCATTCTCCACCGGCGCAGACCAGGGAATTATCTTCTGCTGCTCGTCCAAAATCACCTTGTGGCCACAGAAGACAGGTGAGTCTTCCGCGCCCATGGGAAAAGCGGAAAGGCCGGCAGCTAACGTCATCTGGCCGATCTGCTCCAGCATTTCGCGACGAGTCATATCCCTCTTCATTTCTCTGCTCCAAGGAAAGAATGCCCAACTCAGGAGGGGGCTGCGATCCGGGGCTTTCCAGATCAGCGGACTCTTCTCACGGTCAACGCTGTACCGCCGCCTGCTTCTCCGCTTCGCGTGCTCTTTCCTCAAATATCGCCCGGGCTTTTCGATACCGCACTAGCGCCGCCTCGTGGTCGTGGGAGAGGAACGTGCCCCATGCTCCACCTGGGGAGGTCTGCTGAATCAGATTGTCAATCCAGTTGACGTAGAACTCCGCGTCGGCGGTGCTGGCGCGAATGGGCTGCCCCCTGAGAAGGACATAGACCGCCCCGGTGTGAGTCTGGTGTCCATTCTGCCAGTCCATACGCCGGGCCGCGAGCCACCCACTTTCTTGGAACAGGAGTGTGGTCTCGAATACCGCTGGCGAGCCAGACGCCACCTCGGCAGTCTGGGAAGCCACCACCGATCCGTTCTGGACCACTTCGACTCTGCCGACGGCATTCTTGAGAGAACGCCACTCCACCCGCACTCGCACTTTGCCGCCTGCTTCTTCGCGAATCTCGTCGCCAGGCTGTGCGGTTCCGTTCACCTTCAAATCCAGGAATTCGTTGTGGGCGTTGCGCGAAACCACCGTTCGCCCTTGGGCGATGCCCTCAACCCACTTGTCATAAGTCAGCCCACCGCCGGGAATTCGCACGTAGGTCAGAAGCGTCCCGACGGGTTCGAGGTAATTGCAGGAGTAGTCCGTGCTTGCCACAAGGCCCGGACGGAACCCGCAGTTCAAAATTCGATAATAGGCCTGAATCGCCGAATCGCTGCCATGCACGTCCTCCATCAAGAACGATGAGCTGCCCAGCGCGGTTTCCACCGGGTATTCCAGTGGCGCGCAACAGTCAAGTGAGTGAGGGATGCCGTCGGGCGGCGGATAGAAGGCAAAAGGCAGATATTGCATGTGGGCGAATCCGCCAATCGCGCCCCGTTGTTTCGCCCACTCGAAAATCGGGTAGGTGTACTGGGCGAACGGCTGCCCGCTCTGTTTCAACCCCAGCAGGATCAGGTGGCCGCCAATGACCTTCCGGTCAAACGTAACGCCTTCCGGATCGTAATGCCATTCGGCGTCCCAATGAACGATGTGTTCAGGGGTCGAGACCGGATCGTCGCGTCCGTTCGTAAGGGCAATATCCTTTTCGGGGTACTTGATTTCGCCATTGCCGATGTCGCCGGCCACGGCGATGACCGCCAGGTTATTTATCTTCATCATCTCCACGAGTTGCCGCGGCGTGAGCATCTCTTTCTCATTGGCGCGGCCGCAGCCAATGCCGCGATGAACGTGGGCATCGCCCGAAAACCAGTCGGGCGGCTCTGGCCTTTCCGGGGATTGCCCATAGAAGGGGCTGGGGGTATGCAAATTGAATCCTAAAAGCATCAGGGGAACTAATCGAGACCATCCCCTGATTCGCACGATGTTCATGTCGGCAGCCTTTCTTGTAAAGTTGAGAATACCTTGCCGCCGGGGTTCGTCAAGAGAATTGCGGTAGGAATGAGGGTCTTGTTCAATGGGCTGAACGAAAAGCATGCGCGATAAGAAGCATTCCGGGGGGGAATCGCCGACACCGTGAGCCTACTCTACGGCGAAATGCTCTGCCCTCCGCGGAAAGCCGGGGTTTCATATCCGCGCGGATTGAAGCCGGAGGGATATTTCCGCTGCGGTCTGTGTCAGGGTGGAAGCCAGATTCTGAACTCGATCAAGGGGAATATCATCCGTTGTTCCGGCAACACTGACGGCCCCGACCGTCATCTGTTCAGCATCAAAAATGGGTGTTCCAATGCACCGCAGTCCAATCTCATCCTCTTCATCGTCGAGCGCATAGCCAAGTTCCCGGACGCGTGCCAGTTCCCGCTTCAACCCCCGAAGGGTAACTATCGTGTTCTCATTGTGACGGGCGAAGGTCTTGGCCCTTGTGAGTTGGTTAAACTGCTCCTCGGAGAGAAAAGCGACCAGCGCCTTCCCCACCCCGGTGCAATTAATATCAAGTGTGCGGCCAATCCAGTCGGCGCCGACACTGCCTCCTCGGGGGCAGGCACGGTCGATAAGAACTGCCTGATTGTCAGCCAGAACGGCGAGGTGAACGGTGAGCCCGGTTTTCTTCATCAGCGAGTTGAGGAAAGGCTTCGCGACATCGCGCAAATCCAGATTCTCAAGCACCTTCCGGCTAAGCTTCACCAGATTGACGCCGAAGTAGTACTTGCCCGATTCGGCATTCTTTTGCAGATATCCCCTGTTGACCAGGGTTGCCAGGATCAGGAAGGTCGAACTCTTGGGAAGAACGAGATTCCGACTGATCTCCGAGACGGAGAAACCCCGCTTGGTCTGCGCCAAAAACTCAAGAACACTAATGACCCGGTCAGCGGACGGCAGGAAATAGCCCTTTTGGCCACCCACATTTAACTCCTGGTTGAAAGTGTTCAACCCATTGAACCCAGCTTCCAATCGTGGAACAAACGTTCTTGACAGGCTCGCCGATTCAAAGCAGATTCTATACTTGCATCATCACAATTGTCACTGACAACTGGATTCGGGTGCTGGTGCAGTTTGGTTTTCTGCGGGGCTGTCTACCAACCGGACTGTCCAAATCGGCAAACCCTGCGAGTTGGCAACCGAAGGCCGCCTCTGCGCAATAGAACGTCATCCAAAGCTTCGCGCTCCGCGCACGGTTTGTGCCGGGCATGGAAAATCTAGGTCAAGGCATTCGGGATATGGATCAAATTAAAATTATTGCTGAGTACGGCGACCTCTGCGGCGAAGGCCCCGTATGGGACCCAGAGAGAGGCTGCCTTTATTGGACAGACATCGAGGGCCAAACGTTCTTTCGTTTTCATCAAGCGTCTAACAAGCATGAAATCGTCAAGCAGGGGCTTGAGGTATCGGGCTATTCCCTAAATCGGCCTGGCGGCTTTGTCATCGGCAATAGCCGTGGCATTTGGCTATGGGATGGCGCTGACGGCCTGAGAGTAATCGCCGAGCAAGTGGAAAACTCCAAATGCCAGATCAACGATGCCATTGCCACTCCGGAGGGACGCTTCTTCGCGGGCTCCAACTTTTATGATCCAAACCATGACTATGAGTTGGGCAAACTCATTCGCGTCGATACCGATGGTACGGCGCATGTGGCCGACGAAGGGTTCAATTTGGCCAACGGCATGGCTTTTTCACCGGATGCGACGACCTTGTATTTGACGGACTCAGCGGCCCGCCGAATCTACGCCTACGATTATGATCGGCGCACGGGCGGCCTGCGCAACCGCCGTATTCTCATTCAGGTTCCCGATAACGAGGGAGTTCCGGACGGCGTTACCGTCGACGCCGCAGGGTTCCTCTGGTCGGCTCAGTGGTACGGCGGCTCCGTCGTGCGCTACGACCCTGGGGGCAAGGAGGAACGCCGAATCAGCTTTCCGGCCAAGCAGGTTTCGTCAGTGGCGTTCGGCGGGAAGGACTTGACGGATATTTTTGTGACCTCCGCCAGCAAATCGTGGCCCTCGCCGGTGATGCCGAAGGGCTATGACCCAGATTCCGGCAATTTTGGCGGCCAACTCTACTGCGTGAACCTCGGCATCCAAGGCAAGCCTGACTATAAAGCGGACATCACTCTATGAAAATCACCAACGTCGAAGGAATCATCCTCCGCCTCCCTGAGAGGCAAGCGGTAGCGGACGGAACTCAGGACGATTTGCTGATCCGCATCGAAACGGATGAGGGCATTGTGGGGTACGGCGAAGTCGATACTTCCCCCGAGGTGGGCAAAGCCGTCATCGACGCGGAGATGTCACACGGCACATGTTATGGTCTGCGGGAAGTGCTGATCGGGATGGACCCCTTCGATATCGAGCAGATTTGGGAACTGATGTATCGCAAGACGAATTATTACGGGCGCCTGGGGGTAGTCGTCCATGTAATGAGCGGCGTGGATATGGCCCTGTGGGACATCCTCGGAAAGGCCGTTGGGAAGGCCGTCCACAAAATGCTGGGAGGAAGTTTCTGCCAAGATGTTCGCGCCTACGCCAGCATGTTGATGCCGGAAACGGCGCGGGAAGTTCGGGAATCGGTTTCCCGATACGTTGAGCAGGGCTTCACGGCCGTGAAGCTTGGGTACGGCCCGCTGGGCAAAGATGTGCGGAGGGATGTCGAACTCGCGGCCGCGGCCAAGGAAGCGGCGGGGCGCGACGTTGAAGTGATGATCGACATCGGCCACGGCTACACTTTGAAGATGGCCATGCAAGCCGCCCAACAATTCGAAAGCATCGGCATTTATTGGATGGAAGAGCCGTTTCCGCCGGAAGCCTTCGATGACTATCAGCGCCTCTGCGACTCGACCTCGCTGCGGATCGCCGCCGGAGAGCAGGACGTGGGCCGATGGACGTTTCGCCGTCTGATTTGGGACGCTCATCTTGATGTGGTCCAGCCCGATATCTCCCGCGTGGGCGGACTTACGGAAGCCAAGCGAATCGCCTTTATGGCCCGTGAGGCAAACCGCCTTTGTGTTCCGCACGCGTTTCGAACCGGTGTTCTCGTGGCCGCCTGCCTGCACTTGATTGCAGCGATTCCAAATTCCGCTTTCCTGGAGTTTTCGGTGACGGATTCGGCGCTCCGCCGTGAACTTTTGGCCGAGCCCTTCAAAGTCGTGAAGGGGCGTGTCGCTGTTCCGACGAAGCCGGGGCTGGGGATTGAGATTAATCCGGAGACCGTGAGCAAATACGCAATCCGGACAGGGGGGTAGCAATGCCGCGCGCGAGAAACTCCAGCCCGCCCACTCGGACCAATCGGCAGGCACGGTCAACACCGTTATCCACGGTGGAACTTGAGAATAAATGGTTCAAGCTCCGGATTCTTCCGGAGGTTGGGGCCAAAATCTACGACTTGATCTGGAAGCCCACCGGCAAAAACATACTATGGCACAACCCCAGGATTGCTCCCCAGCCCTACCCGATTGAAAGCGAATTCGATAATTATTGGTGTGGCGGATGGGACGATGCCTTCCCCACCTGCGATGAGTGCATGTTTCAGGGGCAGCGCTATCCCAGCTTGGGAGAGTTGCGGTCCCTGCGTTGGAATGTGGAGTCGGCGCGCGGGCACGGCAGTGATGCCGTGGCAAGACTTTCAACCTTTGGGCCCATCACTCCCGCAAGAGCGATGAAGACGGTGACGCTTGAGAGCCAATCTCCCGTCGTCCGGATGCAATACAGAATTGAAAACCTGGGACCGATGAACGTTGACTTTCTTTGGGGAACCCATCCGGCTCTGGCGATTACTGAGCACACGATTCTGCGCATTCCCGCCCGGCACGGGATTGTGTCGCAATGCAATCAGGCAAACTGGGGAAGAGCCGGGCAGCGGTACGATTGGCCGATTCTGGAAACTGAGTCGGGCCGGCTGGAAATGAACAAGGTCCAAGGCATCGATGCCAATCTCTGCTTCGGCCATTACGCTATCGACCTTGAAGACGGGTGGTACGCGATTGAGGACACCTCTTCCGGGGAGGGATTTCTCTTGAAATTCCCCGTCGACCAATGCCCGTGCCTGTGGCTGTGGCTGAATTACGGCGGATGGCGAGGGCTTCATCACGTCATCCTCGAACCCTGGACGAGCGTGCCGGTTAATCTCGCACAAGCTTACGAACAGAAAACCAGCCGATGCTTGAAACCCGGCGAGGATTTTTCTGTGGATATAAGCGCCACCGTCTATCACCGGCCGGAAACCTGGAAAGAGGCTTTGGGGCGGCTTCGATAATCGGCCATATTCAACCCTGGACCCAATCAACCCCGGGGGTCAGCGCGGTTTCAGGCTGCCTCCGTGGGTAGGAGGGTCATCCCCGGAAGCGAACGCCCGGCCCGCGTAAAGGTGGAAGTCCGTCATAAGAGCCGGAGCAAGAAGGGGAGCACCGGAGAGTCCACTATGTTTTCCAGTGATGCTGAGATTATGAAGTTTATTCACGAAAACCTTTCCACGGCCGCAGTGTGCGACATCCTGGACACCCTCGGTTATCGCCACCAGGCGATGCACCACCGCCTGCGTCCGTTGCTGCCCGATCGAAAGAACTGCGGTTTTGCGGGTCGCGCCCGCACCATCCGTTGGATGGATGCCGACTACGTTCAGGAAAATGACCCTTACGGGGTCGAGATCGAAGCGGTGGACTCGCTGAAGCCTGGGGACGTGGTGGTGCATTCCACCGACTTCGCGCGGACCAACGCCCCGTGGGGCGATCTCATGAGCACGGTGGCGAAGAAAAACGGCGCCGTGGGATGTGTATGCGACAGCCAGATTCGCGATTGCAACCGGATCATCGATATGAAATTCCCTGTTTACTACACCGGGATACGGCCACTGGATTCCATGGGACGGGGAATAGTGATGGCTTATGACGTCCCGATTCGCTGTGGCGACGTGCTCGTAAAGCCCGGCAACCTCATATTCGCTGACTTTGATGGCATTGTAGTAGTGCCGGGCGAGGTCGAAGACGCTGTATTGGTGCAGGCGCGCGAAAAAGTGCACAAAGAGAGCCTCTCCCGGAGCGAGCTCATGGAAGGTAAGTCGCTTCGTCAGGTGTATGCGAAATACGGCGTCCTCTAGAGCCCGGCACTTTCGGATACCGGGCCTCCTTTTTGTTCAGCCTATTGAACAAGGAGGGCATTTCCGGCCGCATTCCGTTTGACTTTTCCCCGCCTCGGGCTAGGCTGAGAAGATCAGCTTGGACAGGGCAAATCGTCCGCGCATTGACGCATTCTGGAGGCAACGATGAATCGCGAAACGACAGCGACCGAGAGGGCCACGTGTAAACTAGGAGGCCTGATCTTAGCCCTCCTAATTGGCGGGGGAATAAGTTGGGGTAGTGTCACGGGCAGCATTTCCGGAACCGTGACCGATTCTTCCGGTGCGGTCATTCCCGGGGCGGCGGTGATGGCGATTAATACAGAGACCAGCGTCCAGAATTCCACCGTGACGAATGCCGAAGGGTTCTATTCCTTCCCGGCGCTTGCGCCGGGCCAGTACGAGGTCCAAATAAAAGCCAAGGGATTCGAGCAATACCGTCAAACCTCGTTGGTGATCGACGTTAACAGTGCCCTACGGGTGGATGCCACGCTTCAGGTGGGCGCGGAGACGCAGGAAGTAAGTGTTTCAGCCACGGCCGCCCACGTGGAGACCAACAACACGCAGATGGGCGAGATCATCGGAACCACCAAGATGACGGCGCTCCCTTTGAATGGTCGAAGCTTCACGGACCTGCTAGCTCTGCAACCGGGCGTGGTTCCCGTCTCATCGGGTGAATATGGCGGCTACAACAGTCCCCCTGGGGTTTCCGGCAGCCTCAACCCTGGGAATCTCTCCATCAGCGGAATGCGGGAATCCGCCAACGGGTTCATGGTCAACGGCGGCGACGATGAAGCGGCAATCGAGATGGGGGCCGCACTGATTCCCAACCTCGATTCCATTGCCGAATTCCGGATTGTAACCAACAACGGCGACGCCGAGTATGGGAATTATTCGGGGGGGCTGATCAACGTCATCACCAAGTCCGGCACCAACCAGTTCCACGGGGATGCTTTCGAGTTTGTCCGCACTCCCGATTTTGACTCACGGAACTTCTATTCCTCGGCCCGAGCAGGCTTGCACCAGAACCAATTTGGAGGCACACTGGGCGGACCGATCCGCCATAATAAGCTATTCTTCTTCACCGACTACCAAGGCACGCGCCTGGTGTCGGGCGTGGACACTGGCCTTATCCCCGTCCCCTCCGCCGCCGACCGCACCGGTAACCTCTCGGACGAGTCGAGCTCGTTCTATACGGTTGGGACTGACAATCAAATCGTTCCCAACACGGTCAGCGGAAGCTCTTGGGCGCAAACTCTGTCGAGCGAACTGGGATACCCCGTCGCGGCGGGCGAAGCGTACTACACGCCCACGTGCACCACTTCCGCGGCGTGCGTTTTCCCCAATGCGATTATCCCCCAAGCGGCCTTTACCGCGCCCTCCAACGCCCTGATGCAATACATTCCGATGCCCAACTACCAAGGGGATTACTTTACGACTTCTGCTTTCGACCAGACCCTGCGGGACGACAAAGGCAGCGTGCGGCTGGACGCAACCACGCCCTTGGGGATGTTGTCAGGCTACTACTCCCTTGACGATTTCAATCTGCTGAATCCCTACGGCGGAGCCAACGTTCCCGGCTTCGCCGCGAGCTCCGACGGAAAGACCCAGATGTTCAATGTGGGCCTCATCAAATCCTTCGGCCCCGGGTCAGTCAACGAGGTCCGTGTCCAATACCTGCGGAACTTTATTGTCATCTCAACACCCGTGGGTGGCCTGGGGCCTTCCCTCAGTTCCCAAGGTTTTCAAGTCGGAATCGGCACGCCCGGCATCGTGAGGCTGGCGCCCTTCCAGGGTGTTGAACCGGTGGGCTTCAATAATTTCAACATTGGGAGAGCGGATGACTCGAATACGCGTCCCGAGAACACCTACCAGGCCATCGATAACTTTGCCATCGTAAAGGGCACGCACACCATCAAACTTGGCGGCAGCGCCCATTACGACCAGGTGACCTATTTTCAGAACATCAACAACAATGGATCGTTTTCCTTTACCGGGTCTGAAACAGGCATTGACTTTGCTGACTTCCTGATTGGGGCGCCCACCGCGTACGTCCAGGGCCAGGAACCGCCCATGTACACCCGCGACCGCTACGTTTCCCTGTATCTTCAGGATAGCTGGCGGGCTGCTCATAGTTTGACTCTAAACTATGGCCTGCGCTGGGAAGTCAGTATGCCGTGGTGGGAGGCCCACAACGAGATCCAAGCCCTTGTCCCTGGACTGCAGTCGGTGGTCTATCCCGGCGCGCCGGTGGGCTGGGATTTCCCCGGAGATCCCGGAATTCCCTCCACGGTCGCTCCGACCCGTTACCACAACTTTGCCCCCCGCATCGGTTTGGCATATTCTCCCAATTCCAGCGAGGGATTCCTGGCCAAGTTGTGGGGAGGGCCGGGCAAGACGAGCATCCGCGCCGCGTTTGGCATCTACTACACCGCTTTCGAAGACGTTGGCAACATCAATTCGAGTGACGATGCCCCCTTCGGAAACTTTTGGGTAAGCCCGGAACCGCCCCTCTTTGCTACGCCATTTGTCGATCGGGGGACGGGATTTAACGAGGGTCAACGGTTCCCTGTTCCTCTCCCCCCCCTCAATGTCGGGGCCAAGAATCCTGACAACTCCATCAACTGGTCCATATTCGAGCCCATTTCCAGCTCCCCCACGGCCTATCTCCACAATCAGGTCCCCTACGCCGAGGAATACGATTTTTCCATTCAGCGGCAGTTGGGGCCCGCCACTTTGCTAAGCCTGAGCTATGTGGGTTCGCAAGGTCACCGCCTGATTGCCGCACTGGAAGCCAATCCGGGTAATCCTGCGCTCTGTCTGAGCGTAAGCCAACTGAGCGAAGTGGTGCCGGGAACTCCGACTTGCGGGCCATTTGGGGAAAACCAAACGTATAATCCAGTCGGCGGTGGAGTCATCAACGGGACGCGGGCTCCCTTCGGTCCGAATTTCGGCAGCGACGACTGGTTTGATACGATGGCCAACTCCAACTATAACGCCCTCGAAGTGTCACTTCGGCACGTTGTCGGCCGCCTCGAGATGCTTGCGGGGTACACGTACAGTAAGTCGCTCGACAACGCCTCGGGGTGGGGTGGGGGTCAGGGGGACATGATTAACCCGCTCGACTACAAACTTACCAAGGCCCTGTCCGCTTTCGATGCCACCAACAACTTTGTAACCAGTTACCGCTATCGCCTGCCGTTTGACAAACTCCATCTATCCTCTCGCTTGACCAACGGCTGGGCCGTCAGCGGCATCACACGTTTTGCCACAGGTTTGCCCGTCTATCTGACCGAGCCGGACGACAACTCCCTGCTGGGGACCGCTTATGGCGGGCCTACTGGAAACACCGTCGATGAGCCGGACTACACGCCGGGCAATCTGCAAATTACCAACCCGCGGAAAGCCAATCCCTCAGCGGGCACCAATCCCTACTTCAATAACGCCTTGTTTTCGGCCGAGCCATTGGGCGGGATCGGGACCTCCAGCCGCCGCTTCTTCCACGGGCCCGGCATTAACAACTGGGACATTGCGTTGATCAAAGACCTCAAGCTGACGGAATCGAAGCAACTCCAATTCCGGGGCGAATTCTTCAACGCCTTTAACCACGCGCAGTTCCAGGAGCCGCAGGCAAACTTCCTCGGCTCAGATTTTGGGTTTGTGACCAATGCGAACGCGGCGCGCATCGGCCAGGTTGCTATCAAGTTCACGTTCTGACCGGGAGTCAACCATGTCGAAAAATCGGACGGTGTTATGGGCGGCGGCGGTGGTGTTCTTGTTCATGGCGCCGGCCCGCGCGCAGGATCAAAAAGCGAACGCGCGCATCCAGATTAATCCCGGCCAGCAGTACCAGGTCATCCAGGGATTCGGCATCAACTACACGGGTCCCTACTTTCGCAACGATCAGAAGGGGATGTTCGACCGGCTGATTGACGATCTGGGAATAACGATGTTCCGTGTTGTCCCTTACCTGGTGTACAGCAACTGGGAGGAATACAACGACAACAGGGACCCCAACGTGATGAACTGGGAGTACTACAACAACCGCTATTCGCACCCCATTTTTGAGGCCACCTGGAGCGGGCTGCACTACCTGAATTCCCGGGGAATCCGCCCGATGCTCGCCCTGATGGGGCCTGTGCCCGCCTGGATGACGGACGACAAAGTGCTCCCACCTCAACACAGGGTGTGCCACGACAACGTTCCCGCCGACAAGCAAGGACACCTGAATCCTGCCATGTACGACGAGTTCGCCGAGGAAGTGGTCTCCATGCTGATGTACGCTCGCAATCACGAGCACATTGATTTCGAATACTTCAGCCCGTTCAATGAAACCGACTGCTACCCGCCGGAAGGTCCGCGCATTGATCCTGACGAGGCTCCCAAAGTTCTGGAGGCCGTCGCGCGGCGGCTTAGGAAAGAAGGACTGGGGGACGTCCGTTTAGCCGCGCCGGACAACGCCGTAATCACCAACGACTACACCGGCCCGATCCTGAAGGACGATGATTTGATGAAACAGGTTGGGGTCTTCACCTTTCACAGCTACAGTGACTCATCGGTGGGCCCGCAGGTTGAGCGCGTAAAAGCCAGCAAGTATCCCCAGACCCCCGTTTGGCTCACCGAATACGGTGACCTGAGCGACGAGAACAAGACTTTCGCGAACCAGTGGAAGATGTTCTCACTGGCAGCCAACCGGCGCGCGCTGACAGCTCTGAATCAAGGCGCCAGCGCCCTGTTCTACTTCGACGCCTTCGACGACTACGAGGAGTGCATGAAGCGCCTCTGTTATTACGGCTTGTTTACCAGCGCCAGCCAGGTCTACTCGGTGAAGAAAAGCTACTACGCAGTCCGGCAGCTTTACCACTTCGTGCGACCGGGATGGCAGAGGATCGCCGCCACCACCGAAGCGCCCGGGCTAACCGTTTCCGCGTTCCAGGGCCCTACACCGGATGCGCTGGTACTGGTGGGGGTGAAAGAAGGCGGGCCGAATCATTTCCGCATCGAGTTGCCGCCAGCGGTGACGGGCAACACCACGAGTTGGGACGTTTATGAAACGACTCCCGAATTGGATTGCCAGAAAGTGATGACGGCCCCAGTGCGCGACGGCGGGGCGGATATCGAACTTCCCGCGGAGGCGGTCTTTACACTCGTGGGGCGGTCCGACACGCAGGAATGAGGAGGTTGCTCCGGTTTGCGATCGTCATTGTCCCGGCACAGCAATTGCAGCTTTCTCGCGATAAGGTGGATTTGCGTACACGGTTCTCACATTTGCCTCTTGGCAAACTTCCGCGCAAGGAAGAAAAGCCAATGTGAAGCGCTGGAGATGCCGGGTCACCGGTGGGAGGACATTGAGATTAATTCTGCGACTGGGGTTCCTCCAAGATTATCCCGCACCAACGGGTTATGGAAACCTTCATCATAACAATTTGACGCGTCCATCCTCAGGCCAATGGACACAGCATACAGTAGCTGCCGCGGCAGAAACACGGGCTCAATTTCGATTAGATTGAGTTTAATTGCGTCAATTCCATCGAGATGGAGTTGGCGGAGGTGGTGGCATTCGAACCATGCGGCCTTACTAAGCCCATGTAACTTATTGACTATATGAAACGACAAAGCCGGTCGACCGTCGGGTCAGGTCAAGGTCTGTAAAGGCACTCGCGTGCGGAGATACGAACTGCGCCAGTGAGAATCACCTTCGGGATACATGGTCTGGCGAGCCTAACGGGACCCACGCGCAGTAGCCCCCTGTCGGTCACATCTTCGTGCCGACTTATTCAATTGCTGTACTACTTGCTTGGAGGGAAAAGGGTCAGGCGCCCGACATCGCTCGCGAGCAGGGCGAGTCTTGGCGTAAGGGAGGGCTTAGAGGGCGGGAGTGGGGCTATGGTGAGGAGGGATCGCCAATTGGTTCCAGTCTCAAATCATGAATCCAGGCAATCCCACCGACTTTGTTGTCGAATCTCATTGACGGCTGCCGAATGATCTGAACTCGCAGCTGCCTGGTCTGTGGTGGAACTACGAGATCTTGATCGACCGGCGACCAGGGCATTGTTTTCTTGAGCTGGCCGAAGATGAGATCAAAACGTGCCGGCAGCTCTGCATCGGAGATTCGAAATCGAATTCCCTGGTCGGTGGTCAAGCCCTCGGTTCGGATGGAGGCGTGGAAGCGGTAAGGGCCCGGTGTCACAGAAGCTAGTTGGGATGCAGCGGCGAAGTCGAGATTCTGGGTGCCTGCGAAGCTGATGCGAAGCGAGCAGTCGCCCGGCCTGGCGGTCGAGCAGTCACGGGCGACATCAACGCCCTGAGCGTGCCCGAGATTCCAATCGAATGGCGATGGGCTGGGCTCGAACTCGAAGTTCCCATTGAAAAGGTAGTTAGACTTCCGATAGTCGCCTGCACGCTCGCCCAAGTGCTGGGTCCATGCGGACACCGCCCAATCGGGATGGCCTTGCTGCACTAGAAAGCCGGCATATTCCCCTGCCGTGCTGTTATCATCATATCCGCGTCGGGCGACCCAATCCCAAGTGCATTGCGCATCGTCGAGTCGTCCGGCCTGCATCAGGTATTGCAGCCAGGATTGTACCGCCCGCCGATCATCCTGCAAGCCGTATTGCAACACATCATCAGTCTTGTCTACCAGACGTGTGTACTCGCTGAAGATGATTGAATCGTATTCCGGAGTGAGCGTCAGGATCCGCGCCGTGATGGGAAGGGCCTGGTGGTTCTCGCCAGTCTGGAAATTGAAGTTCGCCACGCGCAGCAGGAGGGGCGCGGACCGCGGCGCGAGGGCCAGAACTTGGCCGTAGCACTCGCGAGCTTGTCCCTTGTTTCCGGCGTCAAGAAACGCTTCTCCCAGATCGGCCCATCGATAGGGATTTTGCGGGTCGCGTTGGAGAAGTTCCCGAAATGTGGCGATGGCATTTTGGACGTCCGCTTGCTCCACTCCTGTCAATTGCTGCCGCGCACTCGACTCCAGCGGCGCGCTGTTGCAAACCAAGAAACGGCACAGAACGCGCTCAATCTGAGCGTTGCTCTGCCCCAACGTCTGCGAGAGAATGCCTGCCGTGCAGTAGGCAGCCAAAACCACGCCGAGGATGAACGTCAGCGCTTTCAATCCAGCACTCTCTTCGGGCGAAGGACCATTTCGAGACCCCGTTGATGTCGTGACGAGTTTATCTGTCGACCGACGGACAATCTGGAGGCGCAGAGCCGCCTCTACGTCAATTCTGCGGACGAGGGACCCTCACGAATTGCCGGGTTAGTCCTTATCGCAGCGCGGATGATCCGGCGGGCAATGGCCGCTTCGCGGTGGTGGCGGAGGCGGTCGGTGGGGGTCGGGTGGTGGTGAAGGTTTTCCGCCTTTGTCGAGTGGGGTGACAGACTGAGCCGATGCTGGGCCTACGCCAGAGTTCCGCGCCACCGGATCCACCAGTTGAATCAAGGTGATTCGCGAGCCTTCCCCTGGCTTCAAATCGGCCGACCCGGACAAAACCCGAAGCGCCACCGATGAACTGCGAGCCTCCAGCTTGACCCGCGAATTCGGTTCAAGCGTGGCGCGGCTCTTGTCGCTGAAATAGATCATGGCTGGGGAACCTGAAGTCGCGATCTCGTCGCCCGCCACCACTGGCAGGGATGAGACAGCAGTTGCCGGCACGGCTTTGCCGTTGAGCGTCAACGCGCCGGAACTACTGACGCGGCCCACCGGAACGGCGGCCATCAGGACTACGGTCGTCATCATGAGCATTAGCAGACACAAGTATTTCACGGCTACCTCCTGTAATTGCTGATTATCGATTGCTGACTGGCGATGGCCGATGGAAAAACGCGCACGGCCACCTCCTCTTCCGTCAATCGGCAATCGAAAAGTGGCAATCCCCGAGCCCCGACGGTCATTCCCGCAATCCACGCAACGAGCATGGCATTGGCCGGGATATACAAGTTGAAATCCGCCAGGCTGTGCACCAGAATCGCGGCCAGCGCACCCGCACACGCCACGGCAAAATACCGCGCCCCCGGGTCTCGCGACCCGACCGCGTTCCGCACCGCCGTCCTCACCACGGAGAACGCCATCGCAGCCCCAATCGCGAAACCCGCCAGCCCCAGTTCGGCCAATAGTTGGAGGTAATCGTTGTGCGCGAAATCGTCCGTGACAAGCGGTGCGGAAACCTTGAACCTCATGAACGCCGTCTCGTACCCACCCAGCCCGCACCCGAAGACGGGATAAGCTCTGATCATCGGAATCGTCTCCGCCCAAAGCTGCGCGCGTCCGCCTCCGGTGGGGTCGGTCGAAACGAGCTGGACGAATCGCGCGATCAGCTTGTCCGGCGGCAGAAACACGAATCCGGCGAGCACCAGCGCGGCGGCCAGGCTGACCGTGCCGATTTGCCGCTTGCTGGAGCGCGCCGCCCAGCTCAGTTGGCGGGTTCCGAATGCCAGCGCCGCCATCACGAACAGCGAAGCAAGCGTCGCGATGAACCCCATGCGTGAAAAGGAAAAGACGATTGCGGCGAAGATCAATCCCGCCAGCGCCCACACGCCGCAAGCCGCGAGGGCCGGAGCCGTCCCCGCGAGTCCACGCGAGCGCGTGCGCCGCCACAGCGCCACGGGGTACACCACCGCAAACGGAAGCGCCATCTCCAGGAAGCCCGCATAGTGGTTATGGTTGACGTATGTCCCCCACCGAAGTTGGTCCACGCCTCGACCGAAGTTCTGGAAGAGTCCCAGGGCCGCTTCCAGAGCGCCGATGGCGACGATGGGCCAAACCGCGAGCCACCGCTTATCCACAAATCGCCAAGTCAGGTCGCGCATCAGAAGGAAGACGATCACGTATCCGCAGACGAGCAGGAACGATTGCATAGTCGCGACGGGCGAAACGCTCAGAGTAACAAAGTTGGCTGGGCGTCCGATGAGCGCCGCGGGAGGCATCGAGGCGGTGCGGGCGGGTGACAGCACGCGCGCCAAGTGCACCGGCAGCGGCGCGACCTGCATCAGGACGTATGCCGGCAGCAGCGCCAGGCCCCAGCGCAGCACGCGGCCGGGTAGGGGCGCCCACTGGCGTCGCGGACGGGCCAGGCTCAGCGCCACGGCCAGCAGGCCCAGCACCAGAAGGTAGCGGTACTGGTCACTTCGAAGCACACCGCCCCATGCGAAGACAGCGTAGGCGAGCACCAATCCGGTTGTGGATAGAGCGCCAATGTCCGGCAATCCCCGAAGCTTCCCGGATGGCGCGAGCGGCTGGGACCGGGCTGTTATGGGCTGGCTTGGGAGCATCACGGAAGGAAGACTAGGTGTCAGGTATTAGGTGTTAGGTGTAACGCTTTCGCCGGTTTTAGCTGCTGTACCCTGTAACCCAGAACCTGTTCCCTGCTTTTCTGTCCAATGTCTTCGGAGGGCAAGGCTCGCGGCGCCGATTCCCAGGGTTACGGACAGCGCCCACCGGGTGAGCAGAATGCCCAGGAAGAACAGGGCGGCATGGACGGTCTGCGCCCCTCGCAGCAGGGCAGTTCCCCACCCCGCGCCCAAGGTGCTGCACGCCGCCACCAGGAGCCACGATCCGACCCGGAAGTTGTTGGACTTCCATCCCGGCACGTAGGCGCCCAGACGCAATTCCTCGGACATAATGTCCCCGTCAGCCGCGTCGGGCAGGATTTCGATCCTTTCCCAAAACGAGATGCACCAATGGCGATACGTGCCCACGGCGAAGGCGATGAGCAGGCACAGCGCGCAGGCGAATCCGGGAGTGCGAACGAAGGCGAAAGTCATGGAGAAGTGTCAGCGGCCAGGGAGGGCAGTTCACAGTCGACAGTCGACAACGAAGAGAGGTGTTAGGTGTTGGGTGTTAGGTGTCGGAAGAGCAGTCCACAGTTAACAGTCGACAGTTGACAGCGAAAGGGGCCGCACGTTTTCATGTGCCCAGTCGCGAAGCGTTTTGGAGTGCGGTCGCAGCAGCTACCGCTTTGCCCCCTCGCGACTATCAACTGTCGGCTGTAAACTGTTAACTGGCCTTCAGTTGCGTGTGACTGTCAACTATCGACTGCCAACTGTTAACTGGTCTTCAGTTGCGTATGACTGTCAACTATCGGCTGTCAACTGTGAACTGCTCCAGCGGGCAAAGCGGTAGCTGCTGCGACCGCACTCCAAAAGCGGCGGGACGCCGCCCCTACGTTTTTGCTGTCGACTGTAAACTGTCAACTGTCAACTCCCCTTCACTATCGACTGTAAACTGCCGTTTTCGACTTGCCGCTACGTCTCCCTGTGATCTTGGGAGGTCGCGG
>CAZCVY010000131.1:0-18564 GCA_964501985.1 uncultured Acidobacteriota bacterium | reverse complement strand
TGGATCTGCGCGATCCGGCTTTGGGCGAATGGCCAAAGCTACTCATCAATTGGCTTCGCGGCCTGGGGCTACTGGAGAAGTGAAAGGTGAGGACGCGCTCGGGGGTTTAACGATTGATTTCTTCCGTGTGCCCGCAGGATTTCAAATGGGCAGGTCATAAACTCCCTGGGGCGGAAGGCGCAGAAAGTAGGCTCCTTTTATCAACGGTCGCAAAAGGACCAGCCTAAGAACCATTAGAAGAATGAGGCACCAGTTTCTCCGTTGTCATCGATCCTCTTCTCCTTGACCAAATACTAGGATCGAGTAAATCCCCAGTGAAGGAACATGGACCTCGGTAGAGATGCTTGACGCGGCAGTTACTAGTACTGGTTCGCGGGTGCTGTCTGGAGTTAGCAGCCTGACCTTTCCGAAATCTCCGTGCGCTGTGACCTGAATGGACGATATCGGCTGGAGCGTGTAGTTCAGCAGATGAACAATGATACGCCCGGTCTTCGGCTGTTCGACAACGTTGTAGAGAACACCCTGAGGCGCCACTACACCCACCAGGGGAGGGCGGTCGGCCGCAACCAGCGTCCGTGCCAGTTCATCGATGGCCGGAACTTTATCAAAATAAACACACTGGCCTCTCGCGGCCTTGGTGTGAAGGAAGGACGGCTGGGGGCGAGTGCTTCCTCTTTCATCTCGGGTGGCGACGTTGCCAGCGGCCACGACTTTGCCGCCGGCCGCCAAGTATTCCTCGATGGCCTTCACCGTCCGATCGCGAACCGTTTCCGCGGTCAGCAAGGCGACAGCGGCATAGGGCTTCAGCTTTGCGGGTGTGGCATCGTGCTCATAGAGAACGTCAAAGATAACGTTGCGACTGGCAAGTCCATTCAGCAATTCTACACCGTCGCTGCGGTCGTCGAGAATGACGGCCAGCGATGCAAGGGGGCGTGCATCTACATAGTAGTCTTCGTTGTCGGCAAAGAACCGGTTGTACCGGCCAATTGCTTGCCAGACTGACTTAGCCTCGGGGCCGTCTCGAAACAGGTCGTGGCCGAAAGTCCCATCTATGAACGTCTCATCAGCAATTCCGAACATCATGCTCTCTGCCATCGCCAACGAGGAACGGGAAGCCGACATGTATCCCGAATAACGATCGCCGTTCTCGCGGAACTCGTTCTCGATCAATATCGGTTTCCAACCGTCCGAGAGAGCATAGTGGAGTCGGAACATCCCGATGTTGTTAACCAGAAATCCACTCCCGACCGGCAAGAGGTAGGACTTGGGAACTCGCGGATCACTGACATCCTTCCACACGCCAGGTTCGACCCCGTCTTCGGTAGTGAAGATATTCACGAGCCGGTTCAAGACATACGTGTCTGTATGGAAGTTGCCCATTAAGAGAAAGTCCCTTTTGCGAGCAGATGCGTAGCGATAGACGTCTTGATAGACTTCAACCAAATGGGTACTGAAGTTGTTGTCATAGATAACGCCGTCGGCACCGGCATCGATGGCCAGGTCGATGCGCATTTTCAAGTAGTCGCGCCACCCGGATTTGGACAGGTCCGCCATGTACCTGGTAACCCTTCCCATTTTCGTGTAATCGCCAGACCCATAAGGAATCGGTTTGCCGTCCGCGCCGAAAGCCACCCAGTTCCGCGACTCAGGCACATGCTCGTACATATCCTCCCAGAACATGTTGGCCACTGACTCATAAGCCATGACGTGGATTCCCTGCCGGTGGCACTCATCGATGTACCGCCGAACTTGCTCTCGCTGCGGACGTTCGGTTGGGATCGAAAAACCATTGCTGAATGTCACCCAAATGGCATTGACTGACGCCTCGCGGAGCAAAGCCACCGTGCGAAGGTCGTACCAATTGGTCATGGTGTATAGGTAATCGGGATTCAGAGGATTGTAGCCATGGTAGCCTGAGAGAATGGACTTTGCTGTTTCCAGCGGACCTCCGTCCCATCGCACAAAACGCATACGACCGGGCTGAGCCCATCCCGGCAGGGACGATTTCAGCGGACCTGCTGGCCATACGGCCGGAAATCTGGCTGCTTTGCTGGCAGAAACCTCGATACCTGCCTGTGGCCAAAGCGGACCCGCTGCCAGCATCAAAACAGCGAACAGGTGAAGCAACTTATATTTCAACATTGTCTTGGCCTTCCATTCCGATTCCAACTCCGGCAGCATGCGGCTCCAGCGTTCGGGCTGACCGCAAAAGGTGAAGCTTGCGAGAGGCGTTTGGTTCGGGCTTAGATAAATTGTTTTTGCTGGCACCAGGCGGCCCGAGTGTGCTCGACGAAATCATCTCCTTAAGCGCAATGAGACCACGGTTCGGATTGTTGGAGTTTGAGTGATTGAAAATGTTGAAGATCCTCGCTCTAAGGTCAATTTTCTGAATGTCCCTCAACGGGCCATGGGTAATCGGAAACGACTTGACCATCGCGTGATCCAGGTTCAAATGCCATGCAATAGAAGAGAGGACGACTATCAAAATGTACAAAATTGCATCCCTCAATGGAGTCCCCCATGGCCAACAAAGTAGAGATAGCTCAAGGCCGCAACTCGAAGGTAGAGTTTAGTTTGGGTTCATGGCGCATCACCCAGCAAAGAAACAAGTCTTCAAAGCAGACCTCAAGGCGATGCTAAGAAGGTCAGAAACCCTGAAGATGGTGAATAGCCCTAAGAGCGATGGTTTGTCAAGTTAAAGTTTCACTCTAATATTGAAATATCCGTGTATTTTTATGACCATTATCCTCAAATGTTGACATTATTTCCTAGTTCATCTGAACTGAGCGCATTATTATGAGTGCAATTCCCGACATGCCGGTGGGATAAGTCTACTAAGTGCCTCAAAATAGTCCATAAACGCTTATGCTATCTTGGTTGGCGAGAAGTTCCGAATGGAGACGATGCTCCTTGATTGCGGTCATACAATGGTGTATGCTTCCGTTCCATGGACGAAAGAAATGCCACTTAAATAAGACAGTTTTCTCTTAATGGGTGAATGATAATGACCTCGATTGAGGAAATGGGCAACTATTCGAGAGCACCCAAGCGCCCTACGTCCTAACAAAAACGGGGGCTTTAGAAGGGGCAACGAATATGGGAACCAAGCGAACAATGCGGGACGTTGCCGAGGCCGCACACGTGAGCCTCACGGCGGTTTCGCGAGTCGCAAACGGTACCGGCGCCGTGAGTCTCGAAGTGCAGGAGCGGGTTGAGAAAACAGCTCAGAAACTCGGAATCGATTTGATCGGAAACAATCGGCCAAAGATCGTTGCTTTCGTTCTTAGCAATCGGGATATGTTGCATCCCTTCCACTCGCGAGTTCTTCTGGGAGCGCAAAACCATTGCGCAGCTCACGGCTGGGATATGCTATTTCTCTCCTTCGATTATTCCTCACGCGTTCCTTGGAACAAGCTTCACTTGCCCCTGATTCTGCAGCGTCGGGATATCGTGCGGGCAGCAATCCTTGCCGGAACAAACTCACAAAACCTCCTGGACTCCCTAACACGGAGGCGACTTCCATTCGCGGTATATGGCAATAGCGTGTTGGGTGAGTGGCAACCCGATAGCTATGACGTGGTATGGACCGATAACATCGCAGGCGCGTACGAAATCACCCGTTATTTGCAGTCGATAGGCCATCGAGACGTCTGGTTTGTAGGCAACCGCCAGTTACCGTGGTTCGCCAGATGCTGCAGCGGTTACTGTCGAGCCATGGAAGAGGCGGGTCTTCTTTGTCGCATCGCCGAGCAACATTCGGGCAAACCCGAGGAAATAGGCTACCTTGCCACCAAATCCATATTGGCCCGGCATGAACCACTGAGCGCAATATATGCTGGGACCGATGCCACCGCCCGAGGAGTGTACAAAGCCCTAAAGGATTGCGGAGTCCGAGTCCCCGAGGAAGTGAGTGTAGTCGGTCAAGATGACACTGAGTCGGTTGGCTTGCACCCACCGTTAACGACCGTGCGAGAATTCCCAGAACAGGTAGGAAATTACCTGACCGAAATGGTGCTGAAGCGTATTGCTCGGTCCGACCTGGTGCGGCAGCACGTCACTATTCCGACGGAGTTAGTTAAGCGTGAGTCATGCCGTCCTCTTTCATCGGACATCCAGGTAACAGGGCAGGAACAATCGCACGAGATGCAAAGCTCGCCCGACGCCTAATGGGTCGCATGATCTCACCCGAGTGGAACCGGCGTGGCCCGGCGGCTTCTCCCGGTCAAATCACACTCGCGTCGAGAAATGCGGAGAGATGAACATGCACACAGATTTCAGGTTCCACCCTCAAGTGACGCAGATTGGCACATATTGGGGCGAGAAGGGTCACACGGAACTATATCTGCTGGAGGGAGATGGCTTGGCGGTGATCGATACGGGATGCGTGGATGCGCCCGAACGGTTTATCGCCCCCGCCCTCAAAGAGCGCGGTTCTGACCTAAAAGACGTGCAGTTGATCCTCAATACTCATGGACATTTCGACCATGCAGGAGGAAACGCTAGCGTGGTGGCTGCATCGGCCTGTGAGGTATGGATGCCCGCCCAAGACGCCGTCGTGGCCGGAGATCTTGACCAGCAGTTTGATGAGTTCTACCTTCAGGATTCTCAACTCACCGACCGCTCGCACATGGCGGAGGCGGCGAAGGCGGACTGGAAAAAACTGTGCGAGCCGTCGCCAGTCAACCGGCGACTTCAGGCGGGCGAGGTGTTGAGCCTGGGCCGGGGCATGGAACTTCGTGTCGTTCCCACGCCAGGGCACACCCTCGGGTCGGTTTGCTTTTACTGGGAGCGGGAAGGGTTTCTATTCACCGGCGACAGCATTGCAGGAGGAGGCAGCCGGCCAGGCGGCCTCCCTGTGATTTATCACCCCCAGGATTATGAGCGGTCGATGGACTTGGTGGAAACGCTCGATATCAACGTGCTCTGCCTGGGGCACCATTACGTATCGCTATCGCTACCCAGCGAGTCTGTGAAGTTCGGGCGGATTGGAAAACGTTTCATTCAGGAGAGCCGCGAGCTAGCGCGTGTGATCGCAGGCGCGATGGAGAGCGCGGTAGATGGCAGACTCGGTTCGCCGTTTCTGGATGCTGCCGTCGCTGCCTTGACAAAGATCCAAGAGCGCTTGCCTGTGGTCTTGAATTCCGAGACCGGCTTGCCAGTCGATGGCGGCACGAGCGCGCTGTACAGCAACTGGCTGCGGTATACAGGCGCAAGTTCGGCTTTTGCGACGAGGATATGAGTCCGAAGGTTGATTTCCGCGCAATCACGAAATCTCTACCGCTCGCGTTGGATTTGTGGGGACTTCGCCAGCTGGAGACGGGTCGCGTTACCGATGTCGTGCGGTCCTTGGTAAAACCAGCATGATTGCCGCTGCCGCACAGGCCAAGACCGATCGATTCAGAAATGGCTGGAGGCAAAACTCCCGCAGAAAGGCTGCGAGACTCTTGACACTGAATGGGACACCTAAGGCTCGAGAATAAAATCGCCATCGTCACCGGGTCGGGGACTGGAATTGGGTACGCGACTGCGCTCTTGTTCGCCCACGAAGGCGCTTCGGTCGTTGCCAATGTTTTGCAGGCCGACGAGGCAAAGGCACTAGAACAGGAGGCGCAGGGTTTGGCGGGGCGGTTAATAGCTGTTCAGGGCGATGTGTCCCGCGATTCAGATGTCCAGGGCGTAGTCGCTGAAGCCGTGAGGGAATTTGGTGGGCTCGATATTCTGTTCAACAATGCCGGCATCGAGATGGCTGGCGCTGTAGCCGAAACCAGCGACGAAACTTGGCAGCAACTTATCGATACCAATCTGAAGAGCGTATTCCTGTGCTGCCGGCGTGCCGTGCCAGAAATGCTGAAGCGCCGGAACGGATCCATAGTCAACAACGCGTCCATCAACGCAATCCGCGGCAATCACCAACTAGTAGCGTATTCCGCATCGAAGGGCGGGATCGTCGCGATGACGCGTGCCATGGCCCTCGATTACGCTTCGTTCTGCATTCGTGTGAACTGTATCTGTCCCGCAACCATTCAGAACACGAAAATGTTGGATACGATCCTGACACGCACCGAAGACCGCACCAAACACATGGATTACGTGCTGGCCAAGCACCCGATGGGGCGGCTGGGCAATCCGCAAGAGGTCGCTTACGCCGTGCTGTTTTTGGCAAGCGACGAGGCCTCATTCATCACAGGAGTGGCATTGCCTATCGATGGCGGCCGGTCGATTCGCTGAACATGAATCTGAAGGATCTCACGAGTGCAGTGCGGCACAATTTGAGGCTAACGGCATTGAATTCTTTCGGACTACCTGGCGCCGGTCGTCAGGAACTTGTCCCAGAGTTGATTGAACCAGGGGGCAGGGCGCTCTGTTCTCATTTGGGAATAGAAAGGAGGCTTGTCTAAAAGTGATGAACAGCATCTGTCATCTCTTCGTGATTCGCCGCCAGGGCTAGGAGACCTCATTCGGGAGTGACTTGATAACATTTGACAGATAAGGGGCCGGCGTTGACATCCATTACATCATTGGGTGAGGGCGCAGGGAGTCACCATGAATCAAAGTCCAGACGGTCCTCTTGATAACGCAACAGCTAGCGTGATTGATCGCCGCCGGTTCCTGACTGGCCTCACCTCACTTAGCGTTTCGGCGGCAGTTGCCACGTCGGTGCCTAACCTGCTTGTCGCCGGAGCGGGGCCGGTGGATTCCAAACCATCAATGATCGGCGGTAATGCTCCCCAATCCGATCACGATCCTCTTTACCTGGAGACCTCGAATGGTTGGTATATCCAAAAGGGCGAAGCAATATGGGGCTATGCCCGCGCAAACCAATGGTGGGGCGGCTACCGCGGCCAGCCCACGGGTTGGTGGACAGACATTGGACTGGGCCCGAGCCTTATCCGCAATGAAGCGGGGCACGTCGGGTCCAACCGGACCGAAGATCTGGAAAAGCTCTCCGATAACATGCTCACCTACGGCTATCCGGGATTCGAACATACTCCACCGTTGTGGTATGACCGCCGTCGTGACGCCCACGATCTGGGCCGGCGAACCGATGGCAACACCGTCGGCCCATTCCTCGAGATGCCTTGGGCCCGGAGCAATCGAGGCCAAGCCTGGGATGGACTGCCTCTGTACGACCTGACCAAATTCAATGCCTGGTACTTTGCCAGATTGCGGGAGTTCGCGGGACACTGCGACCGCAAGGGATGCGTGTTTTTCTTCAATTTCTATAACCAACACAATCTGCTGGAAACTCAAGCCCACTATGTCGACTATCCCTGGCGGCCAACAAATTGCCTGCAAGCAACCGGCTTGCCCGATAAGAATCCGGCGGCGAGCGTCTTCTATGATGTCACTCATCCCCTGCGGAGGCAATTGCATCGGCAATACATTGCGCACTGCCTCGACAACCTAAAGAATCAGCGCAATGTAGTGTTTCTGACGGGCGAGGAATACACCGGCCCGCTTACGTTCACGCAGTTCTGGTTTGAGACAATTCTGGAATGGGAGCAACAAGCCAGACGAAGGGTGCATATCGGCCTGGGCGCAACCAAGGATGTTGTGGACGCGATGCTGCAAGATCCTCGTTACAGCCCGCGCGTTGGCACGATCGACTTGCGTTACTCTTACTATAAGAGTGACGATACTCTTCTTGCCCCGATAGGGGGGCGCGAGGTGCCTGGCCGGTACATTGAGGAGTCATACCAAATGACACCTCAGCAGTTCTACCGCCAGGTAAGGCAGTACCGCCAGCAATACCCCAAAAAGGCTATTATTCACTACCTGGACGGCGACCAAAAACAGACCATGGCCTTCCTGATGGCGGGCGGCTCCATGCTGGTGCGACGACTGGATGACGTTAGCGAGTATCCTTCGCAATGTGAAAGACCGCTGGGCTGCGAAAATGTTCTGACCGCCTACCAGATGATTCGTGCCCACCTGGCGACCGACCTTCCGCGGATGCGCCCGCTGGACGCCGTGGATCAACAGGAAGAGGATATCTGGTGTCTGGGCGAACCGGGAAACTCTTACTTGATCTACATGCCCAGCGATCGACCCTTCCGGCTAGATCTCTCCCAAGCGCCAGGCATCTATGACGCCAAGTGGATTGGAATGAAGCTCGGTAAGATCTTCGACGCTTTCGGCGGGACGCTTGAGGGAGGCAAGGTCCACGATTTGCGCGGGCTGGGCGTGCGCCCATGGATGCTGTGGCTGAAGAATCGAGCCTGATTCGGCGGGACTAAACTACTGCGGTCAGGCATTCGATATGCGTGTGAACTGCCTCTGCCCGGCAACCACTCAGAACATGAAAATGTTGGATACGATTTGGGGCTGCCGATCACTTCGGCGTCAAGACTCAAAGATTTCCGGCGAAAGGCTAAATGGGGCAAACGGGAACAAAGGCAGGGAAGCGGCTTCGCTGGTTGATCGTGTGGACGCTTTTCGGCTCGACGGTGATCAACTACATAAACCGTCAGACGCTATCCGTGCTGGCTCCCGTACTCACCCGCCAACTCCATCTTAACCACGCTCAATATTCGCACATCGTTTCGTCGTTCCAAATCGCCTACGCGCTGACGTGGCTGCTTGGAGGAGTCCTTCTTGATGAGCTGGGGACACGGATGGGACTGGCGCTCGCAGTGGTCTGGTGGTCGGTTTCCAGCATGTTGACGGCATTTGCGCACTCAGTGTTTTCCTTTGAGTTCTTCCGCTTCCTATTGGGCATGGGCGAAGGATGTAGCTGGCCAGGCGCCACCAAAGCTGTGGCTGAGTGGTTTCCGGCGCGGGAGCGAGGACTCGCCGTCGGAATCTTTGACAGCGGCTCAAGTGTCGGCTCCGTTATTGCCCCGCCACTCGTCGCTGGGGTGGCTGCGACGGTGGGCTGGCGCTACGCCTTTGTAGCCTCAGGGGTATTGGGGTTTGCATGGCTCGCCGTCTGGCTCTTCGTTTACTACCCTTTGAGCAGTCACCGTCGACTCACCGCAGAGGAAAGACAATTAATCGAGGCAGGGCGGGACACCGCCCCCACTTCCCCGCGATCAGGCGCGGGGCGGTACCTCAATCTTCTCAGGGACACGAACGTATGGGGAATCGTGCTAGGCCGTTCTCTCAGTGATCCCATTTGGTGGTTCTATGTCTTCTGGCTGCCTCAGTATTTGAGCGATGCGCGAGGCTTCAGCTTAAAACAGATAGGGGCCTTTGCCTGGATTCCATTTCTCGCAGCCGATCTGGGAAACTTTACGGGGGGATTCGGGTCGGGCTTCTTCATCAGGCGGGGCGTGCCCGTGATCCGTGCGCGGAAACTAGTGTGCATCTTGAGCGCCATTCCCATGCTTGCCGGGATCCCAGTCACGATGGTGTCCAACGCACATTGGGCTTTGGCCTTGATCAGCTTGGCGACTTGGGGTTACGCCAGTTGGTCGACGATGTCGCTGACATTTCCCTCTGACCTTTTCCCTCAGGATGTCGTGGCGTCCGTCACCGGACTCGCCGGGTTGAGCGCCGGGGTCGCGGGGACAATGTTCACTCTCGCGGCGGGGGTGGTTGTGGACCGGTTCTCCTATTTCCCCGTCTTCATTGCCGCGGGAGTGATCCCCCTCATCGCCACAGCGGCCACCGTGATTCTACTCCGCGCGCCGCAAGGCGCGGCGAAATCTCTGGGAACCTAATCCCGTCTCTTCCTCCGCAAATAACGGCTGGGGAGGCAGGAATTGCAAGTGGTGCACTCGCACAGTTAGGTTTTAGTTCGCTCCGGGCTGCGGCATGCCGGGGAACAACTTGCTCGGCCGCTTGTAACCCGTTGATCCGACCGACGAAATGTGGTTGCGGCGAGGTCCTCGACTATGGCGTTAAAGTATTGCGTCAACCTCAGCATGCTCTACACGGAGCACCCATTCCTGGACCGCTTCGCCAAGGCGGCTCGCGCTGGCTTCACCGCAGTGGAGTATCTCTTTCCCTATGAACTCGATTTAACGGAAGTAAAAGCCCGCCTCGAGCACCTAGGACTGGTCCAAGTTCTTTTCAACTTACACGCGGGAGACACGAGCACAGGCGAATGGGGCACGCTCGCCAATCCGCAAAGGCTTGTCTATTTTCGCTGGAGTATTGCCAAGGCTCTCGAAGTTGCGCAGTTTCTCAACTGTACCAGACTTCATGTAATGTTCGGTAACACGGTTGCGGGCATCGAACGAAACGTGCAGGTGGAATGTGCCGTCGAAAACCTGTCTTTGGCTGCTCCGCTCGCCGCTGAGGCTGGGATAACCCTTTTGATCGAGCCGCTAAACGCAATGGACTTCCCAACGTATGGCCTGCTTCGTACTGCGGAGGCCTTGAGTATCATTAGGCAAGTCAATCATCCGCAGGTTAAATTGCAATACGACATCTACCACGCCCAGATGACCGAGGGAAATCTTATTAATACCATAACGAATTGCCTGCCCGACATCGGACATATCCAAATCGCCGACGTTCCCGGCAGACATCAACCCGGCACAGGGGAAATCAATTATGGCGCAGTCTTGGAAGTGATAAGGAAACTCAATTACTCTGGCTACGTGGGCCTCGAATACCGACCTTCGAACGACTCTGATTCCTCTTTGGCGTGGCTCGCCAGGGAGGAAAGAGGTCGGAATTCCGGTGAAAGGCAATGAGAGCAGGATTGCCGACGCTTTTGGGGCTTGCTGCCTCTTTCTGGAAGGCCAGCTTCTATTCATTTCGGCAGTCCAGTCGGCGTTTGAATCAGCCCGATGATAAGTTGAATTCCAACAGTCCGTCTTGCCGCTTCTACGCTGAAAGTTGTTAAAGGAGCTCCGATGAGACAGCCCTATTTTCTGCGCGTGGTTACTCAAACCCCGACCGAATTTTGGATAAATAATCCGACCCGTGAGCACGCTGACCTCGCCATCGCCAACGGAGCCAGCGGCTGCACCAACAACCCGTCCTATACTCAAAAGATGGTGGATCACCCGACGGAAGGTCCGGATGCCCTAAGGATTCTCGACGAGGTGATGCGTGAATCGGATATCGATGATGACATAGCCGCAATTTTTCAGCGGAGGCTGGTGGGCCCGATCGCCGAGAGATTCATGCCCATGTATGAGCAGGGTCCCGGGGACAAAGGCTATGTAAGTATCCAGGGAGACCCGATTCACGAGGATGATCCTGCGGTGGTCATTCGCGAGGCGCTGGAGAACCGTAAGGTTTCACCGAACATCTGCTGCAAGATTCCCACCACAAAGAGCGGACTGGCTGCCATGGAGTATTTGGTGGGGCAGGATGTCCCCATGAATGCTACTGAGATCTTCGGTATCAGCCAAGGCATCGCACTTTGTGAGACTTATATGAAAGCTTCCAAGCGGACCGGCAAGTACCCAAAGCTATATATCTCGCACATTGCCGGAATTTATGATGATCACTTACGAAATGTTGTTGAACAAGAGCATGTCGATATTTCGCCCGATGTGTTGTGGCAGGCGGGGATTGCCGTGTTCCGCAAGCTGTATGCATTGAAGGAGGAGCGCGGGTATCCCGGCACATTTGTTGCCGGAGGAGCGCGAGGTCTTCACCATTTTACCGAGATGGTCGGTGGAAAAGTGTGCTGTACGATAAACTGGGAAGGCACGGCAGATGAACTACTGAAGGAAGATCCTCCTGTAGTCTATCGCCTATTCAATCCGGTGCCCAATAAGGTTGTCGACGAACTGGTGGAAAAGTTGCCGGATTTTAGGCGGGGTTACTTGGAGGACGGGTTGGGGACTGAAGAATTTGAGGAATTCGGCCCCGTGCGCTTGTTTCGTAGGAGCTTCATCAAGAGTTGGGGTCGTGTTCTTGAACTGATCAAAGAGCGGCGTGACGGGAAATCAAGAACAGAGTCTCGTGCCTCGTAAAGTACTGGGTTCTGGTGCAAATTATCAAGGCTGTGAGGCGGCCGGATTCAGTCGCTGAGGTGTGCTTTCAGAAGGTTGCTGAGTTCAGACCCATGTCTATCGGGGAGTCATTCGACCCGTGCGGGACCGTCTATCACGATACGCTAGCTCGACCTCCCCGGCCTGGACTTTCATTATCATCAAAATTGCCGGTGCTTTCGCCGAGGTTTCGGCACAAATCTCGATCGTCTTGGCGTGCCGACCAAAGTCATCGAGGAGGGCCTCGTGAAGAATCTTGTTCTTGAAGCTCACGATAACGATGCCGGTCGCGGCCGATGATCTCTTGATCTGGTCCACCCCCTCGACAACAAGTTCGAAGTCCGATTCGGGACGCAACGCAACAAAGCGCACGGCAAGGGGATGCTTTACGATTTTGATGTCGAGGTCCGCATCGAAAATCTTGGCCTCACTTGTTTGGCGGACGAACTTTCAGGTGGGCAATTCGTCATGGTCAACGGACCCGTCAACCTGGATATCGCGATCTCTAACATGCCGCACGGCGAAGGCATTTGTTACGATACGCCGCTTCATGGCGAGGCGGTGGGAGATCTGGATGCTGCCAATAGCAAGGAGTGTGTGCGCATGCTTCGACGGGCTATGGACTTGGGCGGATACCACCTAGTGATGTTCATCTGCCATACGCCCGTCGTATTGGATTTGGCAGACAGCATCCCGGGAGTCGGTGGCGGGTGTGTAGTGATGGGCCACCGGCAAGAGGCTTCTACTGAGTGAGGGGGGGAGACGGATGGTGTTCTCGAGCCATTTTGTTTCACTGGCCGCATAAGAGTAGTTTTCCTAGCCATAAGGAGGAACCTTCGCATGAAACGGATATTCCGGCTACTTTTGGCGTTATCGTTGTTCTGGCCGATCGTCGGCGTAGTCTCGCTGTCTCACGACGCTTTCGCGCAGAATTCCGAGCGGCCCCCGTTGGGCGATTGGCCGCGCGCCACACCGTCCGAAGTGGGCTTGAACGAAGCGCTGCTCGCTCGTGCGCGCGACTATGCACTCCGGGGCGGTGGCTCCGGCATCGTGATCCATCACGGCAAACTCGTCTATTCGTGGGGAGATTTGAAGGCCAAATACGACCTGAAGTCAACTACGAAATCGATTGGTGTGACAGCCTTGGGGCTTGCGCTCTACGATGGTAAAGTCAAGCTGAGTAACCCCGCAACAATGTACCTGAGGGATCTCGGCACGCCGCCCGATGGCAATAGCGAACTGGGTTTGGCCCCCAATATTTGGGTCAAGAATGTGCCGGACTCCGGTACGGCACCCGCAAACAATCGCGAACAAGGGTGGCTGAATGGCATCACGCTGCTCCATCTGGCGACCCAGACTGCCGGGTTCGACATGCAAGGAGGATTTGAGCCGTTGCTGTTTCAGCCGGGGACCAAGTGGTCCTACAGTGACAGCGGTTCAAATTGGCTCGCTGATTGTCTCACCGCGATCTGGGGGCGAGATCTCCAGGAGTTGATGTTTGATCGCATCTTCACCCCGCTCGGCATCACCCGCGATGATCTCTTCTGGCGCGACAACGTGTACCGCCCGAAGACGCTCAACGGGATCACGCGGCGAGAGTTCGGCTCGGGCATTCACGCCAACGTGGACGCCATGGCGCGCATCGGCTATCTGTATCTGCACGCGGGCCGCATCGGCGGCTGGCAGATCGTTCCGGCGCCATTCGTTGCGATGTTGCGGCAGCCGGTGGCAAAGGCGCAGGGCCTTCCTGTGTTGAGACCCGAAAG
Organism: uncultured Acidobacteriota bacterium; assembly: GCA_964501985.1. Classification (GTDB taxonomy): domain Bacteria; phylum Acidobacteriota; class Terriglobia; order UBA7540; family UBA7540; genus Bog-366. The sequence goes on along the minus strand of CAZCVY010000131.1, from coordinate 4,901 downwards.
GTATCCGGATGCCTCGAATCACTATGGACTTCTCTGGTGGAACAACGGCGACGGTTTGATCAAGGATGTGCCGCGCGACGCCTACTGGTCGTGGGGTCTGTGCGACAGCTATATCATTGTGATTCCTAGTCTTGACTTGGTGGTAGCACGAGCCGGCAAAAGCTTCGATGAGGCTCGGCCCGTTTCGCCTAACATCCAGACATTCCTCGGTCTCCTGGCCGCGGCTGTCGATCCATTACGGGCACAGATCCGCCCGCCTTATCCGCCGAGTCCTGTCATCGAGAGCATCCAGTGGGCACCCGTCGAAAGTATCCAGCGTAGTGGCTCAGACTGCGACAACCTGCCGAGCACTTGGGCGGATGACGGCGACCTTTATATCACCATGGGCGACTGCCGCGGCTTTTATCCTCTCCGTAACGAGAAAATCGGCTTTCAATTCGGGAAGATCGTTGGGCCGCCCGACAAATTCCAGGGAATCAACATCCCTTCCAGTGGGGAGGACATGGGGCAGGGTCCAAAGGGGAAGAAAGGTAGCGGACTCTTGATGGTCGACGGCGTGCTCTACGTGTTGGCACGGAATACGGGAAACTCGCAACTCGGCTGGTCCACGGACCACGCGAGGTCCTGGACTTGGAGCGACTGGAAGTTTACGATTAGCTTCGGCCATGCGACGTTCCTCGACTTTGGACAAAACTACGCGCATGCGCGCGACAACTATGTGTACCTCTACTCTCCGGATAGTGACTCCGCCTATGCGTCTGTTGCCGGCGTTGTGTTGGCCCGGGTTCCGAAGAACAGGATTCCCGACCGCAGCGCGTATGAGTTTTTCCAATCACTCGATTCTGCTGGACATCCCGTGTGGACTAACGATATCGCGCAGCGCGGCCAAGTCTTTCGGAACCCTCCCGCGGGCTGCTATCGGACGCACGTAACCTACAATCTAGCCCTCAAGCGCTACTTTTTGAACCAAATTCTGATCGGCAACGACTACTCGCGGTTCCAGGGAGGGTTTGGAGTGTATGATGCTCCAGAGCCGTGGGGTCCGTGGACAACGGCCTACTTCACGTCCATGTGGGACACAGGGCCCGGGGAAAACCAGCACTTCCCACCGAAGTGGATGAGCGCAGACGGCAAGACAATGTACTTGATTTTCTCTAACAACGACTACTTTTCCGTGCGCCAAGCCACACTTAAGCTACGTTAATGGGGCGCCACCAATGACGAGTCGTGCAAAGTTCTGTTTGTCAGTGGCAGCAGTTCCGCTACCTGTGGGCCAGTGCCGGAGTCAGGGCGTTGACATGGTGAGCAATCGTCATCGCCAACTGGGCTGCCCAGAGTGAGGTTATCGCATCTCTTGCACAAGATTCTCGATAAGGCTACCCAAAGACTTGCACTTTTGTTGGGTCTGCTCTTCCGGAGGGGATAATGCCTACACGTCGCAAATTGTTCCGGGCCGCTTCTGCTTTGCCATCGAGACGGGTTGTATTTCAGGCGGCCGTGCGTGCGCCACCGGAGAAGCACGAGGCTGCCATCCCTCAGGTGGCGGGATGACTGTGGTCTCCAAGAACACATGCCTCTGCTCAAGCTCGCTTTTTCAGCCACAGCATCCATTGCCGCCAATCCAGCCCGCGCAAATCGTGGACTCTTCCTCCTTCAAGGGTTCCGCCGAAGGCGTCGAAGACCTTCCCCAATCTCATACCAATCCACTTGACATCAAAAGCACCGGGCGCTTCCGAAAGGTCTAGACGGAATGGCCGTCCTTCAAGCATGTAAATCACGTAGACCTTGGCCGGGTCGCCGAGGCACCAGACGCCTAGCTCGGGATGATCCACCACATCCAGCGGGCGCATCCGCGGAAAGGCATTCGCTAGATGAGTACGAATCGTCTGGTAGAAGGTCATGATATTCTCGCAGCCCAAAGGACTTTCGTACCGAGCAGGATACTCGGCCACGGCCTCCAGCGTCCGCACTAACATTGATCCTCCGGCCATCAGGAAGGCCATGGTCTGCTTCTGATCGGCGGAAATATTGTGAATGATCGCTTTGTCCGGATATTGGTTGCGGTACTCTCGCACCTGACGATAAACCTGCAGGGGCGTCATCCCAGGCGATGCTTCGATGTACCGGCCGGGGACCTCGTGACCACCCGGCGGTGCAAACATCTTGTCATCGTTCGTGTAATACCAATAACGCATGTCGATGGTGCCGATTCGAGGACCATAACGAGGGTCGCGCAGCATGGAGTCCACGACATCCTTTGTAGCGCCCAAGCCGATATGTACAGTTCGGCCGGACTCCCGCTCCCATTCCAGAATGGTTTCAAACCAGAACCGCGTGAACGCAACCGGGCCCGTGTATTCCTCGCCTGTCAGGAACACTACATTGCGCTGATGCTTCAGATTGTCGAGGCAGTGCCCAATGTATTGGCGATGCAACTGCCTCCGCAGGGGATGAGTGACATCATAGAAGACGTTCGCCGCTGGAATCGTATCAGGCAGATCCGTTGCTTGGATGCAGTTTACGGGCCGCCAAGGGTAATCGACGTAATGGGCTTGAGTCTCGAGCAGATTGTGTTGATTGTAGAAGTGGAAGAACAACACACATCCCTTGCCATCGCAGTGTTCGGCGAACTCCCTTAGCCTGGCGAAGTACCAAGGGTTGAACTTCGTCAGGTCATAAAGGGGCAGTCCATCCCAGGCCTGGCCTTGGCTGCTCCGGGCCCAAGGCATCTCGAGGAATGGGCCGACGGTGTTGCCATCGGTTCGCCGGTCCAGATCGTGGGCGTCACGGCGGCGGTCATACCACAACGGCGGAGTATGTTCAAAACCCGGATAGCCATACTGCAACATATTGTCCGTGAGCTTATCCAGATCTTCCGTTCGGTTGGGGCCAACTTGGCCTGGGTCATTGCGGATAAGGCTAGGGCCAAACGCAACGTCTGTCCACCACCCCGTGGGTCGGCCGCGGAACCCCCCCCACACCTCGTTATTGCTACGGGCATATCCACTGATAACCTTACCCTCCTGGATATACCAGCCGTTGGAAGTTTCCAGGTAGAGGGAGTCACGAGTGGTTTTGAGCTTTCGGCCCTCGCTCTCAGTAACGATTTCCGCGCCAGTCCCGACCATCACTGAAATGGACGACTTCGACGCCTGGGGCAGTGGGCCGGCACCAAGCGTGTTCGGTGGGGACACAGCAATCGCTACCGAGCCGCCAAGTGAGCTGAGCCCAGCCAGAAAACGGCGACGACCCACCAGGTTCGCTTCCGTATTATCAAGGGCACCGTTAGATTTTTTTTCCATGATTACCATTCCATTCGCCGCTAACTCCAGTCACCGAGCCAAAACTGAGAGCGACACAGTCCCACGTGTGCACTATTCAGTGTTCCCCTTGTTCGGCCTCTAGAATACATCTCGAGATGCACAATTCTCTCTCTATTAAGCCGACGTGGGGGCGGGCTGGTCCTGCCGGGCGAAATGCCAAGTTCGGTTTCGTTTGGCAAGGGCCAGAAAAATCACGCCCCCGCAATCAACGTCAGGAGTCCGAAGGCGACGTACCTTGCCGACGCTGTGAGAAACATGAACATCCACCCGCATAGGGCGCCGGCGCAAGGCACACGATACAGCATCATCCGGAAAGGGCGCTTTACCTCTCGGCGGCGCCGTCCCACGCTGGTCGCGGCCTTTTGGAAGCAAGCGATGCTCTTTGGACAGTATCACTCATATTAAATCATTCTCAGTAGAAGCGGTGGCGTTGGGCCGACCACTGGTGCGAGTTGCCAATGGCCTCGGCGGTTGATTCGTCCATGCCTACACCAACCAGTTGGGATAGGGCAGGGCAATAGCTCGGCCCTACCAGCGGATCTGCACATGCAAATCGGTGGAGCGACCATCTTCCAGTATCGTGCGCCGGACTTCGACCGTTTCACCATTGAGGAGCGGCGCGGCCGCCTTGGCCCAAATACAATTGGCCTCGTTCGGGAAGCGGATTTTGTTCTCGAAGTAGGGGTGGTAGGCGCCATTGTTTCCTGGCTCACAGAGCAACGAGTCGGCCGGTGGCTGTTCGCGGTGAGCACGGTCGCTCCGGCGCGTCCCATCTCCGACCGCGCGCCAGCACCAATGGCTAAGGCGTTTGGCCATATCGGCTCCTCGGCAGCAAGGCCCGATCATACGGCAGGAACTGACCATAAGCCTTGTATTGAGCATGATACTGTTTCACCTTCTCTTCATCCACTTCCACTCCCAATCCAGGTCCCTGCGGGGCTTCCCACTCCGGACCAGAAGCAATGGGAACCGGTTGTTTGAGTATGCCATCCGGCATGATGTGGGTGGTCTGTTGATTGCCGTCAACTGCACTAGGAATGGTGAGCAGGATGTGGTGCGCTGCGGCCGCGGCAATCTCAAATTCGCCGTGCGTGTGCTTGCAAACCTGCATGCCCTCCGCGTGCGCCACTTGGCACAGAAATTTAAATTGTCCCAGAGAGCCGACCCAATAGGGACTGAAGCAATAAATATCTGCCGTACGACTGGTTATTTGCCGATAGGCATCCTCTGCAGTCCAAAGGCCTTCGTTGGCGCAAACCGCGACCGGACATCGGGAACGCATTTCTTTCATGTTGGCAAGGGGATCCTGACTCACCGGTTGCTCGATGAAATCGATGTTATAGGCGTCTAACCGAGCAAGATTCCGAAGTGCTTCATTGACCCTCCAGGCGGCGTTTGCATCCAGCCGAAGCTTGCACTTCTCCCCGATGGTTTCCCGCACGGTCGCAACCATTTCCATTTCGGCTTGAATATCTATTCCCACCTTTAAATAAAAGACGTGGTATCCCTTGCTCAGCCCTTCGCTGCGGATTCCGGGGCAAGGCGGTCACGATTCCGAAATTGATCCGGTCAGCATTC
>CAZCVY010000130.1:0-18580 GCA_964501985.1 uncultured Acidobacteriota bacterium | reverse complement strand
TGTCATAAGCTCTCTTGGCTGCCTCAAGGTGCTTCTCGACAACGCCATTTTCCATCTGTTGAAAGGGCAGGCTACTCATTTGAGAACTCCTATGGATTCAATTGACACAATCGCCGGAACCTCGGCTGGCGACAGCACCACTAATTTCGGCAAGAATGGCTCGAGAATACGCCGCAGGTGAAACCGGGCGGGGCTTCCGCACAAAAGCACAGGCGCCGTAAACTCAAGATGCTCCCCAGCCAGGTTCTTAAGTCCTTCGAGCACTCTTCGCAAAATTGAAGGCTCAAATCCCGGCTGGCGCGCCGCGGCGGCCTGGGGATCAAATGCTTGGTTAAGCCGGTCCTGTATGCTTGAATCCACCTGGATGACCTTGAGCTTCCCGTTATCCGCAAGCAGGGGACGAACAAATGAGCGCCCCAAGGCCTGCCGGACTGCCTCCACAAGAACGATGGGGCTCTTGGACGCAGGGGCAACATCGACAAGGGTCTCAAGAATCGTCGCCAGGTCGCGTACGGGCACGTGTTCGCGCAGTACTTGCTGCAATACACGCTGGACTTCTCCGAAGGAGAGCAGTTTCGGGACCAGTTCCTCAATCAGCTTGGGTTGCGTCTCGGCCAACCCATCCAACAGGCGTTTGGTTTCCTGGCGGGTGAGCAGTTCGAAAGCATGCTGTTTCACCAGCTCTGCGATATGCGTGGCAACTACCGAAGGCTGATCAACGACCGCATAGCCCGCAGCCAAGGCTCGCTCGCGAAGCTGCGGTGGTATCCACTTCGCCGGCACGTTGAATGCTGGCTCACGCGTGTCTTTTCCTTCGAGCGGTTCCGGATTTGCCTCGGAACTCACAGCCAACAGGTGTTCTTGGTAGAGCTCCCAGCGGGCGATCTCTACCCCCCGCAACTTCATGACATACTCTCGCGGTTTCAGTTGAGGATTATCCGTAATGTGGACCGCCGGAATCATGAAGCCGAGTTGGGTGGCAAGGTGCCGCCGCAAGGCACGAATTCGCTTCAACAACTGACCGGCGCGCGACTCATCCACATACTGGACCAGTCCATAGCCCACTTCCAGGGCCAACTCGTCCAGTGGGGGTACGGCGTCCGGACGGTCGCTCTTCTTTGGGGCCTTTGCGGTGGACTGTTGGGCATGCTGCGCCGTCTCGACCTTCTTTGCCTGCATGGCTAGCCATGCCAGCAGCCCGGCGATCGCAAAAAACGAGAACTTGGGAAGACCTGGAACGAGGCCGAGAGTCAGCATGACACCCATCACAACCCAGAGAGGCTTGCTGCGGGCCAGGAGCTGATTACCTAGATCCAAACCCAGGGTTGATTCCGAAGATGCTCGCGTGGCGACCATACCACCAGCGACGGAAACAAGGAGGGATGGCACCATGGTTACAAGGCCATCACCCACAGTAAGAATCGTGTACGTTTGCAGCGCTTCGGAGAACGGAATACCCTGCTGGAATACTCCAATGAGAAAGCCCGCGACAATGTTAATGGCGGTAATCAGGATGGTGGCTAACGCGTCTCGCTGGCTGAAGCGGGCGGCGCCATCCATAGCCCCGTAGAATTCCGCCTCGTGCGCAATTCTTTCGCGCCTTGCTCGCGCTTGCTGCTCATCAATCAATCCTGCGCCGAGGTCCGCGTCGATGGCCATTTGCTTACCGGGCAAGGCATCCAGGGTGAACCGCGCCGTTACCTCTGCGATGCGCACGGCGCCGTGGTTTACAACCAGGTATTGAATCGCAATCAAGGCCAGGAAAATGACAAAGCCCACAACATAATTCCCGCCCACGACAAACTGGCCAAACGCCTCGATAACGTGTCCCGCGGCTGACGAACCTTCCCCCCCATGGAGCAAAATCCGGCGGGAGCTCGCGAGGTTCAGCGAAAGCCGAAAGAGGGTAAGCAACAAAAGCAATGAGGGGAAGACGGAGAACTGGACGGGTCTCTCAATGTACATCGACACAATAAGGACGAGGACGGATGCTGTGATGCTTACGGCTAGAAGCAAATCGAGGACGATACCGGGGATGGGAATGAGCATCACCATCACCATGCTGACCACGGCGGCGGGGACAATCCAGTCGGTGTTCCTCGACTGCGCATTCGACCCGGAAATGAGATCGCTTTCTTTAGCCATCCGTTACACCTGTGCGTGAGCGGAATTGCGTGCCAATGCCAGTGCCCGGCGTTCCTTCGCCTGCATCCGATAAATAAACGCGAGAATTTCGGCCACGGCAGAGTACAACTTCGCGGGAATTGCTTGTCCCACGTCCACTGTGCGGTAGAGCGCCTGCGCGAGGGGCGGGTTCTCGACGATCGGGATCCCGTCCCATACAGCTTGCTGCCGGATCGTTTGCGCCAGCAGATTCTGGCCTTTTGCAACTACGACTGGCGCGTCCATTTCATCGGGCACGTACCGCATGGCCACCGCAAAGTGCGTTGGGTTAGTGACAACAACTGTAGCGCGTGAAACATCCCGAACCATACGGCGCTTCCGCATTTGCCGTTGAAGACGGCGGATGCGCCCCCGAATCGCGGGGTTACCGTCCATCTCCTTGCTTTCTTCTTTAATCTCCTGCTTGCTCATTCGCAACTGCCGCTCGAAGTTGAACTTTTCGAGAAAGAAATCGGCAGCAGACCAAATGGCAAAAACCAGGCATCCCTTCCACATCATTTCGAACATCAAACCTAGGAGCCACAAAAACGATACTTTGGCGGGAGCGAACGAAAGGCTCTGAAGATAGTCCCAGTGAGAAGCCAGAATCGTTGCTGCCAAGTAAACCAGTATGGCGGTCGGAACACACGACTTCAGAACCTTGCGAATGGAATCGGAGGAGAAGAGGCGTTTGATATTGGACCCAGGGTTTAGTTTCTCAGGTTTGAAGGATAGTGCCTTAGGAGCGAGTACGAACCCACCCTGAGCAAGGCTGGCCCCGAGAGCTACAATGAATCCCAGAGCAACCGGTGGCCCGGCCCATCGAAAGGCCAGCAATGCTGTCTTTCGAATAACAACAATAGTGATACCTTCGCTACCGTTCATAGTGGCCATTAAAACGGCTGAGAATAAGTCGTGCCACTCATGGGGCCAGCGGGCGACCATCCAGGACAAGCAGATCACCGTGGTCATTAGCGCTAACGCCGGGGACAGCTCGCGAGTGCGTGCAACTTGACCTTCCTCGCGGGCCTTCTTCCGCCTCCTCGGTGTGGCTTGTTCTGTACGATCCGCTTCAGGCAAGACGATTTACTCCCCTAGTGCATCAATATGATCAGTCGTTCTGTGGTCTGAAATACTCCCTGGAAATACCGCTCGAAGAGTGTTGGCCAGTACCCCACGGCAGCTACTAGGACGCCCATCCCGACAAGACTCTTGACTGACATCCCGAGAAAGAGCACTGGTACTTGCGGGGCGACCCTGGCGATTAAGCCGAGCGCCAAATCAATGAGCAAGGTTGCCGCAAGAACCGGGGCGGCGATTTCCACTCCAATACAGAACATCTTTCCGGCCATTACCACCAGATGCCGCAGAGCGTCGGCTGATACGGCGATGCTTCCGGGTGGCGCGTATTCAAAGCTCTTTACGAGGGCACGCAACAGCCATTGGTCGACGCTCAACCGAAAGAAAACCAGAAGAATCACTGCTTCGTGAAGGGTGGAAAGCACTGGGGTGTCGACATTGGTTTGCGGGTCAATCACGTTGACAAGCGAAAAGCCAATTTGAAATCCTAGAAGCTGCCCTGCCAGGCGAACACCCTCAAAGACGAACTGAACGGACAAGGCGAGGGCCAGTCCGATAACTGCTTCGCCGAAGACGATCTGCGCAAACTCGATAGGATTGCCCACGATCACTTTCGGAGCACAAAGGGGGTAAACCAAAGCAGTCAAGACCATGGTCAGCCCGGCCTTGACCCGGGGGGAGATCGCCGTGCTCCCGAAAAAGGGCGCGAACGACATCAACATGCCCAGGCGAATGCCCACTGTAAACATCGGGGCGATCAATTGTTCGAACACAGAGTCCACACGTTCCCCTTAGCCGACGTACTTGTGAAAGTCCTGGAAGAGCTCGATTGTGAAGGCAAAGAGTTGCCGGAAAGTCCATGGCAGCAGGACAAAGATGGCAACCCCTACCGCCGCCAGCTTCGGAACCGTCGAAATCGTCGCGTCCTGAATGGAGGTCAACACCTGGCCAATGCTTATTAAAACGCTTACGGTTGATCCCACAATCAGGATTGGGGCGGCGAGCAACAGGGCTGTCTCAAGTGTTAGCCTGATCAGTGCGACGATGCCTTCTGTAGACACTCAAACACCTCAGTAGAAACTTTTTATCAGGGACCCGACGACGAGATTCCACCCATCCACCATGACGAATAGCAGAATCTTTATCGGGGTCGAAATCATAACAGGGGGAAGCTGCATCATCCCCATGGAGGTCGTTATCGAAGCAACAACCAGGTCGATCACTAAAAACGGGAGAAACAAGACGAGCCCGATTTGAAATCCCGCACGCAGCTCTGAAAGGATATAGGCCGGGATTACGACGCGCATGCTGAGGTCCTCCGGCTTGGCAGGGCGCGGCGCCTTTGCCAGCTCCACAAACAGCGCGAGGTCCCTTTCTCTGGCATACCTCAGCATGAACGTGCGCAATGGTTTGGAACCCAACTCCACCGCCTCGATTGCGCTGACTGAATTGCTTTCCAGAGGGACAACTGCTGCTCTGTAAATATCAGATCCAACTGGCTGCATTATGAAGTAGGTGAGGAAAAGCGCCAGCCCCGTAAGAGTTTGATTCGTGGGTATGGTTTGAGTTCCAAGTGCCTGCCGGAGAAAATGGAAGACAACCAGCAACCGTACAAACGGGGTCATGCACATTGCTATTGCTGGGAGAAAGACCAGGATTGTCAGCAAAATGACAATCGTCCAAGGAAGAGACTTGGGCGCCCCGGCGATTTGCGGCAAGGGCAATCCCGATGGACTAGCCCCTGCCCCAAATGCCGGGGTCGAGACAGACGCTCCCAGCAGGAGCACCAAAAGGAATTCGAGAACGAGTTTTACCGGCCGCATCATCTGTTTCATCACTGCAAACAATCCTTGCTAATACGGCTGTCAGCCGCCGTATTCCCCCGGTCCAACTGAGCGGCGGTCATCAAAACAGTGATCGAACTGGCGGTACCCGCGATCAGTATTTCCTGATGCTGGTACTCCACCACGGCAAGAAAACGCTTGTTTCCGAGCGAGAGGGTCTCCCGCAAACGCAACTTCTTCTTCGCACGGTGCTGCGTATAGCGCTCCTCTAGAATTCCAAGCCTGGCCTTAAGAAATCTCAATATCTTGGTCGCTGTTTCTGGCACTTAGTTCATCCTCACTCCGCACTGGACCGGAAGTCACCCGTCCCGCTACGGGTCTACGTCACAATAATTCGATCAGCCGGATTGCGAGAGCGTCGTCCACCACATCGAACTCGCCCCACCCAATAACTTGGCCGTTCACTTGTACGGAAGCGTGCGAGCCTTCCTTCTGGTTGGAGCGCACGAGAGAACCCGGGCAAAGGCCGAGAAGATCCGCCACGGTGAAGACTGCTACAGGAGCCTCCACGCGGAGATGGCAAGGAAGCACCATGACCTGTTCCCAGGGATCGTTTGAAGGTTGGTCAACCATTGCTACGGGTCCTGTAAGTTTCTTTTCGGCCATGTCAACGTTGGACGAGAAAATCAGTTAAATAGACTTCTCGAACCCCGAGTTCAGGAATTGTTCCCTGGAGAGACTTAACAAGCTCGCCCTTTAGCTTGATCTTCCCTTCTGGGGCCAGTAGATCGTCTGAGTTATAGGTGCTAAGAACTCGCAGAATGACGTCCCGGACCTGAGCGGTAGGGAGTGCCGCAGCTTCTTTTTCGCCGTGGGGGTTGATCGAACGTTCCAAGCCGAGATCGACACCGACCCGCAGAAAGCAGTCGCCCGAGGGATCCGCGAGATTAACCACAAAGCTCTCCAGGTGCATGACTTCCTTGACGGAAGGCGTTGCCGCTGCTGGGGGACTTCCAGTTCCGGCCCGCCGTTTCGAGGTCAGGAACCAGGCGCCACCGGCGAGAAGCGCAAACGCCAGTAGTCCGGCTGCGAAGGCCGTCGCGGTCTTGCCGAAGCCGCTATCTGAGTCGTTTTTAATGCTTAATCTATCTTTGCTCATACTCGACCATGCATTAATGCAACTACGCCACCAACCGACGAAGCATGGCCAGTTTTTATAGAGATTTTCTAAGAGGTTTTAAATCAATGAGTATTGTCTAATCGCGATGAAGTTCGGCAGGAATTCAAGCGAGAGCGGCACCCGCCCGCTTGGCAATCAGCTTCATCAACATTAGAGCAGGCTAAGAATGCCGACCTTGATCCGCTCCCATCGCCCGGGGGGATGGGAGCAGATTCGATCGGTCTAATCTCCTAATGCTCAACTTGTCTGGAGGCTGATGGCGGCCTGAGTTACTTCGTCGGCCGTCGTGAGTGCTTTGGCGTTAGCCTGATAGTCTCGCTCGGCGGTTATGAGGTTTGCGAATTCGGTCGCAATGTCCACATTTGATTGCTCCACTGCCCCGCCTTGGATGGTCCCGAGCCCCCCCGTTCCGGCGATCCCCGTGGTGGCTGCTCCGGAGGCAACTGAAACGAGATAATCATTACCACTGGTATCAATCAGCCCCTGGGGGTTCGTAAAGTTGGCTAATGCAACCTGCCCAAGGACGGTTGTCTGCCCGTTCGAGAATGCTCCCTGAATGGTCCCGTTAGAGGTTACATTAAACGATGTCAGAGTTCCGCTAGCGTATCCATCCTGCGAGGTACTGGAAGCTGCGGACGCTGCGCCGGCCTGCGTCACGTTGGGTGTCCCTTGGGGATTGAATAGCTGCCACGAGAAGTTCAAGCTCGACGCGCCGTCGGCTAGATTTGGCACCGTAATCCCGGTCACGTTGCTCGCCGGAGATATCAGATTTCCAGAGCTGTCAAACTGGAGGGTTCCGGATGCAACAACTACGGGCGCTCCCGTGGAGCCGACATCAGCCGCCGGAATCGTGATTTGATAACCCCATTGATTAGTCGCTTCCTTCGTGAAACTAAAAGAAAGGGCGTGACTAACTCCCAGGGAATCAAAGACATTGACGGGCTCGCTAAACGACCCAGCGGAGTCACCGGTAACGCCGCCGGTTAGCGTTGTCCCTCCAAAGGACAAGCTGGCTGGGTTGGAGTTCGTAGTCACAACGCTATTCCCGGTTGAGTCGGCGGCGGTGGCCTGCAATGATAGGGTGGTTGCCGTCGTTCCGGAGACAGTGGCAAACGTATTTGCTTGTGTGCCCTGGCTATACGTCGTTCCGGCTGCCTGGCCGTTTCCTGTCTCAGCGTTGATCGCCCCCGCTAGATTGGCCAGAGTTGCTGCGCTCGACGCGCCAATCAACACTTGATCGGGGCTCGATGTGAGCGCGGTTACAAACGTGTACGTGCTTCCCCCGATGGTCACGGTGTCTCCGGCTGAAGGCTGCGCCGAAATTGTCAGCGTGCCGGTGGCCGAGATGCCCGCGGCGGCATCAAGATTCATATTCACATCGACTTCCGTGGTCGCGTTCGCGGGGGACAGTTGCCCGTTTGAAATCTGCAACGGAGAAAGGGCTTGCGAGGGACTGATTGTACCGTTGACCGCCGGATATCCCATCACATAATTGCCGTTGGTGTCCACGAGATACCCCGAGTTGTTTGTCGTGAAGTTGCCGGCGCGTGTGTATTCCTGCGAGCCATCATTCTGGACAATAAAGAAACCATTCCCCTGTAACGCCATGTTGGTGGCAATGCCCGTGGATTCCGTGTTGCCCTCCGTGAAATTGGTCGATACCGAACCCACCGTAGCTCCCGCTCCTAACTGGATCGGGTCGCCTGAGCCGCTTTCCCCTAGGGACTGGTAGAAGAGACTCGAAAAATTCGCAGTCTGATCTTTGTATCCTGTCGTATTGAGATTGGACAGGTTGTTCGAGATTATATTGAGCGCATCGTCCGCGGCCGTGAGGCCCGACAGAGACGTTGAAAACGATGACATTAGATTCCTCCTGTGGTTTGAGTTGCCGACGGCGATCGGCCCGTTGCCGCCGTGGTAGTGCCCAGGGCCGTCTGGAGCGTTTGATTGATATCCATGGTCTGCTGAAGCTCGTTAAACTCAACAAGCTGCGTCATCATGGTGGTAGGGTCGATGGGGTTCGTCGGGTCTTGAGATTGAAGCTCCGCTGTCAAAAGCGTGATAAAGGAGCTGCCGGTCAAGCCATTCGTGGAGCCGCTCGTGGCACTTCCCGAACTGCCGGTATTACTTGACGAATTTGTCGAACTTGGGGCTGGGCTCGAATCGAAACGGTGTAAAACCTGACTGATATTCATCTTATTGGACCTCCTGTCCCTTTCATCTAGTACTTCATTCAGGCGCGGACGCTTACCCGCCTTGAAACAAAGTCTTCTGTGTTGTCCGCAGTCGTTGCCGTCGCGGACGAGCCGGTCTTAACCGCAGAGTGTGGCGTGTAGCCCTTCGCGGAATTGAGGGGCGGCATTGCCTGTCTTCCCCGTTGTTCTTGAGATTCAGAATGGCCGTAACCAAGGCCGTGGGACACGCCGAGGCTCACCACCTGAATCCCCTTGTCGCCAAGCGCCTTCTCCAGGCCGTTAAGTCCTTCCGTTAAGGCGGCATGCGCGTCACGATTCATGACCTGTATCTCGGCTCCGAATTGACCGTTGCTAAGGATGGCTCGCACCGAAACAGGTCCCCAGGGATCTGATTTCATATCGACTTGTAGTTCCGATTGACCCATCCCCTCCACCAGGTAAGCGGAGCTCATGACTTGACCCAGGTGCTCTCTCACTCCCTCCCAAGCCTGGGGGGCAGGGTCGGCAGGTCCGGCCAGGCCGGTTGAGGAGGCCGCTGTCCCACTTGGCGCATCTGAACTCTTTCGCGCCGGTTCCGAAGTACCGATTACCATTTCCGGGCTTGTATCAGCCTTCGGTGGGCCGACCTTCGGGCCAACGCTTGCGAGGGAAGCAACTTTCAGAGGAAAAGCGGTGGCGGCGGTCTTCGAATCATCCTGAGCGTCCTGCGAAGTCTCGTCACTGTCGGAATTGGAATCCCCGCCTGTTTGTGTACAACCCGGAGCCACAGCAACGGTGGCGCCGGGCGTTGCAGTGTTTTCCCCGCAGCTTGCCGCAGGACCGGGATCCTTGGCTTTATCACTTGCCTGGTCGCTGACCGGGGGAGTACTCGACACGGGAACCGCTGTAGCCGAATCACTCGAAGGATCGGCTTTCCGTGGTGGGGCCTCAGTGCCAGAGGGCGCCGGGTGGCAAGGTGTGGGTGCATCCTCGGGCTGTGCGCCTTCGCGCCCGGACTTCGCCGTACTAGCCGGTTGCTCTCCTGTAGGGTCGGGAGCGGCTTTGGAAATACCTGGCGTCGAAGGAGATATAGTGACCGTAGGATCGGTTGGCGTTCCCGCAGGCAGGGGACCCACCTTGGCAGTTTTAACGGACTCAAGTTGCGGGATGAGTTCATCAACTCCATCCGGGAGAACCTGAGTGGAATCGCCGGAATTCGACCAGATGGGTCCGGGAATGGCGGAGTCTTGCGCGGTCGGCAAAAGTCCGGGTGAACCAGGAAGGCTCGCGGCTGAGCCGTTCGAGGTTATCTCCGATGGACACATAGTCTGGGGGCCGGCGGAACAAGCCTCAACGTCGCTAACTCGTCCGCTGGCGCTGGAATCCGAGGTGTTGCTGGCTCCGCCATTCGGAGTACCTCGGGATTGATCCGGTGTAGCCGCCCAATCGCGCATTGCGAGGACAATAGGTATGTCACCCGAAGCTCCCGTCTTATCTTGTTTCCCGCTGTCCACTGGCTGCTTCTTTCCGTTCATCGACGAACAAGCCTTGGAATTCGGATCCGGGGCGCCATTCCCCTGATACCAAGCGCGGACTTCCAGAGCGAAGGATCCAGGCGGAGCCCCCGATGCTCCTGTGTCGGCGGGAGGAGAGATGGCAATGGAAGTCACGAGATTGACCGCTAGCATCTTCATTTCTTGAATCGCATCGTCCTGCCTCGGTAATGCATCGGGCAGGCCAAAGATTAACGCTTTCAGAGAAATGGCTCGCACCCTGTAAGTTACAGAAAACACATGAGGGGTTCCTAATGATGAGGAATCGCTTGGGGGGAAAGTTGAGGTTCCAATGTTGCGGTGGGCAAGTCTTGCCGTGCGCTAGGCAGCGCCTTTCCCACTGTCACGGTGGGCTCGTCGCAATAGAAATGTATCGTCAAGCCGCTGCTGGTCTCTGCGGCCTTCGGTGAGGAGATAAAGGGCCAACTGTCTTTGGCGAAGGTTGTCGAGTATTTTCCGTTTCCGCTGAGCCGCCTGCAACCGGGTCTGCTGGGCTTTCACCTCGGCCAAGGCAGCGGATACGCTTTCGGCCAGGACCTTCTCGAGGCGTTCAAGCAGGTGCCGTTCATAGCACTGCAGATGAAGATCAGCGCCAATAGCGCCGCGCGCCAGGAGTTCATCGAGCCGAGCCGCCGTGGCCGCGAGCTGTTCACGGACAGCCACGATTTTCGCGTCCCAGCGCTTGAGTTCCGCAATCGCTACTCCGAGCTTTTGCTCTTCTTGCTTTTCGAAGCTCTCGCGAACGCGGAGGAGTCCTTCGAGATTAAATTGAAATCCCATGTCTTAGGTCCTCATTCGGGAAGAGCGAGCAGGGAGGCAACGTTCGCGTTCAAATCCACTTTTTCGTCAGGGCGCTGCGCTAGGAACGCCTTGATCGCGGGGAGGCTGGCGATGGCTTTATCCAGCAGCGGATCGAGGCCTTTCTGATAAGCTCCCACACGTACCAAGTCCTCGGATGCAGAGTAGGAGGATAGCAAGGCCCGTAGACGTTTAACCTTGGACATGTGGTCCTTGGAACAAACGGACGGCATTAAGCGGCTCAGGCTGTCCAGGATCGAGATTGGCGGGTAGTGGTTTTCGGCGCTGAGGCGGCGGTCTAAGAAGATATGTCCGTCCAGAAGGGACCGCACTGCATCGACAATAGGATCCTGGTGATCATCACCTTCCATCAGGACGCTGTAAAAGGCGGTAATGCTCCCCCCATTGAAACTTCCCGCGCGCTCGATGAGTTGGGCAAGCAGCGTAAACACGGAGGGCGTATACCCTTTAGAAGTGGGAGGTTCACCGGCAGAAAGCCCGACTTCTCTCTGTGCCATTGCCAGCCGCGTCAAGGAGTCGACAACGAGCAAGACATTTTTCCCTTGCGCGCAGAAATACTCGGCAATCGATGTGGCGGCGAACGCGGCTCGAATCCGCAACAGAGGAGACTGTTCGGAGGTGGAGACGATGACCACGGATTTGCGCCTACCCTCCTCGCCAATCGCATTCTCGAGAAAGTCGCGCACTTCTCTTCCGCGCTCGCCCACGAGCGCTAGGACCGTCAGGTCAGCGGCGCTCCCTCGAGCCATCATGCCCACGAGCGTGCTCTTCCCCACGCCGCTTCCCCCGAAGATGCCTAGGCGCTGGCCACGGCCGCAAGTCAGAAATCCGTCAATGGCGCGGATCCCGCACCCCAGGGGCTGTGTGATGGGCTGTCGATCGAGAGGAAGAGGGCCTGTGCGGCGCAAGGGCCACCGCTCACGGGCTGAATATTCGGGTCCGGAATCAATCGCCTTCCCGGTGGCATCAATCACACGGCCTAAGAGACCGCTTCCCACCCGGATACTAGGCTTTTCACCCCAGCTTACTATGGAATCGCCGTAACGGACGCTGTCGGGCGGGCTCAAAGGCATGGACAGGACAGTTGAACCGCGGAAGCCTACAATCTCCCCTTCGAAGGCGACGCCGCTGGAGCTCAGAATCTCACAGCACTCGCCCAGAGAGGAGGAGGGACCCTCTGATTCCACGAGGTGCCCAATCACCTTGACCACATGGCCCGTCCATCGGGTCGAGCTGCGGTCGGTGACAGACCGAAAGTAGGGAGTAAGCTGTGCGGCGGCGTCCTTCATGGTTTTTCCGGCCGCTGGGCGAGCAGATCGAAGAACCCGCGCTCAATCTCCGTGATCTGGCTCTCGAGGCTCAGGTCAGCACTGCCGATACTGGATTCAACGCGGCATTGCCCCTTAACGGCCGCCGGATCGCCCAAGACCTCGGGTTTTTGGCTGATGTCGTTCTGGCGAGCCAGGAACTCCTTCCAGGTTTGGACCTGATCCGGGTGGACATAGAGGCAGACGAGAGTGGCGGACGAGACTTTTTCCAAGGCCACTCGGACCGCTCCGGAGAGCAAGAGTGGATCAATCTGCGCTTCTCGGTGAAGGATTTTCCGGGCGATTGCCAAAGCCAGCTTGACAACGTGGCCTTCGACGCTGTGATAGTAGTCTTCCCGCTCGGTAGCAAATTGTTTCAGGGCGAGCGATAATGCGTCGCGGAACGCCGCAACCTCTCGATCGACCTCCGCTCTCACCGCCGACTGTCCTTCCTTGAATCCTTGGTCGCGGGCGTGCTTTTCGCGGGTCTGGAAGTCCGCCTCGAGAGCCCGGCGAATGGCCTCAGTATTCTCTTTCTGTAATGTCCGCTCTCCCTGGGAAAACAGCTCCGTACCCTTCGCATCCAGGCGGTCACCTTGCATATCGCCGACGGGTCGATAACTGAACGGCTGCGCTTCGGAACTCAGGCCGGCGAGAGTGTCAAACAAACTGTTTGCCATTGCTGTCATTTCAAGATCTCATCCTTCAGTGTGATCTTCCCTTCCTCTTCCAGCTTGCGCGCCAAGGCGATGACTTCCTGCTGCGCCTCCTGCACTTGACGTGGGCGGACAGGGCCTACGGCGTCAATATCTTCTTGCAGCATTTCGGCCGCGCGCGACGACATCGCGCTATAGAACGTGGCGCGCAAGTCCTCGCGTGCCCCTTTGAGCGCCGTGGCCAGGACCTTCTTATCCACCTGACCCAGAATTTCGCGCAGACTCACGACCAGGACGGAGCCCAGATCGTCAAATGTAAACATCTGGTTCTTGATCGCTCCCGCCAAGTCGGGATCGCTGCCCTGAAGGGATTGCAGGATGAGCTTGCTCGATTCCTGGTCCATTCGATTCAGCATGTCCGCTGCCGCGGGAACGCCACCGTAGGAACGCCGGCTCTCCTGACCTAATTTGGCCAGTTTCTTGTGCAATACCAGGGAGACCCTTTTAACCATTTCTGGGGAAAAGGGCTGCATCTGGGCGAGGCACTTGATGGCGTCTGCGCGCACGTTCTCCGGAAGCAACACCAGAACCGACGACGCCGATTTCACACCAAGGTGCGCCAGGATCAAAGCAATGGTCTGAGGGTGCTCACCCACAACGAATTTCGCGAGCTGCTCAGGGTCCACTTTTTGCAGGGAGTCTAAGCTCGCCCCGCTCGCGGCCTGGGCCTGAAGGACTTGGGTGGCCATCCCCTTCGCGCCTTCATCGCCGAACGCCTTTACCAGTAGACGGTTGGCATAGTCAGGGCCGCCTCGCGAAACGTATTGCTGGCTCTGGGTCAATCGCCGATACTCTTCCAACACTTGCAGAGCTTCATCCGGGGAGATCGCATCGACTTCGGCGATTTCCTGGGTTAGCCTGCGGATGTCTGCGGGACCGAGGTTTCTATAGATCGCGGCGGCCGCCTCATCGCCGAGAAGAACCATCAGAATCGCAGCCTTGCGCAGACCAGTGATCTGTGGCTCTCTTTTGCCACCCGAGGGTGGTGGAGACATGACCGGCGGAACGGCGGACTGAACTGCAGCACCCATGACTAAACCTCACTCTGTCGAACCCAATTCTCGACAAGACGGCTTGCCGCGGCCGGCTCCGTCTTGATTTTATTGACCAAGTGCCGCTTCAGCACCACGGCCCTCTTCACGTCCGAACTTGTATCGGCAAGTTCCTGGCTGAGATCGGCGAACGAATCCTCAAGCGCCGGACTCTCCGTCCCGCCGGTTGCCGGTGTGGCTCCGATTCCGGGTAACCCGGCAGATCGCTGCCCCGCTGTAAGCGTAGGATTGCCCTCGGCCATCGAAGCTACCACCCGGTTCTTGAGCGGCCGTAGAAGCGTGAAGTAGAGAAAGAAAAAGAGAAGGCCAATAACCACATACTTCAGCGGGCTGGACCAATCTTGCATCACCCGCTGAACACGCCTGTCCCAAGTGGGATGAATCTCGATGTCGCTGGGAAGGGCGACAAAAGAGAGGTTCTGAACGGTGATCCGGTCTCCGCGAGTGGCATCGATGCCGACTACCATCGTGGCCACGTCCAGTATTTGCTTCATCTCGTCGGGAGTACGTTTGCGCCGCGTTTGCACTTTCTGTCCGTTGACAGTACTCATTTCCAGCGCGTCGTCAACCAGCACCGCGGCGGAGATCTTCCTGATCGTCCCAGAGGGCTCTGTCAGGTGCCGCAGGGTCTTGCTGACCGCGAAGGTCTTATTCTCGGTTCTCTGGATATCATTATCCGCAAGGTTTGTCTGTGTCGCGGAATGGTTGGCGGCAGATTGCGCGGTCGAACCGGGAACGTTGCTCGCCGACCCCGGGACACCTTGGTCCTGTTGGTCATCACCGCCTTGGCGTTCCACAGAGATCTGGGAATTTACTACGGCCACGGCATTCGGATCGTAGGTCTCCTGCGTGGTTTCCGAACTTCCAGTCTCGTAATCCACGCTTACGGCAGCTTTCACTTTCCCTGTTCCCACCACCGGGGTTAAGGTGGCAATCAACTTGTTATTCAACGAACCTTCGAGCCCGCTAGGGTCTTTCGGGGCTCCGCGCCGATTTTCACCCGAGAGCAGGGGCACCTGCCCGTCCGCGTCGACGACGGTTACATCCTGCGGCTGGAGATTGTCCACGGCACTTGAAACCAAGTTGGTGATCGCGTCGATTTTCTCATCAGAAATGTGTCCCATTCGGAGTTTGAGGACTACGGACGCCTTCGCACTTCGTTCCTGATCCGTAAATAGGGAATCGTGTGGCATCACCAGGTGGACACGCACACCCTCCACTTCATCGATCGTCTGGATCGTGCGCTCCAGCTCTCCCTCGAGAGCCCGCTGGAAATTCACCTTTTCGGCAAAGTCGCTACCCATCCAATTTGGCTTGTCAAACATCTCGTAGCCCTGACGGCCACTGCGGGGAAGCCCTTCCGACGCTAGTTGCAGCCGTACCTCGTCGATCCGGCCGGCCGGGACACTGATTGATGTTCCATCCTTCGAAAGCTCGTAGGGGATCTCCTTTGCGCCCAGGCGTCGGACGACTTCCTGCGCTTCCGCCGGGGGAAGGCCGGAGTAAAGGATCCTGAGGTCTCCATTTCCAATGAAATGCATCAGAATCACAAGGATGCCAAGTGTTGCCAGGACGGACGCGCCCATGACAAATTTCTGCTTTTGGTTCAGCGCCGCAAGAAAGGCTTGGCTCTGCCCAATCGTTTTGGTGAGTTTGGAACCCATTTTCCTTTACCTGTTAAAAGGGCATCTGCGAAATCTGCTGATAGGCATCAACAATCTTGTTGCGGACCTGCATCATCAACTGAAAAGACAGGTCCGCCTTTTCGACGGCGATCATGGCGGAATGGACATCTGCGCCTTTGCCGCTCACCATTCCCTCCACTTGCTTTTCCGCTTCCGTCTGGAGGTCCTCAACTTTTTTCATCGTTTCTTGCAGAGTTTGGCCAAAATCCGTCTTTCCTTCGGAGGCAGGCGACGTTGTGCCACTCACGCCCAGATTCTGACCGAGATTGTTCACACCTGAAATGCCAGCTGACATCGTCGTGAGACCTCGATTTCTAATGACTAGCGAAGAATATCCAGCGATGCGGTTATCATGCCCTTCGTCGCCTGTATGGCTGCCACATTCAATTGGTAGGCGCGCGCCGCTTCCATGAGGTTGGCCATTTCCTCAATGGGATTGATCACGGGATAGGAGACATAGCCTTGCTTATCCGCATCGGGGTGGGAGGGCTCGAACCTTTGTAGTGGCGGTGTGGGATCGACAACAATACGCTCCACACGAACCCCCTGGGCGTTCTGCTTGTGGGATCCATTGAAAACCTGCCCAAAGAGCGAAAGCTTTGGCTTCCGTGTTCCAAAGACCACCAATTGCCTTTGGTATGGCCCACCCTGTGCGGTATGGGTGGTTTCGGCATTCGCCAAGTTACTCGTCACAATTTCCGCGCGCTGCCTTTCAGCGTCGAGTGCAGACCCGCTCACATCAAGAATTCCGAATAAGTTCATGTTAGGATTTCCCTTCCGTAATCGCTGTCGTGAGGCGCTTGAATTCCGACTTCAGCAGGGCGATGCCCGTCTGAAACTGGAGCTGGGTTTGGGCGAGAAGCATCGTCTCACGGTCAATGCTCACATTGTTGCCATCGGGGCGTTCGATCAAGCCATGAATCTCCCGGACGTTCGGTTCAGGAGGTGAGTCCGGAGCCGCGAAGGCTCGTTGCATCTCCTTCTCGAAATCGATGTCGCGCGTCCGGTAACCGGGCG
The DNA here is from genome assembly GCA_964501985.1 of uncultured Acidobacteriota bacterium. GTDB lineage: Bacteria > Acidobacteriota > Terriglobia > UBA7540 > UBA7540 > Bog-366. The sequence continues at coordinate 2,050 of CAZCVY010000130.1, read as the reverse complement.
TGTCCACGTTCGCGATATTGCTTGACACCAGCGATTGCCGGACCGATGCCATGTCGAGAAAGCGCTCCATACGTTGCAAAAGAGGGGTTTCCATCCAGCTCATGCATACCTCCTGGCGGGGATGCCAAACTCTCGGACCTTATTCCGCACGGTTCGGACGCTCACGCCCAGCAGTTCCGCAGCGTGCGTCCGGTTTCCGTCGGTCTCCTCGAGCGCCCGCACGTACATCTGCCTTTCCATTTCTTGCAGCGAGGCGCCCAGTTCCATGGGCGTCGGAAGGGCTTCCGGCTTCGTGAGGGTCGTGCCTTCCAGGAGATCGACGCCTGCTATGGGACTGACCGCCAAGGCAAGAATGCGCCGGACGATGTTCTCAAGCTCGCGGATGTTTCCCGGCCAATCATGCGCAAGGATGCACTCCATGATTTCCGGTGAAAACTCTACTGCCGGCTCGCCCGTGGAGTACTTGCGGACGAAATGCTCGATCAAAGCCGGGATATCATCTTTTCTCTCGCGCAGCGGGGGAATGTTCAAGGCCACAACATTCAACCGATAGTAGAGATCGGCGCGGAACTTCCCCTCTTTGACGGTGAGTGCGAGATCCCGGTTCGTGGTGGCGATGACACGGACGTCGATGCTTATCGGGTTTCGGTCGCCCAGGCGGTCGACTTCCCGCTGCTGCAGAACCCGGAGAAGTTTCGGCTGGAGCTGCAACGGCATCTCGGAGACCTCGTCCAGCAGCAGCGTCCCTCGATGGGCCAGTTCAAACTTGCCCGTGTGGGAATTGGTGGCGCCCGTGAACGCCCCTTTCATGTAGCCAAACAGCTCGCTCTCGAGCAGCGTGTCGGGAAATGCCGCGCAGTTGACCGCGACAAACGGGCCGGTTCGCCGCCGGCTCGATTCATGAATCATTCGGGCGAAAAGTTCTTTGCCGGTACCGCTCTCAGCTTCGAGTAGCAAGTCAACATCGGTCTTGGCAATCTGCCTTGCGCGCTCCATCAACCTCCGAATGGGCACGGAGTCTCCAACGATTCCACTCTCAGTCTCGCGGGCCCGGCCACAATCCATTTTGAGAACCCGTTGAGCCGCCTCGTGCAGTTGGTCGAACGAAATCGGCTTGACGAGATAATCGCAGGCGCCACCTTTCATGGCTCTTACTGCCTCCGGCACGCTGCCATATGCGGTCAAAAATATGACTGCGGTCTCCGGCGCGAGGGTCCTAATTCCTGACATGACTTTCAGCCCGTCACCGTCCGGCATACGCATATCGGTGATCACCAGCGGGCATGGCCGTAATCGAAAGCGTTCAAGCGCCTCGCGTGTTCCCGATGCGGTTTCCACCTTCCAACCGTTATGAGAAAAACTTGCTTCCAGCGCAGCGCACATCGCGGGTTCGTCGTCGACAACCAGTACGCGATTCATCAGGCCTCTCCAAGTGCCGGCAGGGACACCAGGAATTTGGCGCCTTCTCCCACCTTGCTCTCTACGCGGATATTTCCGCGGTGCTGCTCGACAACTTTCTTGCACACGGCAAGCCCGAGTCCGGGACTCCCAGCGTGCGTCGTGAATCCCGCTTGGAAGATCCTGTCCAAGTCCTGTTCAGCGATCCCCGGACCCTCGTCCTGAAACTCAATCACCAGGGTTTTATCCGGAGCCTCAGCGGACCACATGATTCTCACGCTGAGAGTGCCACCGCGCGCCATAACTCGAAACGCGTTGAGTGCGAGATTGAAAAACACCTGTTGGAGCCGGTGGGGGTCGGCGGGGATATAGATATCGGGATGGCAACATGACAAAAGCAGCTCGATCCGCTTCTGCCGGGCCAGCGGCTGAAGAAACTCAAGGGTCTCTTTGATAAGCCGAACGATGTTGACCGAGGCAAATTCCGTGGGGGGCGAGTTATGAAACTGAAGAATGTTATTAACCGTGGCGGACAGCGTCCGAAGACCCGCCTGAACATGATCGACCCATTGATGCATGACCGGCTGGGTCCTTGTGGCATCGGAAAGGAGGCCGGCGAAGAGCTCCAAGCTCGCGAGCGGATTCCGAATTT
>CAZCVY010000129.1:0-19027 GCA_964501985.1 uncultured Acidobacteriota bacterium | reverse complement strand
AACGCGGCCTTCAGCAGCACGTGGGTTTCATGCCAATCGATGTCATTCGCCACATCCACTTGGTCCGCGCCGGCATCCAGCGAGATCTCCTGCACGAACTTCGAGCTCTGCCACGTGCGCGACACGCGAATCGTGGCGCGCAGCGGCCCCTTTTCGGTGAGCTCGACCGAGTCAACCTGGTCAATAGGAATGACGTGATCGAGTGTGCCGGGATCAATGTTCCACGCGTCGTATTCTTTCGGCAAATCATGGAAGGTTTGCAACTGATTGCCGCAAGCGCCGGGCGCCAGCGCCTCGAAGTTCGTCTTCTTGTTATAGAGGCTGGTTATGCAACCGGTTTGCTTGTCGACCGTGACCTTAAGAGCGGAATTTTCGAGCGTCAAGCCTTCGACCTTCAAATCGCTTGCGAACGGCTTCGCGCCTGGAACGACGTGCAGAACCTTGTATCCGAGCGATGGCACGTCCTTCACCGAGACCAGCAGGCGATAGCTGTTCGTTTTGGGATCGCCCTCGAGGACCCTCGATGGCACCACGCGGTTTGCTGGGTCCAGGACGCTGACGCCGCCAGCGGTCGGCCCCGCCATCTGCACGTCCACCCTTACCGATCCGGAGCGCTCCCAAGCCAGGGGGTTGAAGACCAGCACGGGCACGCCTGCCGCAACCTGCGTATTGACTCCCGCCGCCAGGGCCTTCAGGGCCTTCTGCGAAACCTCGTTCGTGGCCCAGTGAACCTGATTGAAATCCTCCTGGGCTTCCTTATAGATGATGCCGATTCCCGAACCCGCCGCCAGGTCATGGAAATTGTTAAACGTAATCTTCTTCCACGCCTCCGTCAGCTCGTTCGCCGGGTAGTGCTTACCATCCAGCCACGCCAAAGAAGCGTATTTCTCCGCATTCAACGTCCACTCTTCGCTCTCGCGCATGTTGCGCTTGTGGTTGGCCTGGGTGGTCATCACACCGCGGTGGTACTCGAAATACATCTCCGTTTTCCACGTCGGAATTGCGACTTGGCCGTCGGGAGGTGTCGCGGGAGGCTTATATCCTTTGGCGATAGAATCGTAATCCCACACAGGGGAATCCGGCGCAACCTTGCTCTCGACCCCGGTGAAGTAGCTCTGCGCGGTCCCGAACTTCATCTTGGGCACAACCTTGTCGGGTTGCATCCAGTGCGTGCCCTCGTCCAGAACGGCCCGCGTCGGCCCGCCGCCGTGGTCGCCGATACCATAAAGGTCCATCATCTCCATGATGCCCGGCGCCCGCTCATGTGCGGTGGCCAAGTCGGCGGAGAGACGCACCGGGTTCAGATCGTTATTGGCGTAATCGTGGGGAAAATAGGTCAGAACCTTGCTGCCATCCGGCGACTCCCACCAGAACAGTTTGAAAGGAAGCTGGTTGGTGTCATTCCACACCATCTTCTGAGTCACGAAGTAATCGACGCCCGAGCGCTTGTAGATTTGGGGCAGTTGCCAGTTGTAGCCAAACGAGTCCGGGTTCCAGCCGATGCGAACATCCACACCGTATTCTTTTTGGAACCACCGCTTGCCCACAAGGAGGGAACGAACCTGCGACTCGCCGTCGGGCATGTTCAGGTCGGGTTCCACCCACATGCCGCCGACGATCTCCCAGCGGCCTTCCTTGATGCGCTGCTTGATCTCATCGTTCATCTGCGGATACTTATCCGCAATCCACGCGTTATATTGCGCGGCGGATTGGGTGTAGGTGTAATCCGGATACTCGTTCATCAACTGGAGCGCCGTGCCGAACGTTCTTCTTACGACGTCCACGGTCTCGGTCCACGGCCACAGCCATGCAGCGTCGATATGGGAGTTTCCGGTTAGGTGCAGAGTCATTTGCTGGAGCATCGGCTTCAGGCCTTCGAGGGTCCCCTGGGCCTGCTTCAGCGATGAGTCGAATTTGGCCTGATCTTTCGCGTCCAGCGCCGCTAGGTCGACCGACCCGATGGCCTTTTCCAAGGTCGACGTGTCTGCTGCCACGTCCTTTGAATAGCCGGGAATTAGCAGCGTCGTAGACAGGATCTCCAGCCGGAGGTCCTCGGGATTCGGGCGGTTCTCCGCGAAGTCGATCTTAAGCTCCGTGCCCGCGAATGTCTTGCTGTCCACCGTGTGGAGCAGCTTGACCGCTACCAGCACCTTGTCACCGGGCTTCGCCGAATCGAAGAGAACAATTGGTTCCAGGTCATCGCCCATCGCCACCCGGCGGCCGTTGTAATAGATAATCTCCGGCATCGGGCCATTGGCGTCGGCTTCGAAATTGAACCAGATTCGTGCGCCCGTCAGGTCGTAGCCATGCAGGCTTCGGGGAACCTCGATCCACCTCCGGAACCACACGGCATCCTTCGAGCCTTCCATCCGCGGCTTCATCAATTGCCACGACGAATCATCCAAGGTCGGCGATTCTCCATGGGCGAGGTCGCCCGCGTGATATCGCCACTCTTCCGCCGGCAGCCGGTTGAGCCCGCTCAGCCGCTCAACCACTGTCTGGGAGCCGCCGCTAAGAGATTTGACGATGCTCGCCGCCTGCTCCGCCGTTTGCGCGCTTGCCTGCGCGCCATTAAACACGCCGATTAAGAGCCCGGACAGTGCAATTGCAACCAGGCTGATGTTCAAAATCGGCATCTTAAGTCTCAGAAATTGCCAGTTCTTCGAAACCCTCATTGGAGATCTCCTGGTTTGTTTAACGAGTATAAATGGACGTGCACTTCCACCTGTCATCCCTGCGCAAAGTACCGCCGGGAATTATACTCTCGCGAGCAGTTTTGAACCATCCTAATGCCTTCTTGGACCACTATATTTTTCACTTTTCCAGCGCGTTGACTTCCCGAATCTCGCCTCCGTTGCGCGGCACGCGGAGAGTTTTGATTTCGAGGGGATGGAATGTTCCCGTCCACTGCCGGTTCACGAGCCTAAGGTCGAGATTCGCCGTCGTCGCGCGGCCAGCGGTCTCGTAACAACGGACAATCAGGTCGTCCCCATCCTCACTTTTCTTGACCACCGAGACTACCACGTTCGGCACGTCGACGGACAGAAACGAGGCGGAAAGCGGCCGCGTTCCCCGATGGATGCCCTGGTAGAAGACCGGCGCGGGCGCCGTGAACTCCTCCGCCTGACGGACAAGGCCCGCGTCCTGCCACGTCCCACTGTGGGGCGCCAGCAACATACGAAATGTCTGCTCGCCCTGGTCCTGCCAGAGGTATTCGCCTCCCCGTTCGAGCTTGGCCGGTTCGTGCTGAGCGTAGACCGCTCCGCGTACGATGGAAATGCGCATGTCGTTGTCCTGCACGCTATAGCCGTACTTCGCGTCGTTGATGACGGCGAGTCCGTAGGGCTTTCCCGCGCGGTTGCCGGAAAGATCGATCCACCGCTGCCCGGGATCTTCGTCCCCTTCGGCCTTGCGTTTGATGTAGCCGTAAGCCGTTTCGTAGGTTGGCTGGGGATTCTCAACATCCACGGGGAACGAGAGTTTGAGTATCTTCAGGTGTTCGTGCCAGTCGAGATTCGCGCGCGCTTCCAGGGTGCGCGCGCCGGCGTAGAGCAGCCAATCGGTCTGAAGCGACGACGCCCCGTAGCTCGTTCGCACGCGCACCATCGCTCGCAACGGGCCGTTCTCGAGCACGTGGAAACTAGCGCCGCTAAGCGCCCCCAGTTCCTTTGTGTAGGCGCGGACCCCGTGGCTCCACGTGTCGCTGGGATCGTCCAGCACGACGGCGCGCGCGCCCCCTTTGCCACCGCGAAAGACCTCCGCTCCGTTGTCCTTGTCGTAGATCGAGAGCGTTCCATCGTCGGCGAAGGCGATTCGAAGATGTTCGTTCTCCATCCCCCGTTCCGTTGCGTGGACTGCCGAAGCCGCTGCGGGAACTTTTACCGCCTTGCGCAGTCGAAATTGCCGGTAGCCGAAGGCCGGAACCGCAGCGCAGAACACCAGCCTGCCTCGTCGTTCGTAGACGGTGGTCGCCTGCGCCCATTGGTGGGGTACCGGATTGCCGCGGTCATCTTCCAGCGGTGAGTTGACCTCTCGCCCTGTCCAGTCGTCCCAACCCATGTCGTATTCAACATTCAGCGTCGCATCCCAGGCGTGGGGATTGAAAACCACGAGGTATTCCGACGCCGGGTCCTGGGTGGGAATCTGCCACGCGATCTTCTGCGCGGCCAGGTTGGTGGCTTGGTCCGCCACTTCCTGCGCGTACCCGTAAGCGTGCCGCGACACCACGTACTCTTCCGGAAGCGCTGTGCCCGACATGGTGTCGTGAAACTGCATCATCAGCACCTTCTTCCAGGCCGCCGTCAATTCGTCCTGGGGGTAATCGAACCCTGCCACCGCGTGAGCCAGTGAAGCCATCTTCTCGGCCGTATCCAGTGCCGCCTCCGTCACCCGGTTGTCCTTCTTGATTTCCGACTCTGCTGTGTAGCAGCCCACGGAATGGTGCTGAAGTTCATCGGGTACGACGGGAAGATTATCGAGCTTGATCGCCTCATCAAAATAGCGGTCCGGGGTGCTGAAAAGAATGGCGGGCGCGCCGGGTTGCTTCTGCATATCCACAATCGACTGGATGAGGACCTTCGTGGGTCCTCCGCCATGGTCCCCGGCGCCATAGAAGATCATCAGGTCTTTAGTGGGTTCAGGCAGCTTGGTGATGAACTGGCGGACCCAATAGGGCAAGTGGTCTTCAAATCCGGCATCAAGCGGGATTCGATAAGCGAGGACACGCGACCCGTCCGGGCCTTCCCACCAGAACAAATCTCCGGCGAGTTTCTTGTCGGGAGCCATCGGGCGCTTGAAAACATAGCCGCGCATGCCCTGGAGCTTGAGAATCTGCGGCAGGGTCCCCGTCTGGCCGAAGGCGTCTGGATTGTAGCCAAGTTTTGCAGGATGGCCGAACAACCGCTCGAGTTCCCTCTGGCCGTACAGACCCTGGCGGACCAGCGACTCGCCGTTGGGGATGTTGACGTCGGGCTCGATCCACCATCCGCCCACGACATCCCACCGCCCTTCGGCGACGCGCTTGCGAATCTCGTCCATCATCGCCGGGTCGGTTGCCGCGATCCAGGCATAGAACTGCGCCGAACTCGCGGTAAAGGTAAAGTCCGGGTACTCGTTCATGCGGTCGAGCGCCGACTGAAACGTGCTGTGGACCACCGACATCGCCTCCTGCCACGGCCAGAGCCAAGGGGCGTCAATGTGGGAGTTCCCGATCATATGGAATCGATACTGCGGTGATTGGGGCGGCCAGGGGCCGGAAGATTGCGCGCGGGCCATTGGCGACGACATAGAATAAATGCAAAGCAGTCCGACGACGGCAAACCAGCGGCCCACTTGGGAAATCATGAATCTTTCTCCGGTGTTTCGAATTCAGACAATGCCTGAACCTTCTTTGACTGTGATTGTCTGGTTCACTTTGACGTTCGTGAACCGTTCGACTTTCTGGGTCGTGGGCCACGTCACTTCGATTAAGTCGACCATCTTTCTCTGTCCCAAGCCAAAATGCACGCGCAGGTCGTTCTGTGACATCACGCTGGTACCGCTTGCGACCTCATTGGTCTGCGCGTGCTGTCCGGTCACCACTCGTATGCGGGCACCGATGGCGGTACGGTTGCACTTGGATCCCACCAGCTTGATCTTGATCCAATTGTTTTTGTTTCCACCATCGTTGCGCAAGAGTGACGGCAGGTCATTGAGGTTCAGGACGAGCACGTCCACATCGCCGTCATTGTCAAAATCACCGAAGGCGCAGCCGCGGCTCGAGAAGCGCTCGGCAATCCCCGGTCCCAATTGCGCGGAAACATCGGCAAACTTTCCATTACCGAGATTGCGATAGACCATGCGCGGGGTCTTGAACGGCTCGCCGACCTGCTCGACCTCGGGGTATACGTGACCGGTCACGTACAGAATATCCGGCCAGCCGTCGTTGTCGAAATCGACGAAACCCGCCCCCCAATTGACATACTTGGTGATCATTCCGACGCCTGCGGCGTTGCTGACCTCGGTAAAAGTGCCGTCGCCGTTGTTGTGATAGAGGTCGATCGAATCGTTGATGAAGTTGGTCTTCACGATGTCGAGAAATCCGTCGCAATCGTAGTCGTCCACACCCACGCCCATACCCGATTGCTCGAGTCCATCCTCGCTCAGCGCACAACCCGCCATGACGGCCTGTTCGGTAAAGGTTCCGTTGTGGTTGTTGTGGAACAGCAAGCTTGCCTGGGTATCGACCGCCACGTAAATGTCGGGCCACCCATCGTTATCGAAGTCGTAGGAAACCGCGGTGATGGAGTACCGGGGTCCGGGTTTGTGAATGCCTGCCTTCTCGCTGACGTCGGTGAAGGTGCCGTCGCCGTTATTGTGGTAGAGGCTGTTCGTTCCGGCAGGCAGGCCCTGCGGACCACAAAGCACGGGGACTCCGTGCCATTGGCACGCGCCTCGTTGGCCGACCATGCCCGGGAGGTTTTCCAACTCCAGGTTAATGTAGTTGGCTACGAATAAGTCCAGAAAGCCGTCACGGTCATAATCCAGCCAGGTACACCCCGTGCCCCAGCGCACTCGGTCCTCGTACAGCCCCGCCTTGTGAGTCACATCCGTAAAAGTTCCGTCGCCATTATTATGGAACAGGATATTATGACCCCAAAAGCAGCAAAGCAGATCATCCCAGCCGTCGTTGTCATAATCCCCAACGCAGACGCCGGTTTGCCAACCCGTCCGGGCCAAGCCAGAGCGCTCGGTGACATCGGTAAACGTGCCATCCCGGTTGTTCTTGTAAAGATGTGAAGTGGGCGCTTTCCCGGATTCGTAGGTTTCCCCTAACCTCATGCCATTGGTAAGGTAGATGTCCAGCCAGCCGTCATTATCGTAATCAAAGAAGGCGATGCCGCTGCCCTTCGTCTCGATGATGTACTTCTTCTCCCGAACCCCGCCCCAAACGTTCGGAATGACCAGACCCGCTTGCGCTGCGACGTCGACGAACGTCACCGGCACTCCTGCATCAGTGGCCGCTGACGTATGCGCTTGGATGAGCGGACTGCCCGCCAAACTCGCGACGGGAGTGGCGAGAGCCTCAGTGAGATTTGCTCCAAACAAAACCGCAGAGGACTTGAGCAAGCTCCGGCGTGAGCATCGCATTGTCAGGCAAAATCCTTTTCCCGCGTTCTGCTCGTGTGAAAGTTGAATCCTGGCGTTTGGCCGTGCAGCCTTCGCATGGGCCAAGGCGCTCGACCCAATTATACGGGATTATCGTGATGTCGAGGCCTCCACGTCTTTCTGGGCCTCAAGGCTTTGCGGAAAAGCCTTGAGAAACCGCCGATAAGTCTGACGGACCATCTCCGGCTGGTGCTCGGCCGAATAAATCTCGGCGAGTTCCAAGTACGGCTGCTCGACGATGGGGTCAAGCCGCAGAGCCTTTTCGAGATTCTCAATCGCCGGCTGAAACTCCTTGGCATCTTTCCAGGCGAGCGCGAGATGGAGGTAATTGGCGGGATTGTCGGGCTCGGCTTGAATCGCCCGTTCGAACACGGCTGTTGCCTCCTTGTCATCGTGAAGGCCCAGCATCACCTGACCGATGCTTGTTAGCATCGCGGGATCATTGGAAAAACTCGACGAGTACTCCATCAGCAGTTTCGCTCCCTGCGCCACCATCGCGAAGTTCTTCCGTTTCTCGCCGACCTCAATCTCCGCCAGCCCCAGGTTGCGCTGCGCGAGTGCGCCTGCGGGTTCGTGCCAGGCAACGAGCGCTGCGGGTTCGCTGATCTGAGGGCTGACGTTTTCGGCAGGGGGGCGGCGGGCAATTCGATGGTCCGTGAACACCGTGTGTCCACCGTCGGATACCGGCCGATGTGGCATGTGGCAGCCCACGCAATCGTCGCTCGGTTTGGGATGCTTTTCCAGGAGCGCCGTGCCGTGGCAGGAGAGGCACCGGCTGCGGAACCAAGCCTGGGAATCCACCGGCTGCTGGTGCGGATCGTGGCAGGTGCCGCACCAAAGCTGGCCATTGCTCATCCGCGCGCAGGTGCTGAGCGCGAGTTGCTGGGCTTGGCTAATTACCTTGAGTCCGGCCGGGCGAGCCGGATCGAGTGAGTCGGGAAAGACATACACCGAGAAAACGTCTTCCAAATCTTCTCCCGGGCGGAAGTCGCCGATCGTCTTGCCGGGATTGGCGATGCGCGCTTCGCCGCTCAGGTGACATTGCTCGCAAACGCTGCTGCGGGGGCGCGGAGCGAGATTGGCCGGGTTGATGATGCTTCCGGGCACCGGATGGTGCAGGTGCTCCTCCACCGGCCCATGGCAGCGCTCGCACGTGATGGCTTCAGCCACAAACGCGGGCTCCTCGAAGCGATTCAAACTGTGTGCAACCTGACGAGCTTTGCCGACGTGGCAAGACACGCAGTCAGCCGTGATGGGGCGCAGAAAGTCCGGTGCTTGATTATTCTCATAGCCTGGCGCCATGTCCCAGCCCCGCTGTGGGTAGTAGCAGATCGGCGACTGAAACAAGTGGCCAGCGACATCGATAAGATAGGCGATTGCGTGGGTCCCAGATCCTATAGCGTAAGCGGGGTGATATGCGCCGCTGAATCCCTCCCGCTTCAGCCGCTGGACCATGCCGCCCGAATCGGCCTGCACAGAGAAACGAGTTTTCGAAGCCGAGTGCACAAACTCCCCCGCTGGCTCGGGCGTAACCGCGTCTAGAGAGTGGGCCATCTGGGTGGCAGCGTATCCGGCGGTTTCCTTAGGGTGGCACGATGCACATCGGCTGTCCGCCCCTGTTAATGATGTGCTCAACGTCATAGTGGCCAGAAGGGCGATTAAGGGTAGCTCGGCGATTCCGTACTCGCGCTGTATTGCCCTCTCGCAGAACTGACTCATGAGGATGAGAATACCACCCTGGCGCCGGATCATGGGAGGAAGGTTAGCTAAAGAATGGCTCTTGTTGGGCCCAAAAAAAACCGGGAGTGCGTTTTCCCCTTGGGGCTGCCCCACGTTCGGAGCATTTCGGGGGAATCCGCACTCCCGTGTCAATGCACAATCAAAGCCCACAGAACATTAGAATATAATCTTCAAAGCAAGCTGAATGTTCCGCGGGGAGTCGGCTCCGTTCACCTGTCCAAACGTACTGTCCGTCACTGTGGTGTCGATTCCGGTAAACGACGGATGGTTGAGGATGTTGAAGAATTCCGCGCGGAACTGATACTTAATCCGCTCGGTAATCGGGCCATTTTTCAGCAGAGCGAGGTCGAGGTTATCGATTCCTGGACCCTCGATGGCGTTCGGTGCCGCAGTGCCGAAAAGCGTGCTATAGCCACCTATGCCCGCCGCCCCCGGCCCCGGCTGGTAGAAGCACGCGGTGTTAAAGAATTGAGAAATCGTGCGGCTGCCGCGATAGTGGCAATTGGGTAAAACGCCCGCGTACTCGCCCTGGCCGACGTCCGTAACACCGTTCCCGAGCACGTCGCCATTGGCGCCGATGCTATCCTGGAACCCGCTCAAGAGCGCGAGGTCTCCGGACAGCTCCCAGCCGCCGACCGCCTTGCCATACCAAGTTGATGCGTGTCGATAGAACGGTAAGGTGTAAACCCAAGTGGTGGTCAAATTGTGGGTCTGGTTAAACCCGGCAAGCTGCCAGTTGTACTTGGGGTTGTAGGTATCGTCCACCACGGCGTAGATATTGTCCGCCATGTCAAACGCTTTGGAGTAGGTATACGACACGTTGTACTGCAAGCTCTTGGTGAGGCGCCTTTGCACGGCCACCTGTAAACCATCGTATTTGGATTGGCCCTCTTGCTCGGTGGTCAAGTCGCCGCCGATGCCGGGGAAAGGCCGCAGATAGTCACTGTTGAAGGCGGCGTTGGCGGGGTTGGTAAAGGTCCCGAGGGCCGGTTGGTTCAAATCGGCATTGATGGGATCGTGAGCGGAACGATTGCCCACGTAACCGACGCTCACCAGGGTGTTGTTGAAGAACATGTGCTCCACGGTGAAGTTCCACGAATAGACGACCGGCGTATCGTTCTTCAAGTCATTGCCGGTCATGGGGATAGGCAGGTTGGGAGCGGTCGCGCCCGCCGTCGCACAGGTTCTCATGGCAGTGACGGCCGAACCGGGGCAATCCGCCAAGCCGTTGGTAACTTCCTCAGCCAACTGGTAGGGGGTCACGCCGCCTTCCAGAGTTACGTCACTGAGGGTGTTGTGGTTGTAGAAGATGCCAGCGCCGGCGCGAATTGAACTCTTGCCGTCACCCTTCGGATCCCAGGCAAAGCCCAAGCGGGGCTGGAAGTTGTCCCAGCGCGTTCCAATGATCGAATTGGACAGGCCGCGCGCCATGCCGTAGTACTGCAACTCTTGGTTGATGGCGCCAATGTTGGACGTGGTTAGATGTTGGCCCAAAACCGCAAAGTGCCCAGCGGCATCATTGGGAATTCCCGTGCCGGGAACAACGATCCCGTTGTAAGGGTTGCCTCCCACGATGAACCCGGTGGTGGGATCGACGACCTGCGCGACGCCGGGTAAGTTGGAGTAGGCAAAGGGCTGGAACATGGCGAAGTTGTTCCACTTACTGTCGTAAGGCTCGAACACATCCCACCGCATACCACCCTGAATGGTCAATCGCGGCGTGATCTTCCAACTGTCCTGACCAAAGAAACCAACCTGGTGGGCTCTCCAGGGGGTTTGATTGCGCCAGCCGAGTTCGGAGTAATCGTCAAAGTTGCCGAGCAGGGCGTCGGCCAGGGGCGAACCCGTGGTGTTGGTGTTGCTCGCCGAAGCCGCAAACTCGAACGTCCCGTTCAGATTGTTGCCCACACCGCCGCCGGGTGAAACGCGCACTTGGTCGTGATCGTTCTCGCCATCGTGTTCCCACCACACCCCCATCTTGATGGTGTGATTGCCTTTGATTTTCGTAAGAACGTCTTGCATGTCATAGACGTGCCCGATGCTGCCGGAAGGATACGCCTGACCGTTCACCGTGTCGAAACCGCTGAGCTCAAGCGTCGGGATCTTGCCGGCAATATCCTTGCTGGCTTCCCCACCAGGGATGATGTAGGGGAAGGTGATGCCGAGCGAAGTGCGATCCAGCCCGTTTCCACCAGGACCCGGCGTCAATTGGATGTGATTGATATCCTCATTGGCGCCCGCCGAGAAGTCATTGAGTAACGTGGGGCTGAAGGTTGTCGTGTAATCTATCGAACCGCCGCGGCTGGGCCAGAGGTACCCTTGGCTGATGAGTGGAGCACTGGCGCCAGATCCGTTCACTGCGCTACCCTGAGGTGAGAGGTAATGGCGAACGGAAACGGCCAAGTGGTTCCTATCGTTGATGATATAGTCGCCTTTCACCGAGGTCATGTGGGTGTTGGCGAAGTTGTTGTAAAGGGTGTTGAAGTTATAGCCGCCCTCGTAAGCATACGCGGGATTGCTTTGGGTGGGAGTATTGGGTGTCAGGTAAAAGTTGGTCAGCGCCGAGCCGTTGGGGCTAAACAGTGCAGAAGGAATGATGTTGCCCGGGAACGGCTGGCCTGCAACCAGTGCTTCACCACCGATGTTTTGACCATTCAAATACGCGGGAACCGTGGGGCAGTTCGAAGTAAAGACCGCGCAATAACCGCTCAGATTTCCTTCACGGTCCGCCATCGTTGGCACAGTGCCCGTCCAAGTGTTGCCGTTGACCTCGCGATTCCATTCCTCCGAGAGGAAGAAGAAGAGTTTGTGGTGTTTCGGGATCATCGGGCCACCAATGGTGAACCCGAAGTCGTTGAAATCCAAGACCGGGATCGTGGAAGAAAAGAAGTTGCGAGCATCCATCGAGCTATTGCGGATGAACTCGTAAACTGTCCCGTGGTACTTATCGCCACCGGACTTCAAATTCACAGCAAACTGCCCACCCGCCGCGCGGGAATACTCGGGCATGTATCCGGTGGTGACGATGTTGACTTCGGAGATCGAATCCATGCTGGGCATGGCAACGGTTGCGCCGTTGGCGCGGGTACGCGTCGAGGGCGTTCCGTCAATCAGCAGGTTGTTCGATTCACCCGTTAAACCATTAACCTGTGTGCATTGTGAAGCGAAAAGGCTCATGGCTTGGAAGCTGTTGAACGAAAAGCTCTGGACGACTCCAGGCTGCAGGCCAAGGAGGCTGACGAAGTTGCGCCCGTTGACCGGTAAGTCCGTCATCTGCGTCGAGTCGACCGTACGGGTTACCTTGGAGTCGGTCGTCTGGACTTGCACGGTCGGGGCCTGAACCTCGATTGTTTGCGTGACTTGACCAATCTTCATCGCGCAGCTCACTTGAACCGAAGCCGCGGGGTCAAGGTGTACGCCTTTGTTTTCACATGCTTCAAACCCTTGCTTCTCCGCCCGCACATCGTAGTCGCCAGCGGGAAGGTTGGGAAGCACGAAGTTCCCTGACGGGTTCGTGGCCGTCTTTGCTGTCTGTTGAGTTCCAGTGTTTGTTGCCGTGATTGCCGCATCGGCAATCACCGCACCGGAGGCGTCCGTTATGACTCCGGTCAGCGTGCCAAGAACCCCGGTTTGCGCCCAGGCGGACATCGGCGCCAGAAGCAGCATCCCAGAAACAATCAATCCATAGCCTGCACGCGGAAGGTGCATTCTACTCATTTTTGTCCCCCCTTTGGGATCAACTTGCCTGGTGAAATTACCTTACTGTGTATTCGCGAGATTACTCAAAGCCGTCCAGCACTAGTGCAAATATATTACCAATATAAGAGTTTTCTATTAGCAAGCTAACCTCTTTATTTGCAACTATTAGGCTATAGAAAAAGCGGCCGAGAGGGGGCGTGCTGTATGGGATTTCATATATTATTTCTGAAACTCTACAAATCTCGGTAGGGCTGGGAGCACGGGCATCCTGCCCGCTCCGGTGTCGATCACACCAGTGTGGGCACTCGATCCGGTATTGGTGGCCATGCTTAAGTGACGCGGCACGGGCATCCTGCCGGCTCTGTCATAAGGGTGGAAGGAGCGTCCCGCTCCTGCCAATAATAAGCGGGCAGGATGTCCGCCCGCCGGAAGCCCTAAGAATGAATCTTCCTCAAATTCCCTCCCGGAGGAGAACTCGCACCCGCCACCCCCGAGTTTGGTCGCCAAGTTGCTAACCTATAGATAGGACTACGATTGGGGTGAGATGACGCAGGGGGGAGAACGTGTCCATCGATACGCACGGATTGAGGGCAATTGGACTCGGATCGCCGACTCCACATCATTGACAGATGTTATCGCCAGACGTAGAGTCGGATAGAGACTATTGCCGATGCCACCCACGCCCGCGAATAAGCTGAGTCGGCGCTCGCTCATTTCGAGGGGGGCGCTCGCCCTGGGAGGCGCAATGAGCCTTCCCGGCAAGGTACTCTTGTCCGAGCCGTCGCCCCAGAGCGCCCAAACCGAACCAGCTACCAAGATTCCGCTCCGCATCATCGTGGTGGAATCCCAGAATGGGGCCCAGCAGATCCTCGACCGGCTGAAGAAGGGCGAAGACTTCGCGGTGCTCGCCGTGGAAAAGTCCGTAGACCCCACCGCTGATCAGGGAGGTTTTCTCGGAACCATCGATCCCGCCGGCTTGCGGCCGGAACTACGGGACGCTTTGAAAACGATCAGCCCTGGGGATTTCAGCCCGGTGATTAAGATTCCCGAGGGATACGCCATCCTCAAGCGCGACCAGACGATCAACGCCATGGGGGTGGGGAGCGCGAATCCCAGTTCACTCACGGCGCTTACGGGCCCGGGCGCGGTCATTTATGGACCCGACGTCGACGGTTTTTTCGAGGATGCGTTTACCGTCTTCCTGGCTACCCCAGGCAAGCCCAAGGACTGGGCGTGGGATCTGAACCCCGTGACCGCCTCACAGCTTCACCGGCGTTGTATTGACAGCGCGTTAAAGCAACTGCAGAAAATGCTGGACCCCGCGAATCCAGAGCCCTTGCCCCCCGTCAAGTCCATGACGGCTCACTATCTTCTTGCCCAACTCTATGCTTTTCAGGGAGACATGGAGCCGGCGATTAACGAGTGGTTGTATTGCTATCAAATAACCGAGACGGCCGATCCGAAGATGGCCAATCGCCTGGAAGAGGTTCTGGCCATCGCCTACCTGCACAAATCCGAGATGGACAACGGCATGTACCTCATCCCCGGCGACCAGTGCCTCTTCCCGATGCCGCCGACGCTGCGCTACTCCAAGCCCGCCGACTCCGAGAAAGCCGTCGAATACTTCCTGAAGTACCTCAAGCAAAACCCCGACGACCTTGAGGCGAAGTGGTTGCTGAATTTATCCTGCATGACGCTCGGCCAGAATTTTCCCGCGGTTCCCCATCAATACATCGTCCCCCTCGACGGCTTTCAGTCGAAACAAAACGTCGGCCGGTTCTTTGACGTAGCCCCTCAGGCTGGGCTTAACGTCATCATGGACGCCGGTGGCATTATCGTTGACGATTTTGAGAATCACGGCTTGTTCGATGTCGTCCTGTCGGAATGGGGCCTTCGCTACCCCAAGCAACCGATGATGTACTTTCACAATAACGGCGACGGGACCTTTACCAATCAAAGTGAGAGAGCCGGCCTCGCGGGCATGATGGGCGGACTGACCATCGTTCAGGCCGATTACAACAACGATGGCTGCCTGGACGTTCTGATTCCGCGCGGGGCATGGCTCTATCCACTGCCGCTCACGCTGTTGCGCGGGAATGGCGACGGCACTTTCACCGATGTCACCAAACAAGCGGGTCTAAACATGTTGATGGCCACGCAAGCCGTGGCTTTCGCCGACATCAACAATGACGGCTTGCTGGATCTGTTCATCGGCAACGAAAACGGTCCCAGCCGTCTCTTTCTGAACAAAGGCGACGGCACCTTCGAGGACATTTCCGCCTCCTCTGGCGTCGACCAGATCGCTTTCTCGAAATCGGTGGTGGCCGACGACTTCGACAACGACGGCTGGGTGGACTTTTACGTCACCAACATCGGCAGCAGCAATTACCTCTACCACAACCAGCGCAACAACACGTTCAAAGAGGTTGCGCGCGAGGCCGGCGTCCAGGATCCCCTGGGTCACAGTTTCGCCTCCTGGTGGTTCGACTACGATAACGACGGCTGGCCCGACCTGTTTGTGACCAGTTACTACTCCGGCTCCGTCGATGAGAACCTCCGCACCTATCTCGGGCTTCCCCACAACGCCGCGACCTTGAAACTCTACAAGAACCTGCGGAACGGAACCTTCCGCGATGTTACGGCTGAGGTCGGCCTCGACAAGGTTTTTCTGCCCATGGGCGCCAATTTCGGCGATGTGGACAATGACGGATTCCTCGATATTTACCTCGGGACCGGAAACCCGTCCTACGGATCGCTCGTGCCCAACGTGCTGCTGCGCAACGACGAAGGCAAGAGATTTGTGGACATCACGGCTTCCTCCGGGACCGGCGAACTGCACAAGGGCCACGGCGTTGCCTTTGCCGACATGAGCAACAACGGCCAGCAAGACCTGCTGACGGTGATCGGCGGCGCCACACCCGGCGACGAGCACGTCTTCCGCTACTTCAAGAATCCCGGCAACGCCAACAACTGGGTCACGGTAAAGCTGGTGGGAGTCAAGAGCAACCGGGCGGGCATGGGGTCGCGAATCAAAGTCACGTTGGAGAACAAGGGACGTGGGCGCCGCTTCATTTACCGCACCGTGGGAAGCGGCGGGTCGTTCGGCGCGAGCCCCTTGCAACAACATATCGGACTGGGCCCAGCGGCACGGATTGTCGAAATCGAAATCTGGTGGCCGGCCAGCAACACCCGGCAAGTGTTTAACAATGTGCGGACGGACCAGGTGATTGAGGTCAAGGAGTTCGCGAGCGAGTTTACGACCTTGGCGCGGCCGAAGCTGCCGCAGTTGAAGCCCATGGCATAGGCCCTATGCGCGAATCACTCAAAACTAATCGGATGACAGGGAAGGCACTCGTCCTCGCCTGGGGATTCGCGGTGGTCGCGGCTCTCGCGGCTCTCGCGCCCGTCGCGATGACCGGCGCTGGAATGCAGACCTACGCGGGCGCAGGCATCGTATTGAAAGTCAGCCCGGAGCGCAGCGAGATCGTTGTCTCCATGCAAGAGATTCCGGGGTTCATGGACGCCATGGTGATGCCGCTATCCGTCCGCAACGCCCGGGATCTTGAAGGGCTGCTTCCCGGCATGATGATCGACTTCGCGCTGGTCGTGAGCGGCAAGTCCTCCCATGCCGATAATGTTCGCGTCCGGCCATTCGTAAGCCTGGAGAATGATCCGCAGGGGGCGGGCCGGATTGCTGTCTTGCAAGAAGTGCTGGCGAAGAATCCCGGATCCGCGTTGTGCGTCGGCCAGCATGTTCCGGATTTTTCCTTAACCGACCAGAATCGGCAGCAAGTGGCCTTGTCGCAGTTTTCAGGACAAGTCGTCGCGATGACGTTTGTCTACTCGCGCTGCCCCTTGCCAAATTTCTGCTTTCGTCTCTCCAACAACTTTGGGCAGCTCCAGAAGCGATTCGGCGAACGAATGGGGCATGACCTCATCTTGCTGACCGTTACTCTTGACCCTATCCACGATCAGCCGGACGCCCTCGCCAAGTACGGCAGCATCTGGAACGCGAACGCCACATCCTGGCACCTCGTCACGGGCCCACCAGCCGCCATTCAAAAGGTGACCGGCATGTTCGGTGTGATCTACAGTCCGGATGAGGGAACGATGACGCACTCGCTCCACACGGTCCTCATCGATCGCCAGGGAAATCTGGCGGCGAACCTCGAAGGGAACGAATTCACGTCAAAACAACTCGGCGATCTGGTTGAAACCGTATTGAATCGTGCTCCAGCTCGCGTTTCCCGTGCGAAGCTTTAGAGTCCGGCGGCTTGCTGCCGCTTTCCTCTCCAGGACCGGAAAGCGGGTCCTGCGCTACGTTCCTTCCTTGCAGGCGGGTGCAGACACCCGCCGTTCGGTCCCTGCGTAGGTCCGCGGCTCTTGTCACCAACGATCGCCGAAAGCCGCGGACGTAGAGAACAGGTCGCGCTACACTTCCTGTTCCTTGCGGCCGCGCACGAAAAACCACAACAATCCCGCGGCCAAGTACACCAAGTAAATGTAAGGCAACTTTCCGTAGTTCCCTTCGGGCACCGGATAGAGATTGCCCACGAGCGCCAGCAGCATCGCGGTGCAGGCCAGGGCGGGAATAACCACCGCGCTGGGCTGAAACACGCCGTGATGGCGCAAATAACGGGGAAGCGCAGCGCACACGAGCGCGTATGCCACGATGAATCCATACGTGGCGAGCGACCCGAGCCAGCCGTATACGTCCAATCCACTTGCTCCGCGCGCCGCGAGCACCGCCACGGGAAGCAGAGCCGCAAGGCCCGTGACCATCACTGCGCGGCCTGGAGTCTCATTCCGCACGTGAGTGGAGCGCAACGCGTGGTGGGCCAGGCCGTGGTGCGCCATCAACAACAGCACGCGCGCGGCGGCCGTGATGCAGCCCAGAGTGCCGACGAACAAGCTGATCAGCGCCCCCACGTCAATGAGCAAACCGAACACCGGTACTCCACTCAGGTTTGCGAGGACGTGCATGGGGGCGGGGCTGGTACCCAGGTCCTGTCCCACAACATGGAAACCCAGCACCTCGGCGTAAGCGCAAACGGTAAAGAAAACCCCACCTAAAACGGCGGTCAGCATCACCGCTTGCGGAATCGTCTTCAAGGGATTGCGCGCCTCGGCGCCCATGGTCGTTGCGCTTTCGAATCCGCAGTAGCTAAAGAGCGCCATCACCAGGCCCAGGCGCACGCCGCTGCCCGTCGAGCCGCGCAGGCGCAGTTGATCCGAGTCCCAGTGCATCCCGTGGCGCACCAGAAGCAGCACCACCAGCGTGACAATCACCAGCACCGACGTGGCTTCCACCCACAGCATCAGCCGCGCGGAAATCTTCACGTCGCGATAAGCGATCCAGACAGAGACTGCGGTCACGAGCGTGGCCAGCGCCACAGCGGCGGCCGCGCGTCCGGCGCCGTGCTGAAGCAGCAGGCCAGCGTAATGGTAGAACCCGCCAATCACGCTAGAGCCCGTGGCGACATAAGCCAGCAGCAAACTCCACGCCACTGTGGCCGCAAGCCAGGGAGGAAGCGTCATCGCCGCATAAGTGTAGAGCGAGCCCGGCGACGCCGAATAGCGCGCATAGCGCCCGATGCACCACGCTACTAGCAGCACGGCTCCCGTGGCGAGCGCGTAAGCGAACCACGTGGCGTTGCCCGCGAGCGCGCACACCAATGGAATGGTGGCTGCCGGCGTGGTGGTGGGCGCCATGGTCGAGACCGATTGCGCCAGCGTCTCCATCGGCGACAACACCCCTCGGCGCAAGCCGTAGCCCGACGCGGGCGCATCGCTCGATGCCGCGCCCCCGCTGAGAGGCGAAGTCTTCAGGATGTCAGACTCTGTCGGTGTAGGCATGGCGTACGATAAGTGAAGCGTCTCTGAAATTGCAAGCGCGATTCGGTAGTCGTAGCGCGGGCGTCCCGCTCCCGCCAAGAATGCGCGGGCAGGATGCCCACGCCCCAGCGGGCGAGACGCCCGCGCTACGTCCGCTTGGTCAGTTCGGTGTCGCACGCCCGCGTCACCCCATCCTCACCCCGTCCTTTCCCGCCCTTTCTATTGACGAAAACTCTCCCCCCGCCTATAGTGGCCCATCCTCATCAAGGAGAAATCGCGTTTGCTCGAGCGCATCTTCCACCTCAGTGAAAGCGACACCACGATCCGCCGCGAGCTTCTCGCGGGGCTGACCACGTTCGCGACCATGGCGTATGTGGTCGTGGTGAACCCGCGCATCCTTTCCGAAGCCGGCATGCCGGTGGAAGGAGTTCTGTTTGCCACGTGCATTTCCGCCGCGCTCGCAACGCTGGTGATGGGGCTTTGGGCAAACTATCCGATCGCGCTCGCCCCGGGGATGTCGCTGAATGCCTACTTCACCTACTCGATTGTCATCGGGCGTGGAGTGCCGTGGCAGACGGCGCTGGGCGTGGTGTTCATCTCCGGCATG
>CAZCVY010000128.1:0-19102 GCA_964501985.1 uncultured Acidobacteriota bacterium | reverse complement strand
GCGGCTCCTCGCCCGCCCACGAGGTTTCATGTTTAGTCTTCCATGCGGTTCTTGATGTTTCCATGCTAAGAATCGCAGAACCCGACAAGCTCGGTAGCGCGCTCTGAGCCGATTGCGGCAGACCTTGCTTTGTCCGATTGCTGAAGAGTCGCGCGCCATTCATGCGTAGCCGGTATTGGCGAGAGGGGACAGGCGAGAGGGGGTCAGGCCTGTCCGCTGGTTTGTCCGGTCTCGATGTAGCGGGATGCTGGCCGCTCGCCCTTATGCTACATTTCATCCCCTTCGCGGGGTGGCTTTCCGCTTCGGCGACGCATGATCTTGTCGAAGGCTTTGAAATCCGCCCGCGCTTTCCGATCCTCGAAAAATCGGGCGGTGCGTAGGGCCGAGACCTTTTCCGCCACGGCCGTGACCACGAACTGGTTGATACTCGTTCCATCCTCGCGGCTCAATCGTTCCACCGATCCCTTGAGCGACTCAGGCAGTCGTAGGGGATAAGTTTTGGTCGCTCTCATAGCTTAATCCTCCGAATCGCTTCACGCGGAAGCAAGACCTTTACCCCGAACCGATCAGGAACCTGTTTAAAGTCCCGAGCGTTGAAGGTCACCAAGACGTCCGCTCGGCCGTTCGCGGCCGCTTCCAGTACCATTTCATCAGCAGGGTCACGAAGTTGCGGCCGCCAGAGAAAATGGGTCGGCACCGGCTCGATCATCGCCAATACCGCAGTGATAAACACCCTGACCTCATTTTCTGTCAGATCTGCGGCCAGACGGTGCTCCGCGCGGCTGGCGACTGCTTCGTATTCCAAAGCCAAAGGCACGCTCGCAAGCAGCGTCACTCGCCCCTGCCGCGCCGCACGAAGAATGGCTGCCGACGCCCCGACCGGGCTGCGCATCGCCGCTACCACTACATCCGTGTCCAAGACCAGTCTCACGCCCGTTACAATATCATATCACGGGAGATATCACAATGTTCGTGGCGCTTCGGCCTTCATTTCGCTCGACCTGAGCGTCTTCATGCTGCCTCCGGTATTAATGCCGGCAACTGTTTCACCATCGCGCGCCATTCAGGGATCATCTCCCATACGCCCAACGTCGCGAACGCCTCTTGATAGCTTTCCAAGTTGTAAGTGGCTTGCTCTGCGCCGGAGGATTGCTCCAGTTCGTGGGCCAGAAGATTGGCGGCATAAACGGCCGAAATCGCGTCAAAGTTCTGATGGGGCACACGGTTCGGGCCGTGATGAAGGGCCACGGCCTCCACCACCGTGTAGGGTAGTCCCCACAATCCCAACAGATAAGCTCCAATCTCAGCGTGGCTGAACCCGTCCAGGCGTTCCTCCACCGTATGGACGGGGCGCCGCGCGGCGGAAGCTTCCGCCAACACTTTTTCAAAGTGCTCGGAAAGTTTCCAGGCCAAAATCAACTTGCCCACGTCGTGGAGCATTCCCGCCACCACCGCGATATCAGCGAGGTGTTTAGGCACGGCCAGGCGGCCGACAATTTGCGCGGTCAGTTGGGCGTGGTATTGGAGCTTTTCCAGGGAAAACCCCCGCAGCTCTTTTTGAGGTTTGAAGGCCCGAAAGATCTCCACGGCGAGCACCAGACTTTTGAGAGTATTGATGCCAAGGTAGCTGACGGCGCTCTGAATATTGGTCATGGAATGGGCAATCCCGAAGAAGGCGGAGTTCACCAATTGCAGAACTTTGGCGGAGACGCCCACGTCCTGCTCGATAATTCCGGCGACGATTTGAAGCGGTGTTTCGGGGTCTGCCAGCGCCTGTGTTAGCGCTTCGTAGGTGCGTGGCAAGGACGGCAAATCCCCCAGGGCGGTCACCGTCTGGCGGATCAAGTCGTCGCGGAGAAGAGCTTGGAGGTGGCAGGCACGCTCGATGGCAACCCGCAGCATGGCGGCATCGCAGGGCTTGGCCAGAAACTGATGGGCCACGGGAACCACCCGTAGCGCCGTAGAAAGTTCCGTGTGGCCCGAAAGCACAATGCGGACCACCTGGGGATACAGTTCGCGCACCCGCCCGAGCAGAGCAGCTCCGTCAATTCCCGGCATTCGCATGTCGGAGACAATGACATCGAAGGAAGATGCTTCCATCAGCGCCAGTGCCGCCTCGCCGCCAGGGGCGAAAGCCATCTCCCAGTCGTGCCGTTGGGGACGCAGCATGCGGCGCAGCCCCTCCAGCACTCGAGATTCATCGTCTACAAAAAGCACTCGCCTCATGACACCCTCCTTTCTTTGGAAATCCCTCGGAATCGAAAGGAATGCGAACGAAGAACTTGCTCTTCGGTCTCAAGATCCTCCGATGAAAGAATCTTTACGCAGCTCCAGCAATGCCATGTCTCCTCAACCTACTCTATCGGCGGAATCGTGGAGAAACTTGGAACATTCTTCGTTTCAAGACGAATGGATGGCCTGAGCCTGCAGAAGGGCGAGCGATGCGCAGACGCCAAAAAGCGTGCGCCAGCCGGCGGATGTAGCGTGGGCATCTTGCCCGCTGTCGCGGAGCGTCCCGCTCCCGCCAAGGATGCGCGGGCAGGATGCCCGCGCCCCAGCGGGCGGGACGCCCGCGCTACGAACACCGTTCCTCAATCCTCGATAGGAATCGTAGACTGTCAGGGGGCAGGACAGCATTTCCTCTCAAAGCTGGCCGTTCGGTGGTGTGGGGAAGCACTTGGCACTGCAAACGCCACTGGCAATTGCTTCACGCGGTGGTCAGGTGTATTCTATCGGCAGGGCAAAATGCCCATAATGGAAATTCCGAGTTAAATAGAAAAAGCGAACCTCCCCAGCCATCAGAACGAGCACTTCGGCCCAATTATATTCGCCAGCGATTTACCTGCGCGCCCTCGGAATGTGGGAGTCCGAACGTCGCAGTCAGGCGCCCGTTTCGCACGAAGTTAAAACCGTGGTTTCGCCGACAAGGAGGGCCCATGTACACAGCCCGTCGCAGTCGCATCCTGTTTTCCAGTGTTGTGCTTGTTTGCTTGCTGCATACCACGACATTGCTGGCGGCAAGAATCACGGTGAGCAAGGTGTCGCCGAATAGCGGGCCGACCGCCGGCGGGACAGCGGTCACGATCACGGGGACGAACTTCGCCTCGGGTGCGACGGTGACGTTTGGCGGGACGGCCGCAACCCATATCGTGGTGATGAACAGTACAACGATCACCGCCACGACTCCTGCGAAAAGTGCTGGAGCAGTGACGGTGACCGTATCGGTCAGCAGAGAGAGCGGAAGCCTGGCCAGGGGATTCACCTATGTAGCCATCCCCACGGTGAGCAAGGTATCGCCGAACAGCGGGCCGACGACTGGCGGGACAGCGGTCACGCTCACCGGGACGAACTTTGCCTCGGGTGCGGCGGTGACGTTTGGCGGGACGGCCGCAACCCATGTCGTGGTGACGAACAGTACAACGATCACGGCCACCACTCCAGCGAAAAGTGCCGGGGCGGTAACCGTGACCGTAACGGTCAGCAGCCAGAGCGGGAGTCTGGCCAACGGGTTCACCTACACTGCGCCAGCGACGGTAGCAACCCCGACCTTCAACCCCGGCGCCGACACTTACAGTTCCGCGCAATCTGTGAGCATCGCGTCGACGACCAACGGGGCGACGATCTGCTACACCACCAACGGAAGTACCCCGGCGGCCAACACACCGGGCACATGCTCGACGGGCACCGCGCTGGTAAACGGGGGGAGCGTCACAGTCAGCACCTCGGAAACGCTGGAAGCGATCGGCACCGAAACTGGCTTCGCCAACAGCGCCGTGGGAAGCGCCAGTTATACCATCAATGCTTGTGCGCAAAATCTGGCAATTGGCAATTTTACACTCTGCGGGGAGGTCTACAACGACGTCTCTACGGGGACTGTCACCGTCAAGTACAGCCCATCTCCGGGTAACGGCATCATTGCGTGGTCCACGTGGTGTTTTACCTCGTCGTGCAACACCTCCATGACCGGCATAACTGCCACCATTGGTGACAACATCAATGCGAAGGAATCGTGTTTCGTCGCAAGTCCTCATAGTCCTTTCATTACGGATGCCAACGGGGGCGCACAAGGCAGCGGCGATTTTCAGCAGCATTATGTTTGGTATTGTCCCAGTATCCCAACCGGAGTGACCTCCTTCACGGTGACTCCGAGCAGCTCGACTCTTAGCTACGTGCAGCTCAATATCACGGAATGGCGGTCCGGATCGCTGGCGGCTTCCTGCTCGCCCATTAGCGCATGCTTCGAGAATGTGGACAATCTTGGGGAGGCGGGGAATACAACCGGTGGAACGACAGCCACGATCACCACCAGCGGTCCAACCGTTAACGCGAATGATCTCCTATTCGCCGTCACCGAGGTGCCCTGCTGTAACTTCACCGCCATTCCCGGGACAGGATATACCGGAATTACCGTGGCCCCTAGCGAGACGCCAGGAATGGTTTCCGAAGCAGAAGCAGCGACAGCCACCGGAAGCCAAACAGCAACGACAACCTGGACTGGGGGAAACACTCCTTGGTTTGGCGTGATCGTCCCCATAATCGGAGCCGGAGACGATCCCGTGGCGCCGACGGTGAGCAGCCTATCGCCGAATAACGGGCCTATCGGCACGGCGGTCACGATCACAGGGACGAACTTCGGAGCGGCCCAGGGATCGGTCAGTTTCAATGGGACTGCGGCGCTGGTGACGAATTGGAGCGCGTCCAGCATTTTGGTGGCGGTACCGACGGGAGCTACTTCGGGCAACATCGTTGTAACGGCGGGCGGGGTGCAGACCAACGGTGTGAACTTCACGGTATTGCCCAGCGCCCTGCCAACTGCAACGCAGGTCGTGACGGCGATCGAAAACGTAAATAATTATTGGATCGCTAACAATGCGCCGGGCAACGGCGACTGGACGGAAGCAACTTACTTCACGGGCGATCTGGCGGCTTATGATGCCACTGGGCAATCGAATTATCTAACTTTTGCGCAGACTTGGGCGACGAATAACAGCTACAGCCTTTGCGGGACAACTTGCGGGGAAGGCTCCGGCGGAAATACGACCAATTACCCCAACTACCAAGCGGCCGGGCAGGTCTACATCCGTTTGTACCAACTCAGTAATCAATCATCGGATTTATCAGGCATTACGGAAAGCGTCAATGGGATGGTCAACAGCAATGTTGACAACGAGTGGACGTGGATCGACGCGATCAACATGTCCGCACCCAACTTTGCCGAGCTGGGATCCATCGACAATAACACCAGCTACGACAATACGATGTACGCGCTCTACTATTACACAAAGTACACGTTGGGGCTCTATGATTCAACCACCGGACTGTGGTGGGAGAATAGCACGTACGCGAATACGAGCACCCACTGGTCGCGCGGCAACGGTTGGGTCTTTGCAGCTCTGGCGAAGATACTTTCCGTTCTCCCGAAATCCGATCCGCACTATCAAGAATACTTCAGCACCTTCACGACCATGGCGCAGGCGCTTGCTGCGCGCCAGCAACCGGGTGGCTACTGGAACTCCGACCTTAGTGGAACCGACTACGCCGGGCCTGAGAGCAGTGGCACGTCTTTCTTTCTTTATGGATTTGCGTGGGGGTTGAACAACGGCATCCTGGATCAGAACACCTATTTGCCGGTAGTCCTGAATGCTTGGAACTTCCTCGCGAACACGGCGATTCAAACATCGCCACCGGGCCTGCTGGGGTATGTGCAGCCTTCAGGCAGCGCTCCCGGTGCGACTACAGCCACCACGACGGAAGATTTTGGCGTGGGGGCGTTTCTTCTGGCGGCCCGCCAGATGCAGTTGCTCGTTCAGTGACGCCGAAGCGCCCTCCAGTGGAAAGGAAAATGCCAACGAGCGACGCAGACGCAAAAACTCGTTAAAATAATTCTCATCGTCTGGTGAAATCTCCCCACTTTGCCCCCAACAAGTTTCTTGTCTTTGGCGATACGGCTTCTTAATCATAATTGCAAAGACGATATGGGGACGATTGCGAAAGTCTGTTGTCGCCTGCCGAGATGATGTAGTATTATCGGCGAATCGTACAGGCACCAAAACAATTTGTGGGTTTACGTATTCGAGGGTTGTCCTTACGGTTGCCATCTTCGGGGGCGGCCTATAAAATGTCTGAAGTGAGTGGCCCCGCTGCTCAGGGGGCCTGGGATCCTGAACGGAGGATCTGGACATCGTCGCGCAGGCAAGGGGAAAACCTACCCGATAGCGACTCACCGAAAACTACCGGGTTGACTTCATGAAGCAACTCTCAAGAGTGGTGTGGTCAGAGGGCATGCACCTCGAACCGCATCACTTTCAAGTGCAAAGCCGATTTTTCGAAGAGATTACGCACTTCGGCATCACGAAGTTATGGTTTGAGCCCTATGGACTCGTAGGGCTGGAACTTGATGCCGAAGCACTGCGCAATGGCACGGTATGCCTGGTGCACGCGCGCGGGATCTTCCGCGATGGGCTGGCCTTCAACATGCCCGAGAGCGACCCGCTGCCTGCTCCCCGCAGCATT
Source organism: uncultured Acidobacteriota bacterium (assembly GCA_964501985.1). Lineage (GTDB taxonomy): Bacteria > Acidobacteriota > Terriglobia > UBA7540 > UBA7540 > Bog-366. Next base: position 12,589 of record CAZCVY010000128.1, on the reverse strand, counting down.
GTGGAATTGTTTCCGCCCACCCGTGAAAGCCTGACCGTGCTCCTCGCCATCCCGCCACTCCGGCTGGGCGCACCGAATGTCGCCTTGACCGACCTGGACGCGAACGGTTTCAGGCGCTTGATCGCCGAACCCGATTTGATTCCCGACGAGAATACCGGCCTCGATGAAAAATCCTTGAAGGTGGGGCGGAAGAATATTCAAATCGTCCTGGACACGGAAAACACCAGTGACTTGGAAACTCTGCCCATCGCCCGAATTCGCCGCGATGGCTCGGGCAATTACGTCTACGACGAAAGCTTCATCCCCCCTTGCACCCAGATCAGCGCCAGCCCGACCCTGATGTTGCTGACCCGAAGATTAATTGAGGTCCTTCAGGAGAAGGCCACGACAATGTCGCTCGATAGCCGGGCGAAGGGGAAGTTTCAATCCGGCTTTTCCGCGCAGGAAATTGGCCAATTCTGGTTCTTGCATGCCATCAACTCCGCCCTCGGGCCGTTGCGCCACCTCTTCATGTCGAAGCGCGGGCATCCGGAGGAACTGTTTCTTGAACTCGTGCGACTGGGAGGAGCACTTTGCACTTTCTCCCTGGACTCCCAGCCCCGCAATCTTCCCCTGTACAATCACATGGCCCTCGATGTGTGCTTTGCCGAGGTGGAGAAGCACATCCACGACCATCTCGAGCTTCTGGCGCCTTCGAACTGCCTCTTCATTCCGCTTCAGCCGGTGGCGAATTACTTCTGGGAAGGCGCCATCACCGACCAACGGTGTTTGGATCGCGCCCGCTGGATGATATCTGTACACGCGGATTTGGGTGATGCCGATGTCATTACGCGGACGCTGCAACTGGTCAAGGTTTGCTCCGCACAGTTCGTTCCCCAACTGGTCAAGAGGGCGCTGCCCGGCATGGCCTTGTCACACGTTCCCGTGCCTCCCTCCGCGGTCGCCCGGCGGGTGGAAAGCCAGTACTTCTCCATTGGCCGCGCGGGACCGTGCTGGGATCACATCGTGCAAACCCGTCGCGTGGGAATCTACATTCCGGGTGACATCCCCAACCCGGAGATTGAATTGATCGTCATCCTGGAATCCTGAGAGGTAAGGCATGGGTGCACAACCGGGTAGTGTTTCGCCGGCCCAGGTCGCCGGACGCTCGAATCTCGCCTTGATCTACCAGGAAATCCTGACCGCCATTACGCGGTTTCGCTCCAACCGGCAGGCGGTTCAGGACGCCGCGTCGTTCCGAGCTCAAGTGAAGACGGCGATTGGGGCGGCGGAAGCCGAAGCGACCAAGAAGGGCTACGCCGCTGACGACGTGCGCCTGGCCACCTTCGCGGTCGTCGCATTCCTGGACGAATCCATTCTCAACTCCAACAATCCTCTTTTCACCGATTGGCCGCGCATGCCCTTGCAGGAGGAACTATTCGGCGTTCACCAAGCCGGAGAAATGTTCTTCAACTGCATCGACCGGCTGATGGCAAAAGAGGAATCGCCGCAATCGGCGGATGTGCTGGAAATCTATGCCCTCTGCCTGTGGCTGGGTTACCGGGGACGCTACAGCATGAGCGGCCAAGAGGCTGTGCGATCCGTCGCATCGACGGTGACGGAAAAGCTACAGCACATTCGCGGCGGGCCGCGTCCGTTGGCTCCAAACTGGGCGCCTCCCAAAGATGCAGTTCAGCAAAAATCCTTTGATCCCTGGGTAAAAGCTCTCTTGATTGGCGCGTTGGGAGCTTTGCTTATAGCCGTGCTGTCTTTTGGCGTGTTCAAGTTCGTTCTCGTTTCCGGGGCTTCAGGACTGCACTGAATGGCCCCGCTCACGCCCCATTAGGGAGTTCCCGTGAACACCAAATTGAAATACTGGATCGCTGCGATAGTTCTGATCGTGTGGTTGGTCCTGTCGTGGTTTACAGGAACCTGGCTCCATTTGCAAGGGAGCAGCCTTTGGATCCTCCGGATCGCCCTCGCCGTCATCGGCGTGGCGGCCTTCATCATTGTGATTTGGTGGTTTGTCGCGAAGGACCGGGAACGCCGGGAAATGGGGGGCTTGGGAGCGGCAGGCGACGAAATCGACAGCCTGATTCGGGAAGCGGAGGCGCGCCTCCAGGCATCACAACTGGGCAAAAGCGCCAGACTTGGCAGCCTACCGTTATACTTCATCGTAGGTGAAACGGGCTCCGGGAAAACCACTGCGGTTCTGCAATCCGGGCTCGAACCCGAATTGCTGACGGGCCAGACCGTTCAGGAAAAGGTCCCCGTCCCAACTCGTACGGCGAACATTTGGTATGCCCGGCAATTCCTGCTTGCCGAAGCCGGCGGCCCGATGGTGCAGGACCGTCCAAAGTGGGCCAGACTGGTAAGGAAGTTGGCGCCTCGCCAACTACACTCGGTATTTGGCAAGGGCACGCCTTCCCCTCGTGGGGCCGTGGTCTGCGTCGACTGCGAAGGCTTTACCAAGCCCGGCGCGCCCGAGGCCATGGCCGCCAGCATCGCGCAAATCCAAACACGCCTTCGCGAGGTTTCGCAGTTGCTGGGGATCAGCCTGCCGGTCTACGTTGTTTTCAGCCGGGCGGATCGCCTGCAATTCTTTCAGGACTACGTACGCAATTTCAGTAATGACGATGCCGCGTTGGTTTTTGGCGCGACATTGCCGATCGCTGCATACTCGAGCGGCGTGTACGCTGAGCAGGAAACCGCCAGAATCTCGACGGCGTTTGAAAACCTTTTTCAATCTCTCGCGGACCGTCGCATCAAGTTGCTCTCGCAGGAGTTTGATGCCACCAAGCTGCCCACCACTTACGAATTCCCGCGGGAATTCAGAAAACTGAAATCCTTACTGGTCCAACTGTTGGTCGACGTGTGCCGGCCCAGCCAGTTGCGCCGGGGACCGTTTCTCCGCGGGTTCTACTTCGCCGGCGTGAGACCCGTTACGATCACGACCTCGGGACCTGACCTTGCCCGAGAGAATCTGATCGCTCAATCCTCCGCCGCCTCGGGCCCGGTAGGCGCGACCGGGATTTTCGATGTCAGGAAGGCTCGGGCCATGGCCGCCCAGGTCCAGTCTTCGGAAGTCGGCGAAACCCGAAGAGTGCCGCAATGGATCTTTCTGCCTCACGTGTTCAGCGACGTGCTCTTGAAGGATGCCTCCGCCCTTGCGGTGAGCGCCTCCAGCACAAAAACCAGTCTCTGGCAACGCATCCTGCTGGCGACGGCGATGGTCATTCTCGCGTTTTTCATCATCGCCTTTATCATTTCCTTCGCTCGTAATAAGAGCCTGGAAAACGAGGTGGTCACCGCCGCCGAGGGGACTTCGGACGTTCAGTTGACAGGTCAACAACTACCCACCCTCGAAATGCTCACCAAGTTGGAGGCTCTGCGGCAGTCGGTCGAGACCTTATCGAACTACCAGCAGGATGGCGCTCCCCTCAGCATGCGCTGGGGATTATTCGTGGGAGATGCCATTTACCCCGATGCCCGGAGGATTTACTTCGAGCATTTCCAACATCTGTTGTTTGGCCAAGCGCAGGCGAAACTGGTGCAGACGCTTTCCGGGCTCCCCGCCGCACCCGGACCCACCGATCAATACGGCCCCCCGTACGATACTTTGAAGGCCTATCTCATCACGACTTCCAACCACGACAAGAGCACCAGCCTGTTCCTTTCCCCCGTCCTTCTGAACGCCTGGGTTGCCGGGCGAAACATCGACCAGGACCGCGTGCAACTTGCGCAAAAGCAATTCGATTTTTACAGCGAGCAACTTAAAATTGCGAACCCCTACTCCTCGGAGTACGACACGCTCGTCGTGGCGCGCGCGCGCAATTACCTCTCCCAATTTTCCGGCGGTGAACGCGTCTATCGGGTCGTCCTGGCCGAGGCGGACAAAGCCAATCCGCCCATCAACTTCAACAAGAAATTCCCCGGCTCGGCGGAGGTCGTGATCGATCGGACCGAAGTGAGAGGGGCCTTCTCCAAAGCCGGCTGGACCTTCATGCAGGGGGCCTTGAAGAATCTGCCCAAGTATTTCAGCGGAGAACAATGGGTTCTGGGGCAGGAAGGCTCCTCCAATATCGACTTGTCAAAGCTCGCGACGGATTTGGCCGCGCGATATCAACAAGACTTCGTCTCGCAATGGCGGGCCTACCTGAATAGCGGAAGCGTGGCCCACTACGGCACTCTCGCGGACGCGGCGCAAAAGCTCCTGAAGCTCTCCGGCAATCAATCGCCGCTCCTGGGCCTGTTGTGTCTCGCGGCTCAAAACACAGCCGTCGGCCAACCCGATGTAACCAACGCTTTTCAGCCTGTGGCGGCGGTGGTTTCACCCAATTGCCAGGACAAATATATTGGCGATTCCAACCAGACGTACGTGGCAGGTCTTAGCGGACTTCAGAGCTGTCTGGATCAGGCCAACAGCGCCACCGGCGACAAGGATGCCGCCAAGGCCAAGTGCGCAGACAGCGCTCAAACCGCCAAAGAGGCCGCCAATAAGATCGCCCAGGGATTCAAAATCGACCAAGCCGGTCACGTGGACACAACCGTGCAGAACCTGCTCCTGGCACCCATCACGCCGATCGCGGCGATTCTGAAACCTGGTCCCGTAAGTGGCGCGGGCTTGTGCGCGCAATTGAGCCCGCTCGAAGCCAAGTTCCCCTTCAGCCCAACGGCCACCTTAGAAGCTACGCCGCAAGACTTGGCGGGGGTTTATGATCCTAGCGCCGGCGCGTTGCCCCAGTTCTATACCACGGCTCTGAAAAACCTGCTGCTTCCTCAAGGGACGGATTACATTCCCAATCCTGCAGCGACCCAGGCGGTGACGCCTTCGTTCCTCTCTTTCTTTAAGCGCTCCATGAGCTTGTCGAGGGCTCTCTACCAGGGGGCGCCGGGGCAACTGCAATATAAGTACGCCCTCCGTCCGCATCCTACTGAGAGCGTCTCGGGCCTCACCATGAACATTGATGGCCAGGCCATGACCTACGCCGGCGGCAGTTCGTCGTTCCAGCAGTTTACGTGGCCAGGAACCACAGGCCAGGGCGTAACACTCACAGTGAAGATCCAGGGTGGATCCGAATTAACGTGGCCCAGCTACAGCGGAACATGGGGAGTTTTCCATTTCTTTGCTGATGCTGACAAAGCTCAGCAGAACGGAAGTGTTTACAACGTGGAGTGGGTTCTGCGTGTCGCTGGCGGGCGCCCCGTTACGGCTCCCAATGGCAAGCCCGTGACCGTGCAGTTCGACATGGATACTCTGGGATCTCCGCCCATCTTGGAGAAGGGGTACTTCTCCACGCTGCGGTGTGTCTCGAGCGTATCGAAGTAGAGAGATTCCCGGAGTGGCGGAGAAACATATTGCGCCCGCCGAAGCTTGACGGGCGCTTCCAAACTCCTGGGTGCCCTTCGCAAGAAATTACAGTTGATTTCTCGATCCCAATTGCATAATGCTATTGCGTGCGCGCGACCGGTAGAACGGCGTGGCCCAGGGCGAATGTTGAAGCATTGAAACTTCATGGATAGTCCTTTGGAATTCGCTCACGACGAGCTGAGCGGAGGGACTGCCTGAGGAGGCGGAATGACCGACAGCGAACTTCGCGAGCGTATGGACAGTGCTCTCGAGCAAATCAGAGAGGCGATTGAAGAGCGAGGGGCAATCCTTGAACTAGACAAGCGTCCCGATTTCCGCTGGGCCGGGATGGCCCGCATGCCTTCCGGCAAGTTGATGATCGCCGCGCAAAAGACGGGAAGACAAGCCGGCCCGGATAGCAAGAGACCCGTAGCCGAAGCCATCATTGACCTGACCTTGGAGGGCAGACTCCTTGGGCGACTTTTTCTATACGCGGCTCACGCCGAGGTAGAGCTCCCCGGGGGGGCCCATAAGCCCATGGATCACGCGGGTGTTGCCAAGATTTTCAGTTCCATGTAATGGGTCTGGCAATTGGCAGCCAGTCCAGACCGGGGAATCATCCTTCCGATCAAATGTCTTCTCTAGCCAATTGACGACTATGGTTGCTACAGAGTAACCGGGAAGGATTCCTATGCCTGAGCCACCGCCGCGCGCCAAGTTTAACCCCTATATCAACCCCCAATTCAACCCTAAGTTCAACCCCAAAGGGAACGCCTTGCTCAACCCCAGGTTTAATCCCTCGATCCATCCGCTCAGAAACCCCAAGATCAGCCCGAAATTCAACCGCTCCTGGGACCCGCTCTTCACGCCCGCTCTCAACCCCTCGTCCAACCGTTCGCTCAATCTTAGAGAGACCTCGAGTTATTCCGGGTTACGTCGCTGGACGCCCGAGTCGGAAGTAGCCGGCTACATCGTCAACACGGCTGATAAGGCGGTGATCCTGCTTTTCGATCTTGACCTTGAATGGGCAGCCTTTGCGGTGGACAACAAATGTGCGGGATACAACATTTTCGACCTGGCAGGCGAGTGGAAGGGTTATCTTCTGAAGAGCGCTTCAGGTGGTCTAAACGAATTTGATCTCGAGGGCGATTGGGTAGCGTTCATTATGTAGCCGCTGAAAATTCCGTGCTTGGATGCCGAAGGCAATAAGCGTACAATCGCTCAGGTCATTCAAATCCCAATTCTTGAGGCAATTTCAAACTTCAGCGAAGAGGAGCATTCCCATGCCGGATCGTCACTCCTTTGGTGAAATTCATCTCGACGTGACTGCGGGCCGTGAGAAGGTCCACGAGCAACCTAGTTCGGAAACTCCGTTCCGAGTTGCGATTCTGGGAGACTTCACGGGCCGCGGCAATCGCAAGCAAAGCGAGATCGGCGAGGCGCTCGCGAATCGGCGGCCCACGCCGGTCGACCGCGACAATTACGATTCCGTCTTCGCCAAGATGGCTCCCCGCTTGGAACTCCTCCTAGGTGGAGCGGGTGGCGTTCCATTAACCCTGAAGTTCGGCGACTTGGACGATTTCCATCCCGACAGCCTTTTCCGGCGCGTCCCAATGTTTCAGAAGCTGCGTGACACCCGCGAAAGACTTAGCGATCGAGAAACGTTCGCGCAAACTGCGGCCGACCTCGGCATGACGGGGACACCGCCCGCCGCGGCTAGCCCCGCCCCAACACAGGTCAGGCGGGATACGAGCGGCGACGTCCAACAAGCGGTTTCTGGTAGCTTGCTCGATCAGATGGTGGAGGAAACGGAAAAGAAGGGGGACCAGCCGCGCCCGTCCCGTTCTCCCGATCCGTTGACTTCGCTCGTGCGCAGCATTATTGCTCCTCATGTTGTCCCCAAGGCTGATCCTCGGCAGGCCGAAGCGGTCGCGCTGGTCGACTTGGCGACGAGCGTGCAAATGAGCGCCCTGTTGCACGTGCCCGCGTTTCAGGCCCTCGAGTCCGCGTGGCGCGCCGTCTATTTCCTGGTTCGCAATCTCGAAACCAGTTCCAAACTCAAAGTCTTGCTGATCGACCTGAGCAAGGAGGAACTTGCTCGAGACCTGGCTTCTTCGCAAAACCTCGCCGCCACCGGAATCCACCGGCTGTTGGTGGAAAAGACGATTGGCACGCCTGGCGCCGAACCCTGGGCCGTTCTGGCGGGGAACTTCACCTTTGACGCATCGCGCGAGGATGCCGAGTTGCTCGCTCGCATGGCGAAGGTGGCAGCAGCGGCGGGCGCTCCTTTCATTGCCGGGGCCAGTCCCAGTATCCTCGGCTGCGATTCCGTTGCTGACTTGCCCGACCGGCGAAAATGGACCAAGCAGCACGCCCCAGAAATCGCTGCCGCGTGGAAAGGGTTGCGGGGACTCGGGGCGGCAAGTTATCTGGGACTGGCCCTGCCCCGCTTTCTGATCCGTTTGCCTTATGGCAAGGATACCGACTCAACCGAAACCTTCGACTTCGAGGAAATCCCCGACATCACCGCGCACGACGATTACCTGTGGGCCAACCCAACCTTTGCCGCCGCCTTGCTGCTGGGACAGACCTTTACAGACGAGGGCTGGGAATTCCGTCCGGGAAGTCTCTCGGAGATCACGGGCATGCCCATTCACATTTACACCGAGGACGGCGAGTCGCGAACCAAGCCGTGCGCCGAAGTTTTGATGACCCAGACGGCGGCGGAAGAGATGATGGAGAAAGGGTTCATGCCGCTCATTTCTTTGAAGGATCAGCCGGTCGTCCGCCTGCTCCGCTTCCAATCCTTCACCGACCCGCCGACCGCGCTCGCCGGGCGATGGAATAGCTAGATATATAGACAATATAGAGCGAGCGAATTTCGGCTAAAACCGTAACGCGGACCCCCGCGGTGGGGTCCGCGGCTCTTCCCCTGCAAGCCCTGCGAATCTCGTAAACCTGCGCTAGCCCGCCGTCACCCGTGCCGGAGTTGATGCTCGACTCGATTGACCACATCCTGCCATCCCCCGAGAGTGGTCTGCCGAAAAAGCCGCGCCGTGGGATACCAGGGGCTATCCTCGCGATCCAAAAACCAGCGCCAATCACAGCCTTTGTTCAGCATGATCCACACAGGTTTACCCATGGCGCCGGCCAGATGGGCAACGCTCGTGTCGACGGAAATCACCAGGTCGAGGTTGGCGGTGATCGCCGCCGTATCCGCGAAATCCTTTAACTCAGGCGCCAGGTCAGTCAAGCGCGAGTCCGGCGATAACTGCTTCACCTGCTCGCTTCCCGGACCCGCCTGTAAGGAATAAAAGGTCGTGCCCTGTACATTCACCAGAGGCGCAAGCAATTCCAGTGGAACGGAACGCAAGCGATTGCGATCCATAGTGGGGTTGCCGCTCCAGACCAGACCGATCCGCCGCGTACCACCTTGTAGCCGCTCCCGCCACGCTGCCGCCAGTGCCGCGTCCGCGAACACATAAGGGACGTTCGCCGGGATGGTGGTCATTTCCGTCCCGAAGGCCAGAGGCAAACTGGGCAAAGGGCATTGCCAAGTGAACTCCGGCAGCGCCTCACCGCGGCTGATGACCTGCGATGCGCCGCTCGTTCCAGCAAGCAGGCGGCGCAACGGGGGCTGCACTTCCAGCACAACTTCCCCGCCCCGAGTCGCGACCATGGGGACATACCGAAGGAACTGGAGCGTATCCCCGAAACCCTGTTCGGCGTGAAGCAGAATGCGCTCACCCGCGAGCGGCTCACCTTTCCATCGGCGCTGGAGAAACGTCCGGTCGTCGCTAATCCCGACTTTCCAGCGTGCTTCGTATTCCGGCCAACCTGCGGCCAGATCGCCTTGCAGCAGATGGATCAGTCCCAGATTGGCGGTCGCTTCGGCGGAGCCGGGCTGCAAAGCGCGCAGGCGCTCAAAGGTTTCAGCGGCTTCCGCCACTTCGCTCAATCCGAAGAGAACAAATCCCAAATCCGCGTAAGCCGGAACGAGCTGAGGATCGAGCTTGATCGCATCGCGGTAGGCGTCCGCGGCGGAGATGAGATCGCCTTTGGATTCGAACAGATGTCCGAGGCTGGCAATTGTCTTCGCCGAGCGGGGATTGAGCCGTAGCGAACGGCGAAAAGCTTCAAGGGCTGCCCCGAAGTTACCGAGATTGGTGAGGACCACGCCGAGGTCATTGTAAATCTCGTATCTCTTCGGATCGAGAGCCAGGGCGCGCTGGTACAGCTCGGCGGCCGCCTGGAGGTTGCCAGTTTGAAGCAAAATCCTAGCCAGATGGCAATGCAGCTCGGGAGAGTCAGGCTGAAGCGCCAGCGCGCGCCGATAATAATTGCCCGCCGCTTCGAGGTTCCCCAGCCGCTCCTCCGCCGTGCCGAGATGAAAACACGCCTGGGCGGAACTGGGGCGCAGGTCCGCGACTCTGCGAAAGCAATCGATCGCCGATTGAATCTTGCCTTCAGCAAGAAATGAATTGCCGCGGTTGGTGAGCGTTTCCGGATCGTCGGCAAGGGCTGCGCCCAGCAACCTCAAAGATTCGTGAGGAGGGGCAGATTTACCCGCGAGGGAATTCAGCATGTGCTGCGCTTCCCTACTCATGGGGTCAACCTTCAAAGCTTTCCGGTAGCAGTCCTCGGCCGCCTGCACGCGTCCCTCGCGCTGGTACTTCAAACCCTTCTTCAAAAGCTTTTGCAAGCGCTGCTCAGGAGACGGCATGTGCGACACGGAATGACCCTTCTCTTCATGACCGTCAAAGCGCTTGTTGCACGGTCGAGTTGCTGTGAAAGTTCCTGGTTATGATCAGCGGCGGAAAGCTCACATAGGCATTCGCCCGCGGGTACACGTCGTTGAGCACAACGTCGAGCGCCCGGTTCGGCACCGCCCGTCCGAGGCCAGGGATGGAGACGTCCATATTTCGCAAAGGTAACGAGCGCTGCTTCAGCACCTGCGCGCCCAATGGAGAAACCGCATAACCGACGATGCCGAAAGCGTTGAAGAGCCGGAAGGGTTGCGGCGTCATACTGGCGGACTGAAACGCATCGACGCCCATCCTCATACGGTCCTGGTCGAAAATGCCGAGACACGGCGAAACTCCCGGAATCATGTTGAACAGGATGGTGGAGTCGAAATTCCAACCCCACAAAATCACGTGCCAATCGCTCGGCAGCACCTTGATCAGCGATTCAGAAGCCGAACCGAAGCTGCGATTGAAGATCGCATCATCTTCGCACACCGTGAACGCCTGATTCGTTTCGATCGCCAGATCCCACAGCGCAAGGTGCGACAAGGCATTGCCCAGGGCTCCATCGGCGTAGCCAAGATCGGCGGTGATGATGCCGCGATCCAACAGCGAGCCGCGCGCAGCGGTCGCTCCGTCGACTGCCGGAAAGCGTCGAGGATTCGGCTGCAAGTGACCGTTCAATCTCTCGAATGCCAACATTCGGTCCGGGCAGCGGTCGAGATTGATGACATGAATATCCAATGCCAGGCACCAGAAACTCAGCACGTGCAAGGGCATCGTTTCCAATGCGCCAACAACATGCGAGGGGCTGTTTGTGAAAATCTCGGCTGAAGAATTAGTTTACAAAGGGTGCTTTCAAACTGCAAGGTTGCCTGGGGAATTCTTGACAATGCTCTATTGAGACCACCCGGCCTTCTTCGTCAGGAGCAAGAGGACAACGCAGCGTTGACAAATGACAATTTACACTTTACGGTGTACCTAATGATTAGCACCGTGGCCTGAAACGGCTCTACGAGCGAGACGACCGCAGCGGGATAAGACCTGACATCCCGGAAACGGTTGAGCGAATCCTGACGGTTCTCGACAATGCGAGCACGCCGCAGGCCCTCAACATTCCTCGGTACCGGCTTCACCCGCTGAAAGGCGACCTCAGGGGGGTTTGGTCGGTTACCGTGCGCGCGAACTTGCGTATCATCTTCCTTTTTGAGGGTGTGGATGCGTTTGACGTTGAACTGATCGATTACCACTAGGGCAAAGGAGCAAGCACCATGCCGATGAAAAATCCAGTGCATCCCGGTCGCATCGTCCGGCACGACTGCCTTGAACCTCTGGCATTGACCGTCACTGCGGGCGCAAAGATTCTGGGCGTCACCCGGCAAACGCTCAACAACGTTATAAGCGGCAAGTCGGGCATCAGTCCCGAGATGGCAATCCGGCTCTCAAAGGCCTTCGGCAGCACGCCGAAACATGGTTACGGATGCAGCTTGCCTATGATCTCGCCCAAGCCCCCAAGGACGAAAGCAAAATCAATGTCCGCCGTCAGCACCTACCCGGAGAGCTACAAGCGCAGTGACGAAGGCCGCGCTCAACAGCCAAATTCTGTAAAACCAGGGGACAGGTCCTCATGTTTCCCACAAGCAATACGTTCGGGATTGAAGCCCCAAAGGGGCTCTCCGACCGCCCTCGCTTACAAATGTTGGTGACGCGGCCTATGTTTCAATGTTAAGAACCCTGGAGGAAGCGGTAACGGGCGGTTTCCGCACCTTCCCTTTTCGGCATGTAATTCGGGAGAAGGGGAAAAGCGTCGAGGTCCACTTTTGACTTTCAGGGACGCCGGAGGGTCAGGCGATGCACGTCAAAGTCTACGGCATCCGGCCGCCGTGGAGGAAAGAAACTGAGAAGATCCTCCACGGCCCCGGCGGAGGAGAGTATGTATTGGACAAGAGCCGCATGCACTGCATCATCACGGTCAAAGAGGGCAAGGGAAGTTTCAAGTTTGTCAATTCGAGCCGGGAAAAGCTGATCCGTGAGCAGTTCGATGCGCCATCATTCCGCTTCGTCGCCGGGGGAGAGGCGCCTGGCGGGGTTCATTGGGATGCCACGGAGACTCATCCGGCTTGGAGCGTTGAGGCCATCGAGTCGATCGTAAAGCACCAGCTTTACGGCTTCAACCTGGGTGCGACGATTGAATATGAGAAGTGGGATGGGAAATCCGCGCCGGAGTCCCCGAAAGATGACAAGAAGGAAGAAGGCGTCAGCTTCCGTTTTTTGAGAAAGTGGCTGAGCAAGTAGCGCGGTCCTGCTGTCGATGATTCCATGGCTCTTCCCCCATCACAACCAAAAGCTGCGGACCTTCAAAATCAGGTCCGCCGACACTTTCGTCCCTCTTGCGCAAGCGCGTAGAAACTGTGTTTCCCTTCTCCGCGGGGAGAAGGTGGCCCGCGAGAGGCGTTCTCATCAGCCGTCGCGGGCCGGATGAGACATCTGAGTTTTAGAGGTCAAGGACTTTTTG
>CAZCVY010000127.1:0-19306 GCA_964501985.1 uncultured Acidobacteriota bacterium | reverse complement strand
CCCGTGGTCATCCGCGTGCCGATCGGCGGATACCTGGCGGGAGGCGCGGTCTATCACAGCCAGTCCGGCGAATCGATCTTTACTCACTTGCCGGGACTGCGCGTGGTCATGCCGTCCACCGGCCTTGATGCCAACGGCCTATTGCGCACGGCGATCCGCTGCGACGACCCCGTGCTGTTTCTCGAACCCAAGCACCTGTATCGGCAGACCCACAATCGCTCGCCTTACCCCGGCCGGGATTACATGATTCCCTTCGGCAAAGCCAAGCTGGTTCGGGAGGGCACGTCGCTGACCATCGTGACTTACGGCTCGCTGGTTATTCGCGCGGTGCAGGCCGCCAAAACGCTGGAGCAGGATGGAATCAAGCCGGAGATTCTGGATCTGCGCTCACTGAATCCCTACGATTGGGAGCTGATCTCCGCCTCGGTGAAGAAAACCAATCGCGTGCTGGTCCTTCACGAAGATCAGATTTCCTGGGGATATGGCGCCGAAATCGCGGCCCGCATCGCCGATGAACTTTTTGCGTTTCTCGATGCGCCGGTCCGAAGGCTTGCGGGCAAGGATGTTTTCGTCCCGTACCATCCCTCCCAGGAAGATGCCGTGCTTCCCCAGCCCGCCGACATTGTGGAGGCGGCAAGAGCGCTCGCGGCGTACTGAACAGGGATTAGGGGTTGGGGACTAGGGGTTAGGGAATCGGGCTCGCGATTTGGCCTCCGGCCCTAACCCCTAATCCCGAACACCTAACCCCCAAGTCTTATCCAATTCCGAGCTCATCGATCTTCTCCAGTGGCGTTCCGCACTTGCGGCAGATCACCGCGCCGCAGTCTCCACAAACCAGAGGTTCTGAGACTTCGGCCTCGCAACCAGGACAGTAGAGAGGCTCGTGCTCGCTTCTCTGTGATTCGGCCATTCGTTTCCCCGAAGAACCCCCCGTCAACTCACAATTCGCGCCGTAGCGGCGACTTTACGTTGCCACAACCTCATCGCTGCACGAGCCCGAATATCTCACCACTCGCTAAGAATTGCCTGCGAAGCTTTAGAGTGCGGCAGCTTGCTGCCGCTTTCCTCGCCGCGAGCTTGCTCGCAGGATTTCGAAACCGCGACCGTTTCCGGCTACCACACAGTGTAGACCCCCTGCCAGCCGGCGAACTGGCTGGTGAAAGCGGCAGCAAGCTGCCGCACTCTAAAGCTCCGCACGCCCAAGCAGGCCGCGATACGCATCACACCCGGCGACCTCCTGAGGGACGAAAGGTAATCGGGTTATCGCGCTGCGCTTCAAAAAAGCTCGTGAGATAACCGGGCTCGGGGAATGGCGGGATAAACCCGCCGCTACACTTTTCCGCACCCTGTTTGGCCCCGGCACGTGCCGCCCTACCGGTTCCCCAGCTATACGGATCGGCGGTTCGGGCGGAGGACATGAACGCCAAAGTTGTTTTAGCTGTTGGTCGGCTCGCACTAGATAGACCACTTTCTGACCCGCTTATTGAAGTTAAGTGAAATAAGGACTCATACGTGCGTTCCTAATTATACGAAATAGCGTTTTTCTATAACAAGGCATGGTGGTGGAGGCCCACGCCAAAGTCGGCGGTGCGGCAAACCTCCAGAGTTGCGAATGCGTCATCGGCGAATAGACCCCTCACCCACCGCCTTGCGGTCCCCCCTCTCCCCGTGGAGAGGGATAAAGATCGAAAATCGGAGCCCTCTCCCTTAGAGACGGGGGACCGCAAGGCGGTGGGTGAGGGGTACCTTTCAACCCGATCGACTCTGACGGAACCCTGCATCGTGGTGTCTCGCTAAGCCCAGCCGCCAGACGCTCGTCACGACGCCGAGGTACCCCTAGCTAATCTCCTTAACCATCATCTTTCCGCTCTTTGCGGACATAGTGCCCGATTTGAATAAATCGGCATTTCCCCGCATTTTTTTCTTGTAGTAGATGATCTATGGGAGTATAAGGGCAGCATGCCTAAAAAAGGTTCACCTCCGCTGGAAGGAGAGCTGCTCCAGGGCACGCTCGACTTATTGATTTTACAAACTCTGGTATTGGCTCCCGGGCACGGGCACACCATCGCCTACGCCATCGAACACCGCTCGGAAGACGTCCTGCAAGTCGAGCACGGATCGCTTTACCCCGCTTTGCACCGACTTGAGGACCGCGGGTGGATCGCCTCGTTCTGGGGCACGTCGGAAAACAACCGCCGCGCGCGTTATTACCGGCTAACCCCCGCAGGCCGCAAGCAATTGGCCCATCAAACCAGCCGCTGGGATGAAATCGTGCGCGCCATCAATCGCGTGCTGCGGCCGGAGGAAAGCAGTGGTTAGGGCTTGGGAGCTCTCAGCGATCAGCTCTCAGCTAATAACCCGGCGTGCCCTGAGGGGAAGCTGAAAGCTGATCGCTGAATGCTGAAAGCAGAACGGGAGTGTTGCAGTGGCCCAATCCTCAAATCCTTCACGGCGGCGATGTGGGTCTGCTGGGATCCAATATCGCGAGGCGTTTGAAGCAGGACCTATAGAAGCCGCGGTCGCGGGTCAGCAGCCGATCAGCCTGCAAGAGGGCGTGGGCGCCAAACCTCGAAGGTCTTGCATGACCTCGTCCGTGGAACGGCCCAGCTTCAAAATGCCGTACAGCTTGTCGATCGCGTCCTGGGGTTTTGCCTTCTTGGACATCACCAGACGGCCGCGCTCTTCGACGACCTCCAGCACTTGGCCGCTCCGGATTCCCAGGCGAACCCGTAGTGGCTTGGGAATGGTAACTTGACCCTTTTCAGAAACAGTCGTTTTCATACTTCTATGGTAAGGATTCCTACTTGTTGTGTCAAACCCAGGATAGCTGTCAGCTCTCAGCGTTCCGCTCTGAGCTGAAGACCCGGCGTGCCCCGGAGAGCTGAAAGCTGATCACTGAGAGGTGAACGGTCACATCTGATGACTGAGAACTGAATACTGAGGACCCCAATGAGCTGGACTCGAGTCTTTCGCCGTCGATATTGGGATGAAGAGCGCAAACGCGAGCTGGAAGCCTATGTCCGGGAAGACACCGATGACAACATTGCCCGCGGCATGTCCCCGGAAGAGGCTCGCTACGCCGCGTATCGCAAGTTCGGCAACATCACGCTGATTCGTGAGGAGATTTATCACATGAACAGCCTTGGCTGGTTCGAATCGTTCTGGCAGGACACTCGTTACGGCCTGAGACAGCTCCGGCGCAGTCCCGGTTTCACGGGGGTGGCGGTGTTGACGCTCGCGCTGGGCATTGGCGCCAACATCGCCATGTTCAGTGTAATCAACGGAGTTCTCTTGCGCCCGCTCCCCTTCGGCGATGTCGGCCGGCTGGTAGGAATCAACTTTTCCAATCCGACCTTTCCCAGCTTCGGCATTCGCGTGGCCGACTTTGTGCAATTAAGCGAGCAGCGCGACCTGTTTCAGCAATCGGCAATGTCTTCCACCGAAACGAGGGACTTCCTGGCGGCGGACGGCACGCCACAGGAAGTGGAGGTGGGTCTTGCAACTGCGGGCTACTTTGACACTCTCGGAGTCAAAGCTACCTTGGGGCGAACGTTTCGAGCGGGTGAGGATCGCCCCGGCAACGATCAGTTAGCCTTGCTCAGCGGCGCCTTCTGGAGGAAGCAGTTCAATGCGGATTCGCATATCCTGGGAAAGGCCATCATTCTCGACGGCCAATCCTGCACAGTTGTTGGCGTATTGCCGTCCGACTTTGCGACGCCTTCGAGCCTGCGATATCCAGGACACAGCACGGAATCCATCTGGGTGCCCGCACCCCTTGCCTTCGAAAAACCGCGGAAGCACAGCATCTATACCGGCGAGGTGATCGCGCGTCTCGCCAAGGGGGCGAGCATTACTCAGGCGGCTGGGCGCCTGCACGGGCTTTCGATGCGCTGGGCCGACCATCTCAAGGAAGAGACTAATTACAACAACTTCGAGTTCCACCCCATCTCCATGCAGGAGTATGTGGCCCCCGAATCGCGGCTGGCATTATTGATTTTATTCGGGGCGGTAGGTTTTGTACTGCTCATTGCCTGTGTGAACGTAGCCAGCCTTACCTTGGCACGGGAAACAGGCCGAGAACGGGAATTAGCCTTGCGAGAAAGCCTGGGAGCCTCCCGGCTGCGGGTGATTCAGCAGTTGCTGCTGGAAAGTCTGCTCCTCGCGGTGGGGGGAGGGTCTTTGGGTATCCTAGGGGCAGCGTGGGGTGTGAAATTGCTGGTAGCCATCGCTCCGTCCGACACTCCACGGCTCACCGAAGTGCGTGTTGACCTCACGGTTGCGGCATTTGCACTTGCCATCTCCGCGGCGGTCACAATGCTTGTGGGCTTGCTGCCGGCCCTCCACCTTTCCAAAATTGACTTGGACCGCGCCCTACGAGAGGGTGGGGCCAGCCTGCAAGCGGGACGCGGCAACCTCCGGCAAAAGCGGATACACAGCGTGCTGGTGGTTGCGCAAACCGCCCTTGCCACCGTGCTTCTCGTCGGCGCCGGCCTGCTCATTCACAGCTTCTGGAAGCTCACCAATATGGATCGTGGTTTCAACAGCAAGAATTTGTTGGTTGTCTGGGTGAAAGTGAAACATCTCAATCGCCAGCAATTCAACCAATACTTTCAGGACGCTCAGGAGCAAGTGACGGCCCTGCCCGGGGTCGTGCAGGCGGCGGTGGCTTCGGCAATGCCCATGGACGTGAATATTTCGTTCTTCGAGTGTATCCAAGAGCGCCAGATGGAAAAGGGCCGGTTCCCCCTCTTCTTCCGGGCAGTGAGTCCTGGTTATTTTGCCATGATAGGCCAACCTTTGGTGAAGGGCCGTGGCTTCACCGGCGGCGACAATGCAATAGCCCCGCAAGTGGCGATTATCAACGAGTCCTTTGCCCGCCGCTACCTGCCCGATATGAATCCCCTCGGGAAGCACGTCGTGTCACCCTTGGAAGATCACCCGTTTGAAATCGTAGGGGTCGTCAAAGACGCAGACGATTTCAGCCATCTCCCGCAAGGTGTCGAAGGCGATACGAAGTCTGAGGTGTACTTTCCGATCGGGCAGTGGGGAGGCACTTTCCTGATCGTGCGGACACGCGGAGACCCGATGAAGATGGTCCCCGCAGTCCGCGGGCGAATTCTCAGCATAAGCAGTGAACGCCCCGCCATGGAGTTTTCCACGACCGGTCAAACGATTTCCAGTCTCAATGTGCCGCCTCGGTTCAGGTTCGTCTTAATGACCACATTTGCCGTCATGGCCCTTGCACTGGCCCTGGTGGGGATTTATGGGGTGGTGTATTACGGTGTTGCACAGCGGACCCACGAGTTCGGCATTCGTATGGCTCTGGGCGCGGAGCGCAGTGATCTGCTGGCTCGGGTCCTCGCGCAGGGCTTCGCTGTGGTCAGCGTGGGAGTCGCAATAGGACTGGCCGGATCGCTGGCGCTCGCCCGGCTGTTGGCAGCGATGCTTTATGAAGTCAAACCCCATGACCTGGCTACTCTGTTTTTCGCGCCCGCACTGTTCACGACATTGGCAATGGTCGCGTGCTATCTTCCTGCGCGCCGCGCCACTAAGGTCGATCCCATGGTGGCGCTGAGGTATGAGTAGAACAGTGGCTCGCGGCTGGTGGTGGGGTGGCACAGCCACTCCTGCCTGTGCACAAAGAGCGGGCGATGGCCCGCTCCGCGCGATATGCGCAACCTCCAGGCAGAGGCAGAAGTGCCTGTGCCACCGCGCTTAGCGCTCGGAGATATTACTCATGGAGCAGGGCCGCTACTTCGCGACGGAGGACGGGAAGATTGGTTTCGAGGATGCTCCAGACGACTTCGTCCGCAAGCGAATCGTAACCGTGAATCGGCCGATTTCTGAAGGTAACGATCCGCCGGGTGTCGCTGATGCTGGAGGCGAAGGTGGGCTCCAAGCGCAGCAGTTGGCTAGGGGCCTCGCCGACAATTTCAAATTGCCGCTCAACGCCGGAGCGGAGCAGCGGGTCTGCGTTGTAATCCGCAAGGGACTTGCGATGCGTAAACTCAACAAGCAAGTCGCAGGCTTGCTGGATATCAAAAAAGGTACTTGCGGATTTCAAGGCGCAGCATAGACAAGCTCTTGGCTTTGTTCGACGGCTTGGCGAAAGTAAGGATTGCGGATAGGTCCAGGCTCGACCAGATTCACCACGCGTCCGAAGAGCCGCTCCAAATCCTCTTGGAGGCCGAAATAACAATCCGCGTGTTGGGCAGGGCTCAGGGATGGAAACTGAACAAGGAAGTCGAGATCGCTCGAGGCCGGATCAAACGAACTGCTGGCGGCTGAGCCGAACAGAGATAACCGCTCCACCTGCCGCCGCTGACAAATTTCTCGAAGCTCCCGCGCCTTTTCTTCGAGGATGGGTTTCACAGCCTTTCCTCCTGATGCACTCTTCGCAAGCTATTGTACGCCACGGCGGTGCCGGTCTTCACGCTTTGATTTTTATCACTCGCCAATGCTTTCCGGAAGTAGATACCCGGGCGACCCCTGATTGTAGTGAACCTTCGACAGGACGGAGTGGAACATGAGTTGGACTCGATTCTTTCTTCGCCGGCATTGGGATGAGGAGCGGGCGCGCGAGCTTGACGCCTATCTTGAAGCCGAGACCGATGACAACATCGCCCGGGGCATGTCGCCGGAAGAAGCGCGCTATGCCGCGCATCGTAAGCTTGGCAACACCACGCTGATTCGTGAGGAGGTCTATAACATGAACAGCCTCGCTTGGCTCGAAACGCTTTGGCAGGATCTCCGCTTTGCCTTGCGGATGCTGCGTAAGAATCCCGGTTTCACGGCGGTGGCCGTACTTTCCTTGGCGCTCGGCATCAGTGCTAATACCGCGATTTTCAGCATCGTGGATACCCAACTTTTGCGGCCCTGGCCGGTGAGAGATCCTGCGCACTTGGCCATGATTACCACCGATTTTGGCAATATCTCATATCCCGACTATCTTGACATACGCCAGCAAGCCGACGCTTTTGCCGACGTGGTGGCCTATGGCGACCGCGGAGGTTTCATCAGCGGCGGGGCGCAGCGAGTGGGCCAAGAGTTCACCGTTGAAGTGGTCTCGCCGAACTACTTCGCGGCACTGGGTGTAAAGGCCTTACGGGGCCGCACTTTCTCTCCGCAGCCCGACCAGGCAGCCGCCGAGGGCCATTTCGTTGTAGTGAGCTACCATCTCTGGCAGCGCTATTTTGGCGGCGATCCCTCGATGCCCGGCAGAATCGTCCTCCTCGACGGGAGGGAATTCACGGTGATCGGTATCACTCCCCCGGACTTTTGCGGCTTGCGCCACGAGGGTGCTCCCGACATCTGGCTCACCAAGGAGGGTTGGGAGACGATGGTTCCGGGTGAGGACCGTGGGGATGCTGCCCGCGACAACCGCTGGTTCGAGGTCGCCGGGCATCTTCGCTCCAACACTCAAATCAGTGAGGCACGCGCACAGCTTCAGACGCTCGCGCAACGGCTGGCGCTAGCTTATCCTGCTACCAACCACAACGTCAAATTCCTCGCCCACCCGGCTTCCGAGTGGATGTACCACGGAATGCAAACAGGAATCTACATGATGGCGATGGTGGGCTTGGTTCTACTCATCTGCTGCGCGAATGTCGCCAACCTGCTCTTGGCGCAAACCGAGCGGAGACTTCGCGAAATTGCCATGCGCCGGGCGTTAGGAGCGGGACGACGCCGGCTGGTCGGCCAGCTTTTCACCGAAGCGCTTCTCCTTTCCGTGGCGGGAGGCGCCCTGGGGGTCGTGCTGGCAGCGTTGCTGCTAAGGCTGGGGCCCGCGCTCGTACCGGGGTTTTCGGACATGAACCTCAAGCTCGACGGCCGGGTGCTGCTGTTCACCTCGGCTATTTCGCTGCTCTCGGCGCTAATCTTCGGGCTCGCGCCGGCGCTTCGTGCCGTGAAGGGCGACTTGATTGCTACCCTCAAAGGCGAAAAAGGGGAACACGCGACGGGGCGGCTGCCACTTCAGAGCTTGTTCGTGTGCGGCGAAATTGCGCTCTCCGTGGTCCTCATGACCGGTTCGGCACTGCTTTTGCGCAGCTTGCTGTACAGCCAAGGCATCAATCCCGGATTTGACCCGAAGGGAAATGCGGTGATGCTTTCCGTAGCCCCGCCCACGCTGTATGGCTACAAGCAAGCCCAAGCCGCCGCTCTTTATCCTGCCTTGGCTGCACGAGTGGAATCCGTGCCGGGGGTCGTTCGCACCAGCTATGCCCGGCGCCCTCCCTTGATGAACTCGGAAGAGGGAGAAACTCTGCCGGTGGTCATTCCCGGAGTGCAGCCGCCTCCCGGAACCGGTCATTTCGAGATTCGTTACAACATTGTTGCCCCGAAGTTCTTCGCGACAGTGGGCGCGCGGATTGAAAAGGGGCGGGAATTCAACCCATTCGATTTGCCCTCCACAGCCCTGGTCGTCATCATCAACGACGTCATGGCAGAACGATTCTGGCCGGGACAGAACCCCCTGGGAAGATCACTCCAGATCGGCAAAAAGGCCTTTCAGATTGTCGGAGTTGCCGAGGCGGGCCGATACGTCAGGCTTCATGAAACCATCCAACCCTACCTCTACCTTCCTTTTACGCAGGTGTTCTCTTTCGAGTGCGTGCTGTTTGTGGAAACGACCGGCGATCCGCGGTCCTTCCTCCCCGCGATTCTGAAAGAGACGGCGGCGGTCGATAAAAATCTGCCCATCGTTGATGCGGTGACCTTCAAAGACTACATGCGGGAGGTCTTGTCGGAGGAGCGCTCAAGGACAGAGCTGCTTGCGGGCCTCGGCATTCTGGGAATCTTCCTGGCCGCGGTGGGGCTGTATGCGACGGTGGCTTACCACGCGAGCCGCCGCTCACATGAGATTGGGATTCGAATGGCGCTTGGGGCCCGGCGCAACGATGTTCTGAACCTTGTGCTGCAACAGGGTCTGCGCTTCGGTGGAATAGGCGCGGTCATTGGGTTGATCGGGGCTCTGGCGGCGTCGCGCCTGATGTCCGAAGTCATTTACGGCGTCACGCTTTTGGACCCGCTGAGTTACTTGGCCGCAATCCTCGCGGCCATCAGCATGGCTTTATTGGCGTCGTACCTTCCGGCCCGCCGCGCGACCAAGGTCGATCCCATGGTGGCATTGAGGCACGAGTAAGCCGGTGGTTATAGGTATCACAGGCACTCCTGCCTGTGCCGGGATTTGACGCAAACCTTGGGCTGGAGCACAGGCAGGAGTGCGTGCGCAGAAGTTTGATGCAGACCTTTCCATGGAGCACAGGCAGGAGTGCCTGTGCTACTCACATCAGCGACTGCATCACCTGGTCGAGCACTTCCTTGGGCGGGCGCACTTTGGATTCCGGCAGCGTCGCGAGCGCTTCGTCCAGCACATTCAACTGGTCGATAAAAGTCGGCCGTTTCAGGTCCACATAGAAAAGGCCCGTCACGATTTCGCCTTTGTCGTGCGATTCGGTGAGCATCTGCAAGGCCGCGCCCTTGTTCGTGGGGTCGTAGTCCGCGGTGATCTTGCGCAGCAGCACGTGGGACCCGTCGTGCAGCGTGATGCTCGTGGTGGTTCCCGGATCGTAGTCCACGGAAATGTCCTCGAAGAAGGGAATGAAGCTCACGTCGGCGACGGGCTCGTCGTGGTCCTTCACGTAGCTGTACGACTTGGTCGAGCCTTCGTGGTCGTTGAAGGTCACGCAGGGCGAAATGACGTCGAGCATCGACGTTCCATTGTGAGCAATGGCGCCCTTGATGAGCGCGAGCAATTGCCGCTTGTCGCCGGAGAAGGACCGGGCGACGTACGTAGCGCCGAGTTGAATGGCCAGCGCGCAGGTGTCAATGGGCGGCAGGTCATTAATGACGCCGGTCTTGAGCTTCGAACCGAGGTCGGCGGTGGCGGAAAACTGGCCCTTCGTCAGGCCGTAGCAACCGTTGTCCTCGATAATGTAAATGAGGGGAAGGTTGCGACGCATCAGATGGACGAACTGGCCGACGCCAATCGAGGCGGTGTCGCCATCGCCACTCACTCCCATGGCGACGAGGTGGCGGTTGGCCAGCAAAGCGCCCGTGGCAATGCTCGGCATGCGCCCATGGACCGCGTTCACGCCATAAGCGCTATTCAAGAAGTAGGCAGGGCTTTTGGACGAGCAGCCGATGCCGGAAAGTTTCGCCACGCGGTGGGGTTCAACGCCCATTTCATAGCAAGCTTCGATGATGCGCTCGGAAATCGCGTTGTGGCCGCAGCCTGCGCACAGAGTGCTTTTGTTGCCCTTGTATTGAGCCATCTCCAAGCCGATGCGGTTGGTCTTGGAGGAGGGTGAAGACGGTACGGTCGTGGTTGCCATGTTAGTTTGCAGCCTCCTGGGAAGCAATTTCGTCGGTTACAGAGCGCGCGTCGATCGGCAAGCCGTCATAGTGGCGCACGCTGCGGAGTTTCGCGATCTCCTCGGCGGGCGATTCCAGCCGCAGCAAGCCCAGCATCTGTCCGTCGCGATTCTGATCCACGACGTAAACGCGCTGGTAGCGGTTGATAAAATCATGCACTTCCGGAGTGAAAGGGAAAGCCCGCAAACGGCAGTAGCCCGCGTCGAGATCGTGCTCGCGCCGCAACTGGTCGAGGCTTTCTTCGATGGCCCAGTGACTGGTGCCGTAAGCAATAATTCCGACCTCAGGCTTCGCCGCATCCACGATCACGGGGCCGGGGACTTTCAGGCGAGCGGTTTCAAATTTGTGCGCCAGCCGGTCCACGTTGTTCACGTAAACGTCGGGCCTTTCGCTATAGATGGCTTTTTCGTTGTGGCCGCTGCCGCGCGCAAACCAGCCAGCCAGGCGATCCGGCGTCCCGGGCAGAGTCCGGTAGCCGACGCCGTCGCCATCCACGTCCTTATAGCGCTCGAAACCGCCCCTGCGGCGAACATCTTCAGCGCTCAGCACCTTGCCCCGGGAAATAGGCTTGGTGGGGTAGTCGAAGGGCTCGGACATCCAGGTATTCATGCCCAGATCGAGGTCGCTCATGACGAAAACGGGCGTCTGGAGGTCCTCGGCAAGATCAAACGCCTCGATGGCCATGGAGAAACATTCGCTCATCGAACACGGCAGCAGCATGGGATGCGCGGTGTCGCCGTGCGAGAGCAGGGCGGTGGAGATGATGTCGCCCTGCGCCGTCCGCGTGGGCAGGCCCGTGGAGGGGCCGACGCGCTGGATGTCGAAAATCACCGCGGGGATTTCCACGTAGTATCCGAAGCCGGCAAACTCCGCCATCAGCGAAATGCCCGGCCCGGCCGTAGCGGTCATCGAACGCGCTCCGGCCCAGCCCGCGCCCAGAGCCATGCCGAGCGCAGCGAGTTCATCCTCCGCCTGCACGATGGCAAAGGTGGCCTTGCCGGTTTCCTTATCGATGCGATAGCGCTTCATGTATTCGGTGAGCGTCTCGCAAACGGAGGAGGAGGGAGTAATCGGGTACCACGTTACCACCGTGACGCCGGCGAACATTGCGCCCAGCGCCGTGGCGGCGTTGCCTTCAATCAGAATCTTGCCCGCCGTCTCGTTCATGCGCTGCAACGTGTGGGGGTCCGATTTCACCAGGTTCTTCTCGGCGAATTCATAGCCGGCGCGCGCGGCGTTCCAGTTCAATTCCGCCGCTTTGGCCTTCTTGCGAAATTGCTTCTGCAGCGCCTTGTGGATTTCCTCCATTTCGATGCCCAGCAACTTCGCCAGCACGCCGTCGTAAAGCATGTTGCGGACCAGCTTGCGCAAGCGCGCGTCGGGGCACACCGGCGCCACCAACTGATCGAACGGCACCGGGTAGAAGATCACATCGTCGCGAAGACGCTTCAGGTTCAGGCGTTCGTCATAGACGCACGCCGCTCCCGGCTTGAGGCCCAGGACGTCTTCTTCCGCCGTCTCCGGGTTCATCGCCACCATGTATTCGCTGTCCCGGCGGCGAGCAATGTAGCCGTGCTTCGACGCCCGGATGGTAAACCACGTGGGGAGGCCGGCGATGTTGGAGGGAAACAGATTCTTTCCCGAAACCGGAATTCCCATCTGAAAAATTGCGCGGAGCAAAACAAGATTGGCAGTTTGACTGCCCGAGCCGTTTACGGTCGCCACCTGGATGCTGAGGTCGTTGATGACCTGGGCTTGTCCTGCGGGCGCCGCATCTTCTTTCGGCTCAACGTGAGTGGTTGCCATCGGATTCCCCTTGAATTCCCTTGAAGGATGAGAAGTAAACTGGGATCTACTTCCTGCCGCGCGTGCGAGGCAAACCGCGGGCCAAAAGCCACGAGGCAGTCCCAGCGCGGTGATGTTGCTAGAGAGAGGCAGACCAGCGATTGCCCGTCCAACCTATTCAGAGCCCGACCCCTGGAGCAACTTGCGTCTTGCGAGCCAATCGAAGGACGGCCCACCCCCCACAACAATTTCATTATATCAAACCTAACGTGCGACTTGGCCGACAAGATGCAATCGTACCCCCTCCAATCGTACTGGTACGAATTGGTTGCGCGGGCATCTCGGTGGGAAGGGATACGGGCGATGCCAGTATGGAAAGGAAAGGCAGCGGGCGGAGCGCCTGTCTACTTCCCCGCGGCCGGCTCCGGAGGTTTCGGAGTCGCACCCTCCGCAGGCAACTGGCTGCGCAGCCGGGCGCGCATGGCCTCTTCGGTGGAGCGAATCATATGCGCCCCGCGCGCCGCCATCTGCTCCATCAGGTCGGACCGCAGGCTAATCAAGGAGGCCACCGATTTCTCGTACGCTTGCTGGAGGCCCTGCCGCAGACGAGTTTCGGAATCCACGACCATGGCGTCCATTTGCTGGCGGAATTCCTCCAGGCTAATGCGCGTCAGCTCCTCCGCTTGCCCTCGCAGGATATCCAGAACCGCCTCCATTAATTGGGTGGCGCGCCGCTCGAGGTCGGCGAGCCGGGGGTCGAGAGGAGCGCTGGCGACTGGCGCGGGCCTCGACGGCGTCGCTACGGGGGCCGCCGCGGGCGCGACGACGGGAGGAATTGCGCGGGGCGGAGGAGGCGCAAGGGGCACAGGCGGCGGTGTGGGAGCGGGCGCCGGGGAAACGGCCGGCACGGGGGCCGGTGCCGGAGGTTCTGCCTGGGGCGTCCGACCCTGCACCATGGTCTTGACGGCGGATTCCCAGTCCGCCGGCGGGTTGGGCACTCCCCAAAGGTTCTGCGGCCTGACGAGCTGCACGGCAATTTCGTATGCGGTAGCTCCCGATTTGGCATCCCAGACCCTAACGCAAACACCTTTCCCTGCCATCCCCGCCTTGGGACACTCGATGGAGACCAGCATGCCGACGGTGATCCGGTATGAAGTTCGCAGCCTGCACCCGTGCAAGTTCACAACGGAAGTCTGGGTAAACTCGCGAAAAGGGGCTCCCCCGGCATCCTTGCCGGAGAGCAGCACGGTGGTGACGAAATCGATCCGGGTGCTTCTCCTCTCCTCGGCTGAAGAATCCGGGTCGTTCGCTGGTTGAGAGGACGTGTTGTTATCCATATACGACTGGCCAATGCGTCAGGCTGTCGCTCCCCGCACGGTCGGCCAGAATTAGGGAACTGAGCAACCAAGGGTCCTTTCCCTTCGGTATACCAAATCGTGACCCAAGCTCCCAAACTTGGGGTACGGGTCGTATTCTACCGATTGTCACCCCACCAAGC
Source organism: uncultured Acidobacteriota bacterium (assembly GCA_964501985.1). Classification (GTDB taxonomy): domain Bacteria; phylum Acidobacteriota; class Terriglobia; order UBA7540; family UBA7540; genus Bog-366. Next base: position 5,649 of record CAZCVY010000127.1, on the reverse strand, counting down.
AATTACTCCATTGATCAGTCAAAGTGTGCTCGCCGGGTGACACATAACGGCTGCGGCAAAAGTCACTTTTGTGACGGGTACCGAACTCTGGGGGAGTGTGAACAACGACTTGCAGACCCATTTTCATTGGTTTCGCGCGAAGGGGTGAGGTTTCCACGAAATGCGTAGGAATGGCCACTCATATGCTCGAATAGTTGGCCGGGGAGATTAGTGGAGCAACTCGTGAGAGAGTTCGAGTCTCTAAGTGAACCAGAGGGGCAGTGACCTGAGGAGGAATCTGATGAAGGTCAAAACATTGATTTGCAACTGCAAAGGCCTCGATCCCTTCCGTTACGCCGATATGAACTCATTGGCGTTCGAAGTTGAATCCGAACTCGACGTTTCTTACGCTGCTGTCCACCCCCAACTCTGCGCCGAGGGCGGCAATGAAATCCTCGAAGATGTGCTCCGCGCCGCCGAGGACGATCCTGACACTTACGTGATGGTGTGCGCCTGCCAGGAAGAAACGCAGATGAAGCTCTTCAAGAAGGCGCTGCGCAATACCGAGTTCAATGCCGAACATTTTGTGCCCTTGGATATCCGCAACGCGACCAATGATGGTATCCTGGACCGAATCCGCGAGCGGCTTAATGACCTCGCTGACCCCAACAAGCCCCGCCATTGAGGGCCTTTGGGGAATAACCGGTCCGGTTATTCTTGTGATGCTTGAAGGATAGAGGCATGCCCCTGATGAACCATCTTGGTGAGAAGTTTCCCTGGTTTCCTACTATTGACTCCGATTTCTGCCGCGCGGATCTTCAGTGCCTCAATTTCTGTCCGCAGGACGTCTTTGAGTGGAACCCGAAAACCGGAGAGCCTTTCGTTGCCCATCCCTTCCGCTGCCTCCCCGGCTGCGAGATCTGTGTTGAGGGATGCGATACCGCCGCGATCTCCCTGCCCACCAAACTGGAGTTTCAGCTCTTGGTGAAAAAAATGCGTAGGGCAGAAAACAAGCCCCACCTCTTATAAGCTCACATCGCGAATACCGGTTTCCGAGTCTCCCACTTGCCGCGAGTGAAGTCCGGGCAGTCCACCGTCACGCCCTCGCTGATGGACTTCTCCGACAGTGGATTGATAACGCTCAGCACGACGGAGTCATAGACGTCCAGCGGCGTTTGGGTCTTGGTGCGGACGGCCTTAAGAAACTGGTGCAGTTCGAGGTAGTCGGTGCCTCCGTGCCCCAGCAAGAGCTGGTCGCCCACAACATTTCGGGCAGAGCTGTGTGTGTTCGACTGAAGCTGGGCGGACTTCCACCAGTCGTGATCGTATTTGTCCTGGTAGGGATCGAAAGATTCCCATTCCTCGTACTTGGGGCTGCGGCCGCTCAGGTAGACCGCGTTGCGCTGCTCGTTGTAGAGGCCCTCTGTTCCTTGAATCTCCCAGCGATTGTCGTAGGGGCGCGGCAACTGCATATCGTAGTTGATGACGATGGTGTTGCCCTTCTTGGTTTTCACCAGAGTCGTGACGATATCGCCCTGCGCATACTTCCGCTTGGCGTTCGGGTGGCTCGCGCCGAACTTCGCCGCAAAGTAGTGGTTGATCCCGAGCGAGCGGTTGGCGAAGGACACTACCTTGTCGAAATAATCCCCGCACCCGATGTCCATCCAGCCGAACACCGGTCCCAACGCGTGGGTGGTGTACTGGCTGGCGTTATGCTGGACCAGAAACTCCCCGCCCCAACGCATGTTGCCTTCCGGGTCGAAGAACCAGTGGTCGATGCAGTTGTGCGAGTGGGCGCAATGGCAATGGACAATCTCCCCCAGCAGGCCGGCCCGGATCATATTGAGCACTGCCAGGTTGTCGCGGCGGAAGCTCCAGTTCTCCAGCATCATGCAGGGCACCCCGGTTTCTTGATAGGTGTTCACCAGGTCCCAGCAATCTTCCACGGTCAGTGCGGCCGGCACTTCCACCGCGGCGTACTTGCCGGACCTCATCGCGCACAAGGCCATGGGGGCGTGGTATTGCCAGTAGGTGGCGATCAGCACGGCATCCAGGTCGTCGCGGGCCATCAGGCGTTGATAATCCTCGGTGTCCCGGCCGTAGCCTTCCGGCCGTTTTTGCCCCGCTTTCTCCACCAGCGACTGCGCGCGTTCCAGATGTGACTGGTTGATGTCGCAGACGGCGGGGATTTGCACGCCCATCGCCAGCAGCGTCTGCACATGACTGGTACCGCGATCGCCCACTCCGATCATGCCGACGCGCACAGGTTTTGCGGTCTCCTCGGCCTCTCCCAGGGCGAACGCGCTCGTCATCGCGCCTGCCCCCAGTGTTGTTGCCGAGCTGATTTTCAGGAAATCTCGCCGATTGAGTTTGCTCTCCACCTCTTCCTCCTGTGATCCAGAAACTTGATGGCATCACTCGGGGCATCGCTCCCGAGTAACGCTTCGCGCTTTGCCCCCCGTCCTGGCGCGTCATGCCACAGGGAAGCTACTCCAACTCGGTCCATGCCGCAAGCGCTACGACGATCGAGTTCCCGTAACTGCTTTCGTAGCGCGGGCAGCCTGCCCCGATGTATCGGGGTCCCGCCCGCTGAGGCGTGGGCATCCTGCCCACGCGCTGGTGGGAGCGGGACGCTCCCGCGACAGCGGGCAAGATGCCCGCGCTACGAAAGCGGTTTGGCGCGATACGTTGTGATTTTCAAGCAGGATTGGGCGCGGGGAATGGGTAACGTGCCGAGGTCGGATGTAAGTTACACCTCGCGGGCTAAGGTTCAGCGACCACCAGCTTGCCCTTCATCTTGTGGTGGCCCTTACCGCAGTACACGCCGCAGGTGAAATCGAACGCTCCGGCCTTGCTGGCGGTGAATTCGATAATGGTGGGATCGCCCTTTTTCAGTTCTTGATTTACGTCGAATGCGTTCAGCTTGAATTCGTGGTCGCAGTCGGCAGCGGTGATGACGAGCCGCACCTTCTCGTCTTTCTTGACATTAATTGCGACCGGATCAAACCCAAGGTCCGTCGCGGTCACGGTGATCTCGTGGTAAGAGGAGGGCGCCGCTTGGCCGGGCACTCGCACCGCACCCGCCAAGCACGTCGCGATCGCGCCCAGCGCGAGAAGCGAACCGCAACGCCGAATCATAATGATCGCTCCTCCGTTCATAAAGGGATGCCCAGAAATTCGCGGAGCTTCTTTTCCAAGGCAGGGGTGGTGATGACGCAATTGCCGCCGTGGATGCTCGACTTCCCATCGAGGTTAAAGAACTTGGCGCCGGCTTCCTCGCCAATGATCTTGAGCGGCGCCAAATCCCACGCTTTGGCTTGCAAGTTGATCCACGCTTCGGCGCGCCCGGCGGCCACGCACATCGCGTCCAGGCAGCCGCCCATGCTGCGTATGGACCAGAATTGAGTTAGCCACGGCAGCAGGCGCGCGCCCCATGGCCACTTGGCGACGTGGTCGTAGCCCGTCAGGCAGAGCATCGCTTCGTTCAGCTTCTTCCGTGGCGAGCAGTGAATCGGCGCGCCATTGCGAAATGCGCCGAGTCCCTTTGCGGCGGAATAGAGTTCACCCAGCGGCGCCAAATTAACCGCGCCCACCACCACTTCTCCGTCTGCCTCGAGCGCCAGCATGACACTCCAGGTGGGAATGCCGCGCACAAAGCTGCGAGTGCCGTCGATGGGGTCGATGATCCAGCGGCGGCCGCTGCGCGCTTCATGCGATGCGCCCTCTTCGCCCAGCAGACCGTCGTCGGGAAAAGCCTTCCCCAGCAATTCGGTGATCAGCACCTCATTGGCGCGGTCCGCCGAGGTCACGGGTGAGTTGTCCGATTTGGTTTCTATCGCGAATCCCCGCGCGTGGTTTTCCAGGGCCAGCCGCCCGGCCTGCTCGGTAACTCTGCGCGCAACTTCCAGTTCCTTTTCAAATGTCATGGGATCAATTGTAACCGCAATTATGGTTTTCGACCGTGTTCGAATTCATGCAAAGAAGCGGAGTCGGTTGCTGACGAGGCGCGGGCAGGCGGTCGTACGGGCGCGCCACGGCGTGCCCAGGGGTATGCCATGGCATGCCCTACGATCCGTTCGGGGCGGAGCGGTTTTACGACAAAGCGATTTGTTCAACGACCCGTAGCGTGTCTCGCCGCGTCCGCCCGCATTTCGCTTGACCTCCCGAGCGGGGCGGGATATTACTCCTGGTTTCATCTGGCTGGAGGCCAAACAGGAACGCGGAAGGACGGCCTTGAAAAACAGGAGATAGGGTCGTGATTTTCCCTCGCGCCAGCTCTCCGGTGGATCGGATGCAAAAGGAGAATCCATGCTGGGACGCCATAATATTGTTTATTGGTCATGTTGCTTCACCCTAATTGCCGGAGGAGTGGGGCTTGCCTCCGCGCTACGCCGGCCCGCGAAGTTCGCGCCGGAGCCCGTGGGGGAGTGTCTCGCCGCTGCCTCCGCCTTCGCGGGCACGGCTGGGGCGCCAATCCCCAGCCTGCCGAAACTGCGCATCCGCGCCGGCAATCGCCATTTGATCGAGGATGAAAACGGCAAGCCATTTTTCATGGCGGGAGTCTGTCCGCAGAGCATCCTGCATTGGTGCACCCCGGAACAGATGGACGTCTATTTTGCCGACCGGGAGAAAAGGCATTTCAACCTTGCCTGGGTTGTGATCAATGCCTTTGACTCGCAAGGTAAAGACACCTTGACGAACCCCACCGATGCCCGTGGCCATGCGATGTTGCTCCACGGCGCCAGTTGGGATCCCGAGAATTTGAACCCTGCCTATGTTGCCTCCGTTGACGCCATGGTGAAGTCCGCGGCAGATCATGGCATCTATTTGTTCCTGGATCCGTTCAGTTCCGGGTACGATCCCGGGCCCGCCGGCTTCGACCCTTCCCAGCATTCCGGGGAAGAAATGCGCCGCTGGGGTGAGTTTTGGGGCAACCGCTACAAGCATTATTCTCACGTCAACTTCGCCTTGGGAAATGACCGGCTGGTTTGGCCCCAGGTGGACCGGGTCGTGGACGGTCTCGAAAAGTACATGCCGGACCGCCTGGTGACCACGGACTGGGAAAATGGGCCGCCGGGTTGGACCAGCGATGGGACAGGGCCTCACCGCTTCTACGACGCCGGTCATCGCTGGGTCAATCTCGATGCCTGGTATGAATACCACGCCCCGCAATGGGCCACCTGGTATCACTACCACATGGCGAACCCGGTGATGCCGACTTGCATCTTCGAGACTCTCTATGAAGGCTTGGAGGCCGGGAGTCCGCAGCACATCCGCACACCTCCCCAAATGATGAGGGCGCAGGTTTGGGGGACGGTGTTGAATGGCGGCTCGGGCTTCGGCATTCTCGGCTCGCCGGATTGCACGGAGGACCCCCTGCGCTGGCTGGGGAAAACTCCCGGGGTAAACGAGGCGGAGTACGCTACGACCTTCTTTACCGCCCGGCGCTGGTACGAACTCGTTCCCGACTGGACGCACACGTTTTTGACCAGCCAACAGGGGACTCCGGGGAAGGACGATTACACTTACGTTTCCGCGGCTCTTACGGCGGATGGCTCCCTGGGTGTGTGTTATTACCCCGGCGAGAGCGGCATGGGGTTCTCGTTGACCGTCAACATGTCGAAGCTGGGGGGCGGCACGGGGGAGTCGCGGGCACGCTGGTACGACCCC
>CAZCVY010000126.1:0-19448 GCA_964501985.1 uncultured Acidobacteriota bacterium | reverse complement strand
CCATCGCCCGGATATTGTAAGTAGGATTTCAAGCCTAGACACTTCTCCACATACTTTTTGAGGCGACGCGGCGTCGGCCCTTTCACCGGCCCTGCTGCTTCCGCCAGAGCGCCCAAAGTTGGGCGTTGGCGGCGAAGACCTCGGCCACCGCTTCTTTAAACTCCCTCCCCGCCTCCACGAGGTGCTGAACTTCCTCGACCCATTCCGGCGGGATGCGCTCGACGCGCTTTTTACCGCTGGCCATAAAAGTGAGAGACCACACGGGATGTCCCTTGGGGTCGGTGGCACAGTGGCAGGTGGGCTGACCACACCGGCGATGAGTGAGCGCCAGCGAACCGGGCAACAGGTCGGGGGGAATAGGAAATCGGCGCAACAGTTGGAACTTGCGCTGGCGGAGTCGGGCGGCTTGTGGGCCTTTCGGGGTGATATCCATATGAGTGTAATAATACACACATAAAACGCCAGATCAAGCCCTTTGTTGGAAATGCGAAAATAGGAAGCGATCAGGACAGCGGGGCCGAAACGCCCGGTGAGGCGTGATTATGGGCGTAAGCCTAATTGACGGATTTGTCCCTTCCGAAGCTGCTGATTACGCGTTGGGACGAATCCTAACAGCGTGGAACTCCGGTCATCCTTTCAATCTACAACAGCACGTGCAACGTTCCCACCATCCCAGAAGGAACATCCCGGAACCCCAGGCTGAAACCTGTTGTGCCCGGCGGCGTTTTCACTCGTGCGCCGAGGACGAGACCCTTTTGCTGAATCTGGTGAAACATCCCTTCGCTTAAATTCAACGGAATGGTCGTAAGTTGCTCCACCTTTCCCACCACCACCAGAAATTGGAGCGAGCCGGTCCACTTGCCGTCGCGGGATTCAAGCGTGATATTGCGCGGGTCGATGGTGACCGTGGCCTTGTACCCCCCTTCCACCGGATCGAGATGCACGGCCAAGCCAATGCCTGCGAGCGCCACCGGATTCTTAATCGCGTCGGCCAGCGGCAGAGCCATGGCCGTGTCCCGCGCGGCGATGTAACCGGGCCGGTACCTCAACTTCACGCCCGGCCGCTTCACGGCGACCTCCAGCCGGTGGTACGAACCATCAAGGCTGTCCGCCGGGGGGTAGAACGCCAGCGAATAACTTACTCGCGCGTCGCTGGCGGCCTCCTGAATTGCGCTGCTCAGGTCGTTGATATGGTGGAATGACTGGCCGCCGGTCTCTTGGGCCAGGGTGTCGAGCGTTTCGTAATTGAAATCGACGGGCGAGCCGGCCCTGGGCGGCTTACTCCGCTTCCCGATTGAACTTCGGTCCGCCTGAAACGCCGGCGACACCATGACGCCTCGCGCATCCACGGGATAGACCGCCACATCAGCTTCATTCAAGGCTCGGATGGCACGCTCGACATCGCTCTCAAACGACTGGCCGGAATAGGGCAACTGCGGAGTTGAAGCTGTTGAAGTCGATGAGCTCGAGGGGTCGCTGCCGCCTGTCTTAACGTCGCCAGCGCCCCCCGCGCGGTTTCCCCTTTCGCCGCGCACGGGGGAGGTGGAGGACTGCCGAGCGCCAGGGGTGCTTTGGGGAAGGGTGTCGCCACTGCTATGCAATCCCAGTTGAATTGGGAACCCGCCGGAAATCCAGATCAGCGTTTTTCGGCCCGGAATGCCTTGCATGTGTCCAGCAATCGTTTCCAGCGCCGCGGCGGTGCTCTTCGCGCGCACCGTTTCAGAATAGTCGATGTAGGGCTGGTTGGACGCCTTGATGAAACTATCCCACTGGGCGGTGGTCGTCGGGTCGCCCGTGAGGGAGTTGGATGAGGCCGGAGCCGCGGTGGCGGCCGCCACTTCACGGTTGATGCGGTTCGAGTGCTTATCGATTGCAGCCACCAGTGATGCCATATCCTGGGAAAAGTCGTGCAACAACACGAGCGAGTCGCCCAGTACGAAAACCGCCACGCGGCTGTCCGACGGCAGCCCACGCAAGTAACGAAGGAAGTCTTTCTTGGCCAGTTCCTGGTCGGTAAGCCCCGTATTCAACTCATCGAATAAGAACAAGGTGACGGCTGCGCCAGTCGGCGCCGGCCTGTTGGTGAACGTCATGCGGCCGGGCGAGCTCGCCGCCGACGCCGTTTCCCTGCCCGCTTCCAATGCAAATAACGCGATCTTCTGTTCCTGATTATTGTCGAGGAGTTGGAAATCGTCGCGGCGGAGGTCATCCACCGGCTTCCCGTGCTTGTTCTTCACCACTACATTCACGAGGACAACATGAGTCTCGGTTTGAATCACTCCCTGGTCCGGTGCGGCCTGCGGGGCCGCCAGCGACGGTAGGGGCAGAAGCAGCGTCATCACCAAGCCACAGGCCCAGACCGCAGAGGGGGTACTGATGACGAGCGCTTTCAAACCGGATGGGCGAAACCAGGAGGTCTTCATTTCGGTACTCCGGGGCGGAGCTATACTTGAAGACAATATTATTTCTGTGATTAGTGCTTGGCGTCAATCGACATTGAATGGATGAACCTTGCGTTGAGAGCCTCCCCTCGCGTATGTTAACTGTCTTTGGGAAATCACTAGGAAAACTCAGGCCAACATCCATGACCGATCGACAGCTTCTGCGCGTGTTGGGTTATCTCGTATCTCTGTCTCTTGTGTCACCGGTTCTGCGGGCTCAGGGCGGCCTCACCGAACGCATTCAGGCCGTGATGAGCGGACCGGATTTTGCCCACGCCCATTTCGGCATCGAAATCTGTTCCCTCGATACGGGCAAGCGGATTTACGCCTTAAATGAAAACAAGCTCTTTGTTCCTGGCTCCACCACGAAGCTGCTCACCGAGGGAACGGCGCTCGAGTTGCTCGGCCAGGACTACCGCTTTCACACCCGCGTTTACTGGACGGGCAAGCTCAATTCCAAAGGCCTCCTCGATGGCGACGTCGTTTTGGTGGCCAGCGGAGATCCGAATCTGTCCGGGCGAATTCAACCTGACGGCACCCTTGGATTTGAAGATGAGGACCACTCTTACGGCGGCCTCGACAGTAAGGGCCTCAGCGGCGATCCGCTGTTGGTGATTGGCCAACTCGCGGACCAAATTGCGGCCAAAGGCATTCGCAGAGTCAAAGGCCGCGTCATCGTCGACGCCATGTTGTTTCCGGAAGGGACTCGCGAAATGGGAACCGGCGTGGTCATCTCGCCGATCGTCGTCAACGACAACGTCATCGACGTCCTCGCCAGCCCGGGCACGACGGAGGGCGTACCCGTCAAACTTCAGATTCGCCCGGAGACGGCCTATCTGCGGTTTGAGAATCAGGCCACCACGGGGAAGGCGGGCTCGAAGCCGGAAATCGACTATGATGACAGCACGCTGCGGCCCGACGGCACGCGCACTGTTACGGTGACGGGAACGCTTCCGCTGGGAAGACCCGCTGCTATGTATTCCTACGCGGTGCCGGAACCGTCCCGTTTTGCCGTGGTGGCGCTCACGGAAGCGCTGCGCAAGCGTAATATTCAGATTGCCCACATCGACCCACCGCGGGAGGTTGACTTCAAGGCGCTCGCGGCAAACTACAACGATGCTCATCTCCTGGCAGAACACGTCTCACCGCCGCTTGCGGAGGAAGTGAAAGCCACGCTGAAGGTCAGCCAGAACCTGCACGCAAGCATGACACCTTTTACGCTGGGAGCGATCCTCGGGAATGCGACGAAGGATATCGACCAGGCGGGTTTCGACCGCGAGCACTCCTTTCTGGAAAAGGCGGGCCTTGATTTAGGCGGCGCCGCTCAGAGTGATGGCGCCGGCGGGAACGCTTTCTTCACTCCTGATTTCATGGTGCACTACCTCACCTATATGTCCACGCGGCCCAGCTTCCCGGCCTTCCGCCGCGCCCTTCCCATTCTGGGCCGCGATGGCACGCTGGTGAAAATCGAAACCGCCAGCCCCGCTGCCGGACACGTATTCGCCAAAACGGGAACCTACGTCGTTTACGATGCCCTCAACAAGCAGTTGATGGTTACGGGAAAAGGCCTGGCAGGCTACATCGACACGGCCTCGGGACAACATCTGGTCTTCGCCGCTTATGTCAACATGGTCGAAATCTCAAGCGACGATCCCGAGGCCATCAACAAAATTCCCGGAGAAGCCCTCGGCAAAATCGCCGCGGCCGCTTACGATTCGGCGCTTGGACATTAGCGGGTTGAATTTCCCCCCGGCGGGGCGCATCCGCCCCTCACTTCCCGAGCCGAACATGAAGACTTCCCCGCGCCAGCGGCCTTCCGGGCGGATATTTGATGTCAATAACTGTTTTAAGTTATTTAATACGAGATCTTCGATGCTATTTCGCGGCGGAGGAACCTTTCCAGTCGAGAGACAAGTGTTCGTTGTCGACTTGCACGTTGAGCGTGGGAATGAAGCCCCCCGGCGGCGGCATCTTGATAGGTTTCGTCAAGTCAATCGCTCCATCCTTGGCATAGACGCGAACAGAAACCTCCGATACGCCGGCGGGTATCGTAATCGTGTGGGTTAGGGTTCCTTGATACGAGCCCTTGATTCCCAGAAAGCCACTCTTCATCTTGTTCCCTTTTAAGGTGTCCTCGAAGAGGGGTTTCCCACCGCCGGAAAAGACCAGCGTTGCCTCCTTCATCCCGAAATTGCAGGAGACCTGGATGATCCGCGGAATGCTGGCAAGCCTCGCGGCCTCAGCCTTGGCAATATCTTCAGGGCTGGGCGAGGGCGCCGCGGGTTGGGGAGGGGGCGTGGCAACGGCGGGCTCGGGTTGGGCCGGGGGTGGCGCTGGCTCAGGCGCAGCCGGTTGTTGTGTGGTTGCTGGCTTCAGCCTTCGCGGCGTAGTTTTCTTTACCACCGTCGGGGCAGGCGTGACCGTAGCTGGGGCTGGCTCGGTCGCCTCAGCCGCAGGCGGCGCAGGAGACTCAGAGGGAGTGGTAACCGGAGGCGGCGCTGTTGGGTCCGTCGCCGGCGTTGGCGTTGTTTGTACGGCGACCTGAACGGGTGGGGGAGCCGAATTTCTTGCCCGGCGCAATCCCCAATAACCCAAAAATGCACCGGCCAGCAAGACGATTGTCACGCCGCCCAATGCGATGGGGAGGAGTTTTGACTTCGGTGCGGCCGATGCCGCGGAGGGCGCTTCCGCTGGCCCAGCCCCGAGGGCGGCATCGGGTGGAAGCGTTGGTGCATAGACTGGTGGCGTTGGCCCGGCCGCTGGGGGAGTTGGGGAAATCACCGGCGGCTGAACCGCAACCGGCCTTGCGATCGGGGGTGGACCCGGAGGCGCGGGCGGTCCCGCCGCCACCCGTGACAAGGGTGGCGGGAGCGGCGGTGAGGGAGAGGCGAGGTCTTGCGTGGGAAGCGCTCTCCCAATCATCGTCGCCCCACCGAAGGGAGAGGGTGTCGGCGCCGAAAGTGGCGATGGCGGTGCCGGAGTGGGTGCAACAGGGAAGCCGGGGGCCCGCATATTCAGAGTTTGGCCCGTAAGCGGTGTCGAATCCACGCGTGGCGGCGGAGCGATGGGGGGCGGGGCCATCGGTGGCGGCGTCACGGGTGGTGCGGCTACCGACCGCTGAGGCATGGCTGCGGGTGGCGACGTGTCTTTCATGCGGCTTGGTGCCGGAATCGCCAGCGTCGGAGGTCCCGGCGGAGGCGGTGCGGGGGCAACCGGTTTTGCCGGTACCATCGGGGGCGGCGGCACCCGCTTGGGCGGCGGTCCCACTTGCTGATGCGGCGCGGCTGCGGGTGGGGCTGGCGTTGAGTGCGGTGGCGCCGGGGCTGCGGGTTTCACTGGTCCCGGCGGCGGTATGGCCGCGGATCGCTCGAGTGGCGGCGCCGAAGACGCGGGTACTTGGGCCGCCGGGGCGTGCGCTGGTGTCCCTGCCTGCGAGCGGGGCGGGCGGCCGTGCTCAAGGTCGTCCAGGTCATTTAGAACTTCGCGCGCGGAGGGGTACCTCCGGCTGACTTCTTTTGCCATACACCTTTTGATCACATAGTCGTGCGCAGGTGTAAGCTGGGGGTTAAGGCTGCTGGGCGCCGGCGGTTCCTCGAAGACAATTTTGAACATCACTGCGGCGGTATTGCCTGAGAAGGGTTTCTTCCCAACGAGCATAGTAAAAAGAATAACGCCCAACGAGAAGATGTCGGTCCGCGCGTCAACCTCGCCGCCTTTCACCTGCTCGGGCGACATAAAGGATGGCGTTCCCGTTACCGCCAGGGTCCGCGCCGCACTCTGGCGGGCAAACACCTTGGCGACGCCAAAATCGGTGATCTTGGCGCGCCCGTCCATCGTTACCAGAATATTCGCTGGCTTCAGGTCGCGGTGGATCACCTGATTCTGATGCGCATAATCAAGCGCCTCCGCCGACTGCCGTATGACATTGAGGGTTTCCTCGGTTGTCGCCAGGGGGGATGATTCGAGGATCTTCTCCAAGGTTACACCCGGCACCAACTCCATCGCGACGCAACTGGATTGGGATTCCGCGTGTTCGAAGACTTCGTAAATAGTGACGATCGAAGGATGCGACAATCGGGCGGCCCCCTGCACCTCGCGCATGAACATTTGCCTTGGGCTGTCGGTTCCTTCCTCGGGGGAAGCGCTCAGGGAAAGGACCTTCAGGGCAACCTCGCGGCCGGCGGTTGGGTCGGATGCCCTGTAGACGGTCCCCATGGCGCCGCGGCCCAATTCAGCAATGATGTCGTAACGCCCGATCTTCATCATGGTACTTGTTCAAACAGGAGTGGGTGCCTGACTCTGCCGCAACGCCCAAGATACCATAAGTTCAGTCGAGCTTGTAGCGCTGGCGGCGAACGAAAGTGTCCTCATAGGGGCGTATCGCCGCCATCTTGACGGCTTTTTGCCGGTTGAAAGCCGGCGGTACGCCGCTACGGCTGGCCGAGCGCCCTTTTGAGTTCCTGGAGTTCCTTTTCGAGCCGCTGCTGGCGGCCGTGGATTACCCAGGAATAGGTGGCAAAGATGCCCCAAAGGAGTCCGTACGCGAGAACCAGATAAATGTTGCACATGTTATGCCCCCTGGGATGCCCAATTGGCAATGTTCGAGTGCCGATCGCCGTTTAAAGGGATTTTAGGCTGCAAGATTCGCTCCCTGCCTTCGCCGCAGATGGGCGACCTCGCGGCGCAGAGATGCCAGTCGCAAATACTGCCGCATCAAATAAGCAAACAAACACAGGAACGCACCCCAATTTACCAGTAATGCCACCCACATGCGTGGATCGAGACCCGAACCCTCACCGCCGGCAATTACCGGCTGCGGATGTTGCGTCCGCCACCAGCGAATGGCCATGTAATCGATGGGCACATCGACAAAGCCGATGATGCCGACCACCGCCGCCAAAACCGCCGCACGGCCGGGATTGATGACGTAACTCCGCAGCATCAAGTAAGCGACGAACAGCAGCCACAAGACAAAAGTGAGTGTCAGGCGCGCGTCCCAAGTCCACCAAATCCCCCAGACCGGCTTTGCCCAGAGTGGGCCGGTCACCAGGACGCAGGTGCAGAAGACAAAACCCACTTCCGCCGCCCCGTGGGCAAAATCGTCGGCGGCATCCCGGCGCTTCCACAGGTATCCGACGCTGCCGAGGAAGATCAAGAAATAGGCCACCATCGCCGTCCATGCCGACGGCACGTGGATATAGAAAATGCGCTGCACTTCGCCCATGGTGACTTCCTGCGGCGCGTAGAAAAAGATCAGATAGCTACCCACCGCCAGCCATAAGAACGTCACGATAAGGTGCAATGTAGGAGGGAAGAGTTTATTCATAGATTGTCCCTAGTCCTTTGTCCCCTGTCATTTGCCCGCAGCAATTGGAGATATGTGATTGTTGATCTGTGATTGTCAACCGTCGGCCCCGCTCATTCTTGAGTTCCGAGGGTCAGTTGACCCACCACCCATCACAGATCTCCAATAATTGACTACGGACAAATGACGAATGACCAATGACAAATGACTATTCTTCCAAAACATATTCAAACAACAAATACGACAGAACCACAAAGATCACACTGAACCCTGCTGCCAGTTTGATCCATCCCGCAAAATCGCTTACGGGGTCACCCTTGAGCGCTCCGGTTGATCCCTCAACCCCCGCGAGGAACACCGGCACTGTGACGGGGAACTGGAGCACCGGGAGCATGACCTCGCGCATGCGAGTGTTAGCTGCAACGGCCCCGAAGGTCGTGCCCAAGGCTACGTACCCTAGCGTGCAGAAAAAGGTGATGAGCGCGAACCAGCCCAGTACCGGAACGAAAGAGAAGTTATACCAGAGGCTCGTCGCAAACACCACGATGACCTCGGCAATCCCCATAAAGAACAGGTTGGCGAGCATCTTGCCGAGATAAATGGCGCCCGGGTCTACCGGCGCCAAACGCATGCCTTCCAGTCCCCCGTTCTCGCGCTCCGCCGCAAAGGAGCGGTTGAACCCCAACACGCCGGCAAAGGCAAATGCAATCCACATAAGGCCGGGCAGCAATCGCAGAGTTTCTTCTCTCCCTGGCTCGAAGGCAAAGTTGAACAGGAAAACAACCAAGAGGCCGAAAATGCACATCGAGGCAAGAGTCTCGCGGTGCCGCCACTCGACGCGGAGGTCCTTCACGAAAATCGCAGCGATGACTCGAAGAGTGCGCATGAAATATGTAAGGAGCTACTGAGGTCTGCAAAATATATTGACCATGACGTCCGTAGCGCGGGCATCTTGCCCGCTGTCTCGGGAGCGTCCCGCTCCCGTCGGCGCGTGGGCAGGATGCCCACGCCCCAGCGGGCGAGCCGCCCGCGCCACGGCATCTGTATGCCTACACTGCTCTTTTAAACTTCACACCTTTGTTGCTAACGCTTCCGGTGGCGCGGAACTGATCGGCCCGTCATACCGCACCTTTCCGTCTTCAAGTGCCACGAGCCGCTCCGCGATGGCCCGGCCCTGCTCAAAATCGTGGGTGGAGAAAATCAGAGCCTTACCTTGGTCGCGCAGGTTTCGCATCAGCTCTTGCAGGGACTCGGTAGAGGCCGCGTCGAGTCCGGTGAAAGGCTCATCCAGCAACAGAAAGTGGGGGTCGTGCAAAAATGCCCGCGCCAGCGACACCCGCTGCTGGTATCCCCGTGAGAGCTCGCGTACCGGAGTCTCTGCCCGCTCGCGGAGGTGGAAGAGATCAAGCACGACCGCGAGCCGCTGCGGAAGATCGACGAGGCCAAAGAGCTTCCCCGCGAATTCCAGGTTTTCGCGAGCGGTCAGTTCGCTGTACAGGAACGTTGTGTGGGACACAAATCCGATCGCGGCTTTTGCGGCGGCGGGATTCGAGAGGACGTCGGCGCCGTCATACATGACCTTGCCCTCGCTCGGGCGGGCTAACGTCGAGAGCACGCGCAGCAGTGTGGTTTTGCCCGCGCCGTTCGGACCATAAAGCAGGATGGAATCTCCAACCTCAACGCGCAGCGACACTCCGTCTAACGCTTGAAAGACTCCGAATTGTTTGGAAACTTCGCGCAGTTCCAGCGCGGGCTTAACGCGGGTTGTGTCGGATGGCATAGGACTCGAGCAGTGCGGGCGGAGCTTTCTTCAGCGTCGACACCAGGCGCGCTTTCAATTCCAGGCGCTCTTTCCAATAAGGCTTCTCCGCAATCTTGCCCGTCGCGAAGAGCTCGTCCAAGTCGGCGAGAGAATTAAACAACTTTTCCACTTCCGCTTCCATGGCCTTCTGAAGCTGGCTGGCGCTCTGCTGCGCCTTCCACTTGGGCCATTCCTTGGCCACGCGCACGCCCAGCCCCCACAGCAAAATCAGCAGGAAGCAGGCAAGCAGCAGCCCGCCCATCCGCGTCATTGAGTTGGGAAGCATTTTCACTTCCCCGTCGGATTGGCCGGCCGGGGATCCGCCCGCAGCCGCTTCACCGGGGGCCGCTTCGCCACTCAGGCTTGCCGTGAGTTGGGCATTGGGCGGCACGCCTTCCGCCAGATATTTCTGGCTTCCTGACTCCGCATCGGCGCCCGCAGCCTTAAACAGTGGGGAGTCGACGGTAAGGTTGGAAGGCGAAACCAGCAGTTCCACGCTGTCGATGGGGTAGGCAACAGAGTCGGCGAGATCCAACTTGCTCGCAGCATAATCGCTATCGTAGGCGACCATCATCACCGTCAGCCCGGGCTTAAGGGGATATTGAATGTAGAAGTCCCCCGGCCCTTTGCCAGGGTTCACAGGCTGGGGCAAGGGCATGTTCATCAAACCCGCCGCGGCGGCGGTTGGGTCGCCGGCAGATTTGGCGAGGTGAAAGAGGAAAGTGCCATCAGAATTTACGTAGCTGCGCGGCGGGTCGGCCGAGTTACGGATGGCAAACATCTCCTGCACGTGGACCTTGCCGCCCTCCGCATGCAGAATGATTCGGGCGGATTGAATCCGCACGGGGGGCTCGGTGTGGGTGGCGTCGTAGACGGTGATGTCAGCGCGAGCCTGGCCTCGGTCGTCGAACTTTATCGGGGCGTGATAATTCACCCCCTGATAGGCTGCCTGGAGGAGGTAGAAAGAATCAGTGGTGAGGCTGCTCGAGGCGATGGCGAAATGCCCAGTCGAATCTGTCACGGCTGTGGCGACTTGTTGCATCCCGCCACGCGGCATCAAGAGTTGGAGCGTTTGGTTCGGAACAGGGCTGTTCGTAGTGCCGTTCATCACTTGGCCTGAGATGTTTCCGCCTGCGGCAAGCAGAGCAGACGCCGAACTGAGCAGGACAATGCAAACTGCCGAAAAGGCAAGGATTCTGGATGGAAGCAATTTCGCAGTCATTGCTGTTGCCGTGGTACGGGTTGCTGGGCCCTCTTCTTTTTGATTGCTCGACCGGCCGCGAGGGTACGGCGAGCCATACCCCTACTTCTTTCCTGGTGTGGCGATTCGCGCGCCGCATTCGCCGCAGAATTTCACCGGCAGCGGATTCTCATACCCGCAGGCTGAACAGGCATACTCGATGGGGGGCAGCGTCTTGCGTTGTGTCCGCCGCGCAGCGATCTCGCGTTCCACCACCGCATCGTCCTGCTTGAGCAGTTCAGCTTCCCGGGTCGCCGCCATCAATCCCGCCGCTTCGCCAAGATAGTTCGTGCGCAGGGCGTCATAATCCTCGCGCGCGATTTTGCCCGACTGAAACTCAAACTCCAAGTCTTTCAAGTTATCGTAAACCACCAACCGGCGGCGCTTCAAGTCGCCTAGCACGGTGACATCCAGGGGTAGAGGGCCGCCCGCGGTTTCCGCGCTGAGCAGGGGATAAACAATATAAACCGCCATCCCCACCGCGATCAAAGCTGATATCGTTAGGAGCATAATCAATCGTTCCCGGGGTCAGAAGATAGAAACTGGAAACTTGAAACTCGAATGAAGCCTCCCGGGCATTGTCTTCTAGTTTCCAGTTTCGAGTTTCTCAGTTCTTCCCCTACTTCATCCCCGTCAATTTCATTTCCTCTTCCAACGCGGCGAGCACCTTGGGATCGAGCGACGAGGTCGAAGGGTCCGGCACGGTCGGAGGCTTGTGTTTCCAGCGCCGCACAATGACTACAACTACCCCGAGTCCGACGAGCATGCCGATGCCGGGAAGAATCCAGACTGCCAAGTTGAACCCCTTGGCCGGGGGAGCCGTCAACGCCTGCACGCCATAGCGGATCGAAATATCCTGGAGAATAGCGGTTTCATCCTTCCCGTCCGTAATCTCTTTCTGAATGAAGGCCCGCATCTCCGCCTTTTCGGCGCATTCCAGCATCGGGCACTCATTCAGCGGAGCAACACACCCGCCGCACACGCACATGACCTGGTTGCCCACCGATTCCACCGTCGGCTTACGCCCGCCGTCCGCCCACGCCATCGACACGGCGAGGAGCAAGGCGGCAAAGCAGGAGAAGAAGTGACGAGTGACGAGTGACGAGTGACGAGCGAGACCGACTCGCGACATCGGGCTTCGTCCACGGGAGCTCGGGTTGTTCTGCTTGTCACTCGTCACTTTTCACTCGTCACTGCTCTTCAGAACCCATCGCCCGCCTGCACGGCCAATTCTTGTGCTTGGCGCAGATCCGCCATTTCGCGCTCAACACGGCTGGGAACCATGGCCAGCAATGTACCCAGCACGAACACGACCCCGCCGATCCATACCCACATGACCAACGGATTCACAAACACCTGGATGATGGCTTTGCCGGTGTCAGGATCGATTCCCGCCAGCACAACGTAAAGATCCTCTGAGAGGGTGGGGTGAATGGCCACGTAACTGGTAGGTTGCTGGCTGGCCTTGTAAAAGCGTTTTTCCGGATGCATCGAGGTGAACGCCTCGCCATTCTTGGTTACAGTAAAGACCGCGCGGGTGTATTCGTAGTTGGGGTTGTCACCCGTGGTCAGGGCGTCACAGCGCAAGAGGTAGTTCTTTATCCGCAGAAGATCGCCTTCCTGCATCAATCCCTTCGCGTCGGTTTTAAAGGCCTGGCCCGCAAAACCCACAAAAAGCAGCACAATGCCGATATGGACGACGTATCCGCCATACCGCCTCGTGTTACGCATCGTCAGGTTATAAAGAGCTTGGGCAAAGTTCTCCCTGGCGGTCCTCATGCGGGTGCGCGCGCCCTTCCAGAATTCCCCCATAATGCAAACGGTGACGAAAACGCACAAAAAGAGTGTCATCCACGCATACAAGTCCCTGACGCCTTCCGCGAAAAGAATCCCACCTGCCACCAGCGCTACGATGAGCGGTAGAGTGAAATTCTTCTTCAGACTTTGGAAGGAAGTCTTGCGCCACGCCAGCAGCGGTCCGGCGCCTGTCAGGAGAAGGAGCAGCAGGCCCATGGGAATGGCAACCTTGTTGAAGAACGGCGCGCCCACGGTGACGGTGGCATTCTCCACGGCCTTCGAGATCACCGGGAACAGCGTTCCCCAGAACACGGCGAACACCAGCGCCAGCAAAATCCAATTATTGAACAGGAAGCCGCTTTCGCGCGAGACCATGGAGTCGAGCTTATTCTCGCTTTTCAAATGATCGAGGCGCAGGAAAAGCAAGGTGACCGAGAAGAACAGAATGATCGCGAGGAAAACGGCAAAGAACGGGCCGATGTTGGATTGCGCGAAAGCGTGGACAGAAGAAACAATTCCGCTGCGCGTCAGGAAAGTACCAAAGATGCTGAGGAAAAACGTCAGAATGACCAGCGAGACGTTCCAGACCTTCAACATCCCGCGCTTTTCCTGGATCATCACCGAGTGTAGGAATGCTGTGCCGGAAAGCCATGGCAGCAGTGACGCGTTCTCGACCGGGTCCCAGCCCCAATAGCCGCCCCATCCCAGCACGGCATAGGCCCAATTGCCGCCCAGGATGATTCCAAAGCCCAGCAACATCCAGGGAACCATGGTCCAGCGGCGGGTGATGCGAATCCAGTTATCGCCCAACTGCCGAGTGATGAGCGCCGCCATGGCGAAGGCGAAGGGCACCACCATGCCGACATACCCCAAGTAGAGCATGGGGGGATGGATCACCATGGAATGGTATTGAAGGAGCGGGTTCAGTCCGTTGCCATCGGGCGCCGTAAAGGCTTGTGCCCCAGCGCTCGATACCAATGAGAGTTCCTGGAAGGGGTTGGCCACGAAGAAGACGAGGAGGGAAAAGAAGGTGCCCACTCCCATCAGGACAGAAACCACGTAGGGCATCAACTGGCGGTTCTTGCGGCGGTTCTGCCAGACCACCAGGGCGCTGTAAATCGAAAGGAGCCACGTCCAGAACAGCAGCGACCCCTCCTGCCCAGCCCACAGCGCGGCCACCTTGTAAGAGGTGAGCAGATCACGATTGGAATGTTCGGCCACATAGGCATTGTGGAAGTCGTTCGTCAGGATCATGTATTCCAGGGCCGCCACCGCCAGTGTGACCATCAGGAAGAATCCCAGAGCGGCACGCTCGGCGCTGCGGGTAATGCGCGGGCTGCGGAGCCTTCCCCCCACGGCCCCGGCCACTAGGGCATAAACGGCGAACGCCAGGGAGGCAATTAGACCGACGCTACCGACTTGGTTCATAAATTCTCCCTGAGAGGCGGTTGTTGCGGAAATGGAAGCCTTGGGCGCCCTGAGGTGCTATGCCCTGAAGCCTATCTTGCAATGTTCAGCGAAGCGACCGGGCCCTTCATGCCCGTTCCCTTCGCTCCGGGTGCAGCCTGATACTTGGAAGCACACTTGGCCTGAATCTTGTCGGCGCGGAACTCCCCGCTGGCCAGGTAATCGCCATCGACGATCGCTTGCGCGCCATCTTTGAAGGTGTCAGGCAGTGTATCGGTTCCCACGTAGGTTACGGGAATGGATTTGGTGTCCTGGGAGAGCCGGAAGCTCATTTGTCCGGCGTGACGCGCAACCGACCCCTGTGCAACCACCCCACCCACTCGGATGTGGCGGCGGGCCTTTTGCGCTTGAGTGAGTTCACTCACCGTCACGTAGTAGGTTTTGTTCTCCTGAAACGCGGAAAACCCTTCCCAAGCTACGACGGCGAGAATGATCCCGATGCCAATGCCGAATTTCCATCTCTTGCTGTGCATGATTGTACCGCGCGATTGAACTCGGGGGGCCTGAGCCTCCGCAAACCTGATTGAACCTTCCTGACAACCCCAATAAAAAGTGTGCACCCTGGACGACACATAGTCAATGGGAAAGACTTCGGGGAAATTGGGTGGAGTCAATCTGACATTCACGCCACCCACTTTTCTTCCATCCTGGCCGAGAAGCGAAGTTGGTTGAGGAATACCGTATGAGTCCGCAAACGATATGGGCCGGTCATGACCGGGGAAAAACCATGGTAATCTGCGTTTTCCTAATTCTCTCGTGCCTGGGCTGGCACCGCCGGGCCGATACAAAACAGCCCTGTCATTCAAGGAGCGACCTATGCATGCCAAACTCTGGTCCGACATGTTTGTGTTGGGACTTCCAGTTCTGGAGAAGATTCTCCGCCCACTGATTGTCTATGCGTTTCTCATTGTTGTGCTTCGGCTGGCGGGAAAACGCGAATTGGCGCAATTGAATCCCTTCGACCTGGTGGTGTTGTTGACTCTCTCGAATACGGTGCAAAACGCGATCATTGGGGACGACAATAGCGTAACCGGAGGGCTGATCGGCGCCGCTACGCTGCTGCTGGTGAATTACTTTGTGGTGCGCAGCCTCTACGGGCACAATAAACTCGAGCGCCTCGTGGAAGGCGATGAGGATGTCTTGGTTGAGAAGGGGAAGATCAATAGGGGGCGCCTGAAAAGGGAATTAATCACCCTGCCGGAGCTCGAAGCGGCGGCGCATCGGCAGGGCTTTGCCTCGCTTTCGGACGTCGAGCGGGCCATCCTTGAGCCCGGCGGAACCATCTGCTTTATTGCCAAGCAGCCCGTTCCGGAAGAGATGAGGCACCGTGAAGTGATGGACCTTTTGGAGAATCTCACACGGGAGTTGGCACAACTGCGGTCGAATCCGGCCGCTCCGGAACCCCAATAAATCATAAGGAGGCCTATGGCAGACTCAAGCACCCTTCAGTGCGCTCTCGTTGACACATGGCATGTCAATAACCGCGTCAACTTGCGATTGCTCGATGCGCTGACCGACGAGCAACTGGCGGCGACTGTTCTCCCGCGGGGCAAGGCGGTGATAGGTTATTTCGTCCATATTCACATGGCGCGGTTCTATTGGCTGGAGCATCGCGCGACCGCATTGGCGAAAAGCCTTAAGAAAATACCGGGCGGAACAGCTCCCCGGGCGACTGTTCGACAGGCGTTGATCGATTCCGGGGAGGCCATGGCGGAATTGTTCGCCGAAGCTGAGCGGACTGGGCAAATCAAAGGCACGAAGTTAGGCCCGGTGGGATTTCTCGGTTACGCACTCGCCCACGAGGGCCACCATCGAGGCCAGGTCCTTTTGCATCTCAGGATTGCTAAAATGCCCCTTGACCGTGCTGCTGGGTATAGCCTCTGGGAGTGGAATAAGATATGAAGGGCAGTGACGAGTGACAAGTGACAAGTGACGAGGAACGCGCGCCGGAGAACGCCCCCCCTCCGGAAAAGTCAGTTTGTCGCTGTCTGTGAGGTAAATCGCTGAAACTGCAACCCGTTCCGGAAGCACCAAATTTGTCCCTTTTTGCATCTAATGGAGTGTGCCGGTCAAATGAAAGCGCGTCAGGGAGGCCGGCCTGGAAGGAGGGCAGCAGCCATGAAAAGCTTCATGAAATATGCAGCGATTGCCCTTTTGGCGTTAATGACGTCCGTCCCCATAGCCTCTGCGCGAGGATTTGGAGGAGGTTTTAGGGGAGGCTACGGTTTCTATGGCGGCGTAGGCTTGGGCTATTATCCCGGGTACTACGGATACGGTTGGTATGGTCCCTGGTACGGACCGGGTTACTACGTCCCCAATGCGGGTGAGGTGGAGATTCAGACGAAGCAAAAGGGTAATCAGATTTTCGTCGATGGCGGTTTTGCGGGCCTCACGGGCCAACTCAAGAAATTCCCGTTGAAGGCTGGCACCCACACCCTTGAGCTGCGAAATGCCAATGGAAAAACGTTCTATCAAGAGCAGATCAATGTAATCGCAGGTAAGAAACTTAAGATTCAATCCGATTACGTTGGGAGCTAAACCTCGTAAGCGACGCCGCGGCGCCTGATCGACGCCGTGGCGTCCCACCTCCTCAGCACACTGCGCGAAGAAGAGGACCCAATCCTTTACGAGCGTTTTGGACTCTTTACCATCGAAATTCAGATGGTAGAAGCGATTAGCCCACGCCCGCTCGATGCGGGAACTCCCCAGGGAGGCGAAAGACCAATACTTTCAGCATATATTACTTGACAAATTGATAATCATAAAGTACAATTATGCTCTGGAAGGGGAGCCCAGCATCAAGCGGCGCGGATAGTCGCAAACGCGCTCGGAAGAGGGCAGTGAATGAGGAGCAACATTGGTGCAAGTTCGGTCATTTAGGCTGCCGCCGAGGCGACAGGATAGTCGTGCAGAGGGGGCACTGGCAGCAAGAAGGGCAATGCTGTGGAAAATCATGAAAAATGAAGGTTGCTCCTGAGATGTTATTGAAAACAAAAGACCGCTGAACGACAGAATGTCACCCACCCTGAGATATTATTGAAGACAAATGCGTTATAATAAATCTTGGGATGTTATTGAAAAATTAACTAGATAGCTAAAGCTTTTCAGCGTCCCCGCGACGAAAGACACCCCCCTTCTCGCCCATCCTGCGATGTTTTTGATAAATAACCAGTTGTAGGCATTGATCGCACCTGCACCCCAAGATATTGATGAAAAGTAAAGGCTTAGCCAGAATTCCAGGCGAGGGTTGGCTGGGCGGGGTTCCAGATGCCGCACGGGGCGATAGCAAGGGTCAGAGCACACGTGGGCGGACAAGCTTCTCACGCTCGACAGCGGATCGAAAGCCCGTCCTATTCCGAAAATCGTTTCAACAGCAGTGCAGCGTTGGTACCGCCAAAGCCGAATGAGTTGGAGAGCGCGTACTCCATCTCCACCTTGCGGGGGTGGTTGGGCACATAGTCCAGATCGCAATCCGGATCGGGGTTGTCCAGATTGATCGTGGGTGGAGCGATCTGGTCGCGCAGGGCGAGTGTGGTGATCCCGGCTTCCAGCCCCCCCGCGCCGCCCAGCAAGTGGCCGGTCATGGACTTGGTGGAGCTCACTGGGATTCTGTAAGCGTGGTCGCCGAAGGTTTTCTTGATGGCCAGTGTTTCCAATCGGTCGTTGTAGGGCGTCGAGGTTCCGTGGGCGTTGATGTAGCTCACTTGCTCGGGAAGAATTTCCGCGTCGGCGAGGGTGGCCCGCATCGCGCGCACCGCTCCGTCCGCGCTCTCATCGGGCTGAGTAATGTGGAAGGCGTCGCCGGACATTCCGTAGCCAACAACTTCCGCCAGAATGGGTGCGCCGCGCTTTATCGCAAAATCCAATCCTTCCAGGATCAGGATGCCCGCGCCTTCGCCGATTACAAAGCCGTCGCGGTCCTTATCAAAGGGACGGCTGGCCTTTTCGGGCTCATTGTTGCGCGTGGAGAGAGCGCGCATGGCTGCGAATCCACCCACGCCCATCGGCGTGATGGCGGCTTCGGTGCCGCCGCAAATCATCACGTCGGCGGCGCAACGCTGAACGAGTTTGAAGGAATCGCCCACGGCATGGGCGCTGGAGGAGCAGGCGGTGCAGGTGGCCGAGTTCGGGCCCTTGGCGCCATAGCGAATGGAGACATGACCGGAAGCCAGATTGACGATAGCGGCGGGAATAAAGAACGGGGAGATCCGCCGTGGGCCGCCCTGAAGAAGCGCCGTGTGCTCGCGCTCGATCACATCGAATCCGCCGATTCCTGATCCGATGTAGACGCCCACGCGCTCGGCGTTGTCGGACGTGATTTCCAACTGCGACTGCTTTATCGCCTGTTGCGCCGCGGCCAGGGCATAGATGATAAAGGTTCCCATCTTTTTCAGTTCTTTTCTCTCGATGAACTGAAATGGATCGAATCCCTTGACTTCGGCCGCTATGGTTGCGGCGAAGCCGGTGGTATCAAAATGGGTGATGGGCGCCACACCGCTCTTACCCGCCAGCAAATTCCGCCACGACTCCGACGTATCGAGGCCAACGGCGGTGACCAACCCCACACCGGTTACGACGACTCTCCGGTTCAAGCTATACTCCTCCTCGGGCCGAACTACTCAAGCGCTGAGTTGCTGAATCGAAAACGGGCTCACCGACTCAGTCAGCCCCTGGATCACTGAACTCTGCAAGCAAACTTTTGCAATGACGAACTGACTCAGTGCTCCACCGCTTCAGTTCCCCATTGGCTCAGTTCTTTTTTGTGTGGCCCTGGATATAATCGATCGCATCTTTGACGGTGGTAATCTTTTCCGCGTCTTCGTCTGGAATCTCGATCTCGAAGGCCTCTTCAAAGGCCATCACCAATTCCACGATGTCCAGGGAATCAGCGCCGAGATCGTCGACAAAGTGCGCGGTGGGAGTTACTTCCGCCTCATCAACTCCAAGCTGCTCTACTATAATTTGTTTCACTTTCTCATCGGGCGAAGCCATCAGTCTATCCTCCTCAAGGTTACATAGGGCCGCTCATTCTAGCATTGACGATTGTCGATTGTCGATTCGCGATTGCAGGCCGTGGGGCAGACGCAAGAACGCTCAATCATCGATCGCCCATGTCTTATGCCATGTGCATACCACCATTTATATTCAGAACGTGACCAGTAATATAACTCGTCTCCGGCGATGCCAGGAAAAGCACTCCGTGCGCCACTTCCGCATCCGTGCCCATACGACCCATGGGGATCACGCTGAGCATTTTCTCTTTAATCTCCGAAGCGAGAACCTCGGTCATGGGAGTGGCGATGAAGCCGGGCGCAATGGCATTCACCGTGATGTTGCGCCGCGCGACCTCCGCGGCCACGGCCTTGGTGAGGCCGATGATGCCGGCTTTGGATGCGA
>CAZCVY010000125.1:0-19626 GCA_964501985.1 uncultured Acidobacteriota bacterium | reverse complement strand
TGATGGACGAGCACATTGAGATCGGCCACCGCTACCCCACCGTGCGCCTGAACACCACCTACTCGTTCGGCCTCGATGACCAGGAATTCGTAGTGGCGTTCGAGAGCGATAAGCCCGAACACTTCGTCGACCTCGTCATGGAACTGCGCCACAGCGAGGCCACCAGCTACACCGTCCGCGACACCCCCACGCTAACCTGCATTCACCGCGAACTGGATGAGGTGCTGGATTTGCTGGGAGGGTGAAATTAGGTGTTAGGGATTGGGTGTTAGGGATTAGAGACTCGGAAGTCGGTGGTCGGAGCGAGGGACTCGGAGTGAGGGATTAGGGATTCGAGGTTAGGGATTAGGAGTTCGGCATTCGGAACTCGGTAGTCGGTGGTCGGAACTAGGGAACCGGGGCCACGGGCTGGGGATAATGACACTGGCTCTAGGTTTGCTTGTTTTATTTGATTTTTTGATTTGGCTTTCGATTTGGTTTTGAATTTCGAATCTTGAATTTCGAATTCGGGATACCGGATGCAAGATTAAGACATCACCCGTAGGTTTGGTTCGATTTCTCGATTTGGCCTTGGATTTGGTTTTGAATGTTGAATCTTGAATTTTGAATCGGTCCGCTGCCCAGAATTATCATGCCAACAAAACCGAAGAAGAATGCTAGAAGGACCACCAACACAAATTCGAGGAGGCAAAATCCAAAATCCTACACCGCGCCCGCGCGTTTGCAGAAAATCTTTGCCGCGCTCGATCAACTGTTCCCGCACGCAGAATGCGCGCTAAAGCACGAGAACGCCTTCCAGCTTCTGGTCGCCACCATCCTCTCCGCCCAGTGCACCGACGAGCGCGTGAACAAAGTCACCCCGGAGCTTTTTCGGAAATACCCCACGCTTCAGGATTTCGTCGGCCTCCCGCAAGAGGACTTGGAGAAGGAGATTCGCTCCACCGGCTTCTTCCGCAACAAGGCAAAGAGCATCATCGGCGCCGCCACGAAGATCGTGCAAGACTTCGGCGGAGAAGTTCCGCGTACCATGGAACAACTCCTCCCGCTGCCGGGCGTAGCACGAAAAACCGCCAACGTGGTACTGGGGACGGCGTTCGGCATCGCGAGCGGCGTGGTGGTGGATACGCACGTCTTCCGCATCACCCACCGCCTGAAGCTGACCAAACAAAAGACGCCGGAAAAAGTCGAGCAGGACCTGATGAAACTGGTGCCGCAAGACCGCTGGGTTTCGTTCGCTCATCAGGTCATCTGGTTTGGACGAAAAATCTGCGTCGCCCGCAACCCGCTCTGCGCGGAGTGCCCCCTCGCCACCCTCTGCGACTCCCCCGATAAAACGGTCTGACGATCCGACTCGATCGGATTGGGACCTCACGTTGTTCGCGTCGATGCTTCCTTTAAATTTGACAGTTTTCCGATCAGGTGATGCAAGAAGATGTGCTCGCTGGGGCCAAGCTTACTGAGTAAAGTGTCGAGACGGCGAGAATGAAACGCCTCCAGACTCTGAGATCGACCAAACCCGCCACTTCCAGATGCCGCCGGCAGTCCCCAGCGTCCCCGCCGAGCAGTGCTCAGTGGCCGGAGCAGGTCCGGAAAATAGAATCGCGAGCAATCGCGCATCGTTATGGTTAGCGAACTCGACAATCTCCGCTACCTCGCCGCCTGATGGGCTGGGGTGCCAGATGAAATTGCCGAACCGCGCACCCGGAGCGGCAGCGGGAAATGCTGCGTCCTGCGGCGAGAGCAGGCTAGGAGGCTCTGGGTCGTCGCTGTGAGTCCACGGTTTGGTGATCAGACCAACTAGGGCGGGCATCTGGCCCACGAATGTCTTATTGGATACCGGGTCGGTGCTCGCTGCCAGGAGGCGCCAGTGGTCACTTTGCTTTCGGAATACCATCAGACTGCTAACCCAGCCGATTGTCCCAGGCGAGGTGTAACTCGTAATGGCAGGCACGAAAGCTAGGTGATCCGTTCCGAAGTAGCCGCAGGCCTTGACCGTCTGCACGTGGCGTTCCTTCTGCCTTGCCGCGTCAGTGTGAAGGCGGTCAGGATCTTCGAAGTTTCTGAGTGAGGGGCTGTTCTCGAGATAAGCGCCGGCTGACTGCACGGTAATTTCGCCAAGGTCTGGCGGCAGCGCCGCACCCTGACTGGGTGCGCATTCCGGCGGCCGTAACGCCAACGCTTGTGCCGCCTCAAAGTTCGGCGAGGTGCGAATCAAGTACTCCCAACCCCGCCCTCCGAAAGCCGGGAGCGACTCAGTAACCTCAACCAATGCCGCATGGATCGCTGGATCGGTGCCTACGCCCCTAAATCTTCCCAGCGGTGTTGAGACACCATCGAGAACACCGGAATTGTTGAAGACCAAGATGTCTGGCGGCTGACGATTGGCGAAAGCGCGGAAGAACGAACCAGCGAAATCTTGGATGCGGAAGGCTTTGGCCTTCAGCCCGTAACCCAGTTTCTCCGCGGCGAGTTCAAGGCTCCGAGGGACGTCCACACCGGGAGCGGCGCCCGTATAAGGGTTTCCGACTTTCCATACGGTAATCACCTTTGCTCCCCCCTGCGGCGCCGGCCGGTGTGGGCTTGGTGCTGATGGAATCGGAGCACCGGCTGTTCCGAGTGGTGGTAAGCCGGCGATGATCGGCGTGTTCGCGGGAATCAGCGTGTGTGCTCCAGACGCCAATACGCGTGACTTTTGTGACTGTACATCCTCGATTCTGACATCGCCGGCTCTGGCGTCGATGTAAGTGCAGTCGTCAGTCCTAATCGTTAAAACAATCCTCCCGGCGGCCCCATTGGATGGTTCGATGTGAAATTTTGCCGTGGTGACGAGGATATTACTCTCACCTGTATTCTCGACATCAATCGTGCCCCTCTGGAGTTGTAGCCAGATTCGTTCCACAGGTCTCGTGAAGCTGGCAGAAGAGTTTCCCTCGATTGTAGCTTGATTCGAAGGCCATAATTTAACGACCGCGCGGCCCGTCACATCCGTCGAAACCGTGTCGCCGTCAAGAATCCACTCGCCCGCGGAGAGGGGCTTCCCATTCAGGGTCGCTTCCGAAGAGGAAACAACTTGGCCGATCGCGTCGCCCCGCCCCTCCTTTTCCTCTCTGGGAATTTGTGTTGCCGATTCACTGACGTTGGCGCGCAGCCCCTCTGCCAGCGTATACCGCTTGCCAGCACCGGTGTCGGTAATGGCAGCTTGGGATGAATTAACAACTCTGCCGGTTTCGTCAGGGGTTCGACCCATCGAGCCAGCGAAAGACGAGAATCCGGTGATGATCACGAGTGCGAGAAACATCCGTCTGCCGCTCCGAGTTCGCATAACTTCTCCCCTGTAAGCATACCAATCAGCACGCTAATTATGAACCCTCATCCGGCTTGGTCCTACAGCTTGCATTTCCGCAAATTTTGGTTACACTTCACTAGTACAGGATTCCCGGCAGAAGTGTCATATAACGAACGAAAGTAGGGAAGGGAGCCTCCCTCGTGGTGGATCAGAATCCCGGCGTATCGTCATCGAGTGGCGAAGAGAAGGCTGTCGCGCGTCTCGGCGCCCGGGTCGCTGACGTTACCGATGTAGGCCTCCGGCGGCACAACAACCAGGATAATCATCTGGTTCTCCCTTTGGAAGAAAACGGCGCTCCGTCCGATGGCGAGAAGGGATTCTTGGAGTTCGCGAAGGGCCATTTGCTGGTGGCCGTCGCGGATGGCATGGGCGGGCACTATGGTGGCGAAGTGGCCAGCCGCTTGTGTGTGGAAAACCTCACCAAAGAAATTGGCGCGCAGATCCAATCCTCAACGAATGGCCAGCCGAATTTGCCTCTCGCCCTGCAAAAAACCGTTGAAGTCACACACAAGGCCTTGTTCGCCCACGCGCAAGTTTACGCCGAGAACCTGACGATGGGAACCACGCTGACGGCGGCGCTCTTGCACGGCAGGCGCGCGGAGGTGGCGCAAGTGGGGGATTCACGCGCCTATCTTTTCCGCGAAGGAAACTTGATTCTGTTAACGCAAGACCAGACCATCGGGAACCAGTTGCGCAACCGCGGTGAGGACTCCGCCCAGGTGGATGTGCAGATCCAGGAAATGCTGGTTCAAGCCATGGGGGCGCAAGCGGAAATTGAAGTCATCATGACGGCGGTGGACCTGGATCCCGGCGATTTGCTTCTCTTATGTTGCGACGGACTGTACAAAGTTGTTTCACCCGAAGACATCGTGGGGACTTTGGAGCTCGAAACGGGAATTCCCGAAAAGGCTGCAAAGTTGGTGGCGCGCGCCAATGAATGCGGGGGGCCGGACAATATCACGGTGATCCTGGCGGAGATCTGCCCGGTTGAAGGCACAAGCTGATGGGCCAAAAAGTTGGGCAAAAAATCGGCAAGTACGAAATCGTTGCCGAGCTCGGCCAGGGCGGCATGGGAGTTGTCTACAAGGCTCGGGACCCGTTCATCGGACGCATGGTGGCGCTCAAGACGATCGCTCCCGAGCTGGTCTCCGACAAGGAAATCCTCCAGCGCTTCAAGCGCGAGGCGCAGTCCGCCGGGACTCTTCAGCACCCGAACATCGTGACGATTTACGATTTGGGGGAGGCGGAGGGGCTCCCCTACATCGCCATGGAATTTGTCGAGGGCGAAAGCGTCCAGAGTATCATCAACCGCCGCGCCCGGATTCCCCTGGCCGCCAAGCTGAAACTGGTGCAGCAGTTCTGCGAGGGCCTTGGCCACGCGCACAAATTTGGTTTCGTTCATCGCGATGTGAAGCCCGCAAATATTCTAGTGACCCACGACGGCAACGTAAAGGTGGTGGACTTCGGTATCGTCCACTTGGATTCCGCCGCCAATATCACCAAGACCGGCACCTTCCTGGGAACCATCCACTATGCCTCGCCGGAGCAGATCAATGACGGGCACGTCGATAGCCGGTCTGACCTTTGGTCGGTAACCTGCGTCGTCTACGAGTTTATTGCCTATATGAGGGCTTTTGATGGTTCCAACGTCGCCGCCGTCATCGGTAAAATTTTAACGCGCGAACCCGAGCCGCTCAGCCGTTGCTGCCCGGGTGTGCCTGCCGCGCTCGATCCGATCATCAGCAAGGGCCTGAGGAAGAACATCGACGATCGCTATCAGTCGCTCGACGAAATGCTCGGCGACCTTATCCCCATCTCCCGCGGCCTGCAACAGAGCTTTATCGGCGACTTGATTGTGGAAGCGCGCGACCTTCGGGACAAGGGAGATTTCAACGCTGCAAGGGACAAGGTCCGGGCGGCCCTGATCCTCGACAGTACTCACGGGGAAGCGAAGCGCCTGCAAACGGAGATTTCTCAGGCGGCTCTTCGACTCGCACCCGACGCCAAGGTCAGGCGATTGGTAACCGAAGCGGAGCAGGCGTTCAATCGCGGGGATATTGCCGAGAGCCTGCGGATTCTGGCGGAAGTGCAGGGATTGAATCCGGCGGACGCCCAGGCGCGCAATCTGATGCAGAAGGCCGTCGCCGAGCTGAACCGCCTGCGCGAATTGCGTGAAGCTCTGGGTTCCGGCCAGAAGGCCATGATGCAAGGCGACCTGACCGGGGCAGAGAAGGACCTGAATCGGGCTCTACAACTCGACCAAAACAACTCCCAGGCCGCCGAGCTACTGGGCCGTATCCAGCAGGACCGGCAGGGGCGCGAGCGAGACTTCCGGCTGAAGGAAGCATTATGGCAGGCGGACAATCTGGTATACGCGGGGAGTTATGAAGACGCCCACGGGCAGCTCGTGGAATTGCAGAAAGAATTTCCCGACTCAGATGATATCCGCTTGAAGCTGCAAATCCTGCGCCCGCTCATCCGGGTGCGGGAACTCGCGCAGGAAGGCCAGCACGCTTTCCAGCAGGGCGAGTTTGGGGAAGCCGTTCGGCTCTTCACCGAGGCGCTGAGGTTGGATCCGCACGATAGAGATGTACGTGACCTTAAAGATCGCGCGATTGCAGAGCGAGACCGGCTGCGGGAAGTCCGCGCGGCCACGAACACTGGCCAGCAAGTTATTCGCGAGGGAGAGGATGGAGCGGCGGACCTGGAGTTTCAGAAGGCGTTTCAACTCGACTCCACCCCTCAGCAGGCGGCCCCTGTGGCGGTGCAGATCCATCCGGCCCAACCCCCGCAGAACCGGGAAGGATGGCTGCGCGCGACATTCCAGCGCTACGACGATAATCTGACCGCGGGGAAGTTCGATGAGGCGGAAATCGCCCTCTTCGAGATGCAGAGTGAATTCCCTGCGTCCACTCCGGTCGGCCAGAAGCTGCTGGTGCTTGAACGCCAGCTAAAGATGGCCCGGCTGCTTGCGGAAAGCCAGCAGGCCTATAGCGAGGGTGAGTTTGGCGAGGCCGTCCGTTTGCTCAACGAAGCGCAGGAATTGGACCCCAGCGACGCGCGCGTGCCGGAACTCAAGGCACAAGCTGTCAAAGAGCGCGACCGGCTGCGTCAGGTCCGCGATGCAATAAGTTCGGGACAGCGTGCCGTCCGTCAAGGGTCTCTCGAGGTGGCGGAACAAGAGCTCCAAAGAGCGGTGCAACTGGACCCGGCCAACTCCCAGGCGTCCACGCTGCTCGCTCAGGTTAAGGCGGATCGCCAAGAGCGCGACCATGCGCAACGCCTGACGGCGGAACTCATCCAGGTGGAGAAGCTCCTCGCCGCAAACAAGTTTGACGAAGCCGGCCGCATCCTGGCGGAATTACAGCAAGCAAATCCCAGTGATGAGGTAAAAGCGAGACTCCAAAAATTGAACCAGTGGAAGGCGGAAGCGATTGCCTTGGCGACAAGACCGACGCCAGTCTCAACGCAGACCGCCCCCGGCAGTCCCGCGACTGCTTCGCTACTGGCCGATGAACTACGCCGCAGCCTTCAGGCCGTGCGGTCGTCGGGACCCGGCGCAGCTCGAGCTACTCCCGGAGCGGCCGCCCAGCTCACGCCGTCGGGGGCTCCATCTGCGTCGGCGGCGAGTCCGGCGGCCGAGGCGCCCAAGGCGGTACCAACCCCTTCGAAACCGAGTGCCACATCGATGTTTGGCGCTTCCGCCAACACGGATTCAGAGACACAACCTCCCGCCCCACCAGCCCGTCCACGAACTTGAGATGCGATGGGGACCGAGAAATCTTGGGAATTGCCGAATCGAATAGGATTCCGGTCAGGGCAGAATCGCGAGCTGCGCCTTGCTGGCGAGGACCCACAGTGACTGAAATGCCGGGTCTGCGCCGTCGGCGAGTTTGATCGATGTTTCGAACTGGATTCGGGCTGCTTCTGTTCGTTTGGCTTTGGCCAGGATATAGCCAATGATGAACGGTGGCCCAGGATGGGTGGGGAATATGTCCTCCGCCTGAAGCGCCTCTTGGATGGCCGCCTCCTGGTTCTTGGCGGTAATCAAATCCCAGGCTCTGTACATGTGGCCCAGAGCCGAAGCTCGACGTAAATCGATGTCTCCTTCGAACACCATCGTCGAGCCGCCGATATTCGCCACGGGCTTCATCCTCAAAAAGTGGATGTAAGGATTCAGAGCCTCCGAACCCCAATAGGGAGCAGCCATTTCTGTCGCGCTAATCAGTACAACGCCGTGATAAATCTCCGGGGGAATGGGTATAGGGTCATGCCACCATCGCAGGTAGGGATCCGGCAACTGTTTGCAGGGAAGATGATAGTAGGCGGGGTCAGCCGTGCCGAAATAAGCCAGCCAGCAATCCTTGATGTTTTGGCGCGCCACATATTCGCTGGCCTCGCGCAGTCCCTGGCCCCAATCGGCGTTGGAATCAGAAAGGCTGCGATAAGTGTTTGCGGTTCCCCCAAAAAGTTCATTGGAATAAGCGAGGTAGTCGGGACATGTATGGAGCGAGGAGGCCGCGTGAAACACCACCAGGGCCGCCACGACGACGGCCCAGGCTGGATGTCGTTTGGCCAACGCTCCGGCTCCTGCGGCGGCGGCGAGAATCAGGAAAGGGTAAATCGGCAGCACGTGGCGGACGCCCATGTTCGTGCCCGCCGTTAGGGCCGCGCCCATCAGGATCGCAGGCGGAATCAGGAGGTAGGCCGCCTTGCGGTACCATTCTCCCGCCCAAAGCTTGACCGCAGCCACGGCCAGGACCAACAGCGCCAGAAAACCAAACGTGGACTTGATCACAAAGGCGACAGGGAAGTAATACCACACGGCGTGCGGGTAAAGATGACCCAGGAGGAACGATAGGCGTGGACCGGCTGTGACAAGCAGGACGTCGATGAGTCCAAACAGATAGGATTCAGGGAGCAGCTTGAATCGCGCCGCGGTGGTGATTAAAAGCGGGGTGATGTGCCCCTTCAAGAGAGTGGCGTAATTGGGAATCGTCTGCCAAAGCGGCAAGCCGTCGGGACGAGCAGCAAAACGGAACGCGTAGAAGCTCCAAAGAATCAGCAGGCCAAGCGCATAGATGACGGCCAATCTGCCAATCCAAATGGGAACCTCACGCTTGAGGATCGGCCCCCGGGCGGCATCCTCCGGCGGTACCCGTTTGAAGCGGCACGCAACCTCGACGGCGGCCAGAACCGCGAGTGTGGGAAGCAAGAGTAGCGCGGAATGCTTGGAGGCAAGCGCCAATCCGGTCGTCACGCCACACCCCATCAGGCGGAGCAGGGAAGGCCGCTCAGCCACCCGCCAGAGGGCATAAACTGCCGCCATATCAAAGCAAGTGAAAGCGAAGTCGGTGCCCACCACCGTGGAATGGGCCAACAGATTCGGTTCAAAAATCGCGAGCACGGCGGCGATCCACGCTACTCCGACTCCGAACATTTGCTGCCCGGCCTCAAACAGAATCAAAACGAGGAGCATGCCCATGGCCGCCTCGGCCAAGCGCACCCGAAGCAGCAGCGCGTCCGCGTTGTTCCCGTAGATGAACCTCCTGCCCTCGATGACCAATGCGGGCTTAGAATCGTCGTGCCACAGGTGTGGGACCTTTAAGTTCATGAAGAGCAGCGGAAGCGCCCCGACCAATTTCGCCACGGGGGGGTGTTCAGGATTGAGGCCATAATCGCCTGCCTGCCAATAGCGATAACCCGCCAGGATGTGGGTGGGTTCGTCCCAAACAGCGGAAAGATCACGGGAGGATCTTGTGACCTCCACGACGTAAATGCAAAGGAGCGCGGCCATCGCCGTCCCGACCAGTAGGCGGCGAGCGGTTTGGTTGAGAGAAAGAAGGGAGTTAAGCCAAGACTTCATTGACGCTTCATTTTGGCCTTTTGCGGCGCCGGAGTAAAGCCCCTTTTGCCTATGCTGAGATGGCTCATGATCTTGGGACCTCGCATTAATCCGAGGTAAGTGGAGTATCAAAGTGACGTTCGAAGCTGACCTGGTGCTGTTTGTGAAGCCCTCGGCACGAGCGGGTTAAGGATCCAAATATATTGGGTTTAGGGTCAGATTCGGTACGAATATTCTTGGCCCATGACATAATGTCAAAAGCCCTGAGGACTCTCAACGCCCCGCCTCAAGAAAATCGGGACCTGGACGTCAAGAAAGTAGATTCAGGACAAGTCAAATCGGCGATGTTAGCGCACATAGTACTAAAGTACTAAGGCTCGTAATTTATCAGAACGATAACTTTTTGGCGTGGTGTATACCCTTAAACTTAACCCCGGCAGTGTCCAATCCCCTGAGAGTCGAGCCTAAATTATTATTTTACACTAAGTTATATGAACACCGTGTTTGCTATGGAAGTGAGGAGAGCAGGTCGCCGACCGGCGCAACGAAAGTTAAAATTCTTTTAAAAAATACTTGACAAAAGTGCCAAGAGGCTATAATTTACCTAACCGAAGCGGGTTGGTTTCAAAACAAACTTGCACCCTGGGTTGGGAGTAGTAAGGAGCTTCCGATACCGGAAAAGGAGTTTTTCCTGATGACGATGAAGACTACAACGTTACGTCTGGCTCTCTTTGCGCTCCTTGTGGGAGCGGTCGCAACGGTACCGGCACTAGCTGGCTCCGCGGTGATTGGCTCCGTGGCTGGCAGCATGAACGCAACTGTCGGCGGCCAGTCGCTACTTCCAAACACAACGATTTTCAGCGGAGATAGCCTGCAAGTAAGAGACGGGGTCGCCGTCGTGGCGGTCGGCAATAACAGCCGCGTGATCTTCGGTCGCGACACGGTTGCCTCCTTCCTGCGGGATTCGAATGAAGTGACCGTTGTGCTCAGCCAAGGCAACGTTTCCATGCTCCACCCCAACCAAGGAACTCTCCTGCGAGTAAAGGCGGGAGAAGTTTCCGTGACCCCCGCGGCGGGCTTTAAGACGCTCGGCGAGGTTGCCATGCTGAATGGCTCTGTGGTTGTGACTTCGAAAGAAGGCACACTGCATGTGGACGATCACGGCGCCACGAAGAATGTTACCAAAGGGCAAACTATCGTAATCGCTCCGAAGACTGCATCCGGCAACCCCAGCGCGTGCTGCGGTGGCGGCGGCAGCACCGCTCTGGAAATTGCGGCGGTGGGCGCGGGCGGTGCGGCGGCCGTTCTGGCGGGTATCGCCATGAGCCGTTCCGGCGATGCCAACACGAACGCACAGGCAGCCATTGCGGCTGCTAATGCGGCGACCTCAGCAGCCAACGCCGCCAATGCGACAGCAGCGGCAGCGGAAGCGGCAGCTCAGCAAGCAGCATTCCTGGCAGCTTGCGCGAATGACCTCCTTGGGACCGGCAACACAAACAGCGTCAACGCAATGTACGGCGGCTCGCAATGCCCGTATAGCACGGTTGGCGTTGGTTCCGGTGGCTAGGATCTAAAGAGAGCAGGCTGATTGGCGAGCGGCACCCGATATGGTTGCGGATGCCGCTCGTCGCTTTTTAAGCACGTCGTACTGGGCCTTACTTCGTATCATCTCTACCAACAACTTTAGCTACTCCCTCACACTTGACGGCAGTCCCCAAAACTCTAGTCATCGTCGCAGAGCCTTCCAGCCGCCGGTGTCGATTGGACAAGCCAGCCGCCATGGGATCGCCACAGCCTATACCACCTTTTCGCGGGCTCTCAGCCACTCAGCAAACCGGCCGATTCCTTCTTCAAAACTCACTTTAGGCGAGTAACCGAGGGCTTGGTGGGCCTTGGTAAGGTCGGCATGGGTAAGGATCATCTCGCCGGCGGGGGTGGGGATAAACTTCCGGCAGACAGGTTTGTGCAGCGCCCGCCCCAAGGCATCCACCATTTCGTCAATGCGCACGGGGTGTGAGTTTCCGATGTTGTAAACATCGAAATCTCCCGTGACGTTAAGGGCTCGCACGATTCCATCAACAGTATCATCAATATAAGTATAATCCCGTTCTAAGCTGCCATCGCCGTAGATGGGGACTTCCTTCCCTTCCATGATCATCCCTGCAAACTTGCGGATGGCGAGGTCGGGGCGTTGGCGCGGGCCATAGACGGTGAAAAGGCGCAAACAGACCACCGGAAGGGCGTAGGCGTGCGAATAGGTAAAGGCCAGGGCTTCGCCGGCAACCTTGGTGGCAGCGTAGATGGATAGGGGATGCGAGGTGACCGCGTCCTCCCGGAACGGCGCGCGGCTGGAATGGCCATAGACCGAGCTGGAGGAGGCGAATACGACGCGTTGCACTCCGCTCTGGCGGCTCCTTTCCAGCACTTGTGTGGTCCCCACCACGTTGATCGCGGTATACGTTTCCGGCTGAGCGAATGACAGCCGCACGCCCGGCCGCGCCGCCAGGTGAATGACGGCGTCGGGCTTGAACGCGGCAAACACGCGGCGCAGTTCTTCGCCGTCGCGAATATCGGCGGGGAAAAATTCGAACTCTCCGGCCGCCTTGATTTCCTCCAGGTTCGCCCGCTTCATTTCCGCCGGATAGTATTCATCGAGGCTATCGACGATCGCAAGGCGCTTGCCCTCGCGCAGCAACCGCTCAGCCAAGTGTGATCCGATAAAGCCCGCGCCGCCCGTGATGAGAATATTATCCATAATCAAAATTATTTCTTTCGCATTACCTGAAATTGTGAGTCGGGCGTCGAAACCTTTTGCAGATGTCCCTGATCGTCAACCCAGAGGTTGATTTGCGCCAGTTCCGTGCTGAGAAGGAAGTGGCGAAGCGTCAGGGTTTTTTCCTCCACCCTCACCTGATCGGCTCCCAGAGAATTCAGCGTGATCGTTCCCGGCAACGCTTCCTGAGGAATAAAGGCGCGGAAGGCTTGTTGACCGGCCTTCGCCGCATCGTAGCGGGCGACGGCCAATTGGTATTGATGGAACACGTTGTCGTCGAGCACCACCACATCTTTCTCGAGATGAAAGTCGCGCTGGTCGTCTTGCCCACGCACGGTTTTATACCGCACATGGGCCGGTTGGGCACGGAAGTCGATGCTCAGTTGCGAGGACTGCGTTCCCTTCTGGCTCCACGTGTAGGACAGGGGATCGAGCTGAGGGTCCAGTAGCAGGTTTGAGGTGGTTCGCACCTCAACGGTTTTGCCGTTCTGTTCCACTTGCAACTGAACGTTCCCCTGGGCTTCAATCTGGTCCTTGCGGACGCGAATCTCAAATGTTTCGGTCCCGATGCTCTTTCCTGCGGCAAAGATTTCAAAAGTGCCATGATCGCTCAGGTGAGGAGGCGCGGCGGGGGCCTGTCCCGCGGGCAGCTCTGCTGTCGTGAAGCCAGCCAGCAGCGCGACAACTGCTATTCGTAATGCCCACCGCGCTTTCAATGCCAGTGCAGGCTCCCTTCCGTTAGAAGACCCGTAAACTCAGGATTTGCTCGACGACATCTTCCGGCTTATGCCCTTCCGTCGAGATGCGAAACTCCGCCATGCGGTAATAGGGTAAACGTTCCATGAACAGGTTGGTAAAAGACTGTTCATCGCGAAAGAGCGGACGATTCTCCAAACCCTGGCAGCGCGCCCGCAGGATATCCGGCGGGCAATCGAGCCAAACCGTTGTGCCCCCGGACTCCCGAATCAAATCCACATTAGGGGGCTGGGCAAACGTCCCACCGCCCAGGGCAATGACCGCCGGCTCGGCTTTCGAAGCCTCGGCAAGCGCGGCGCGCTCGACTTGGCGAAAAAAAGGCTCGCCGGAGTTCTCGAAAATCTCCCGGATGCTTAACCCCTGCCCGGCTTCGATGATCGTGTCGAGGTCGATCAAGGGCCATCCGAGCACCTCCGCCAACAATTTGCCCACCGTGGACTTCCCGCTTCCCATGAAGCCCAACAAATAAATTACTTTTCGACGGTGACGAATCATTCTTTGACGGGGTCCTGCAATGGAAGTGTCCGCCGACGATTATAGTAGCCGCATCCCGCGCGACGCAACATTTCCTTACCCCGCGAATCAGGCAGAGCAGGGAAGTGTCGCGCCGCGGTGGGGGTTGGCTTCGCCCCTGGCGTTTCGCGCTGCCGCAATCTCCGCGTCGATCTCATCGGTGGAAAGCGCGATAAGGCAACGTTAGTCTATTTCTCCCCCACGGCGTGGGGCCACACGGCCGGCGCCCCGAGGCGCCGGGGCGGCCCACAAGCGCAGGCAACCTTTCTGTTATCGCGTCCCACCCGCTGCCGGTTCTGGCTTTCGTGGCTCGGGCAGGAGTGCCTGTGCCACCACGCGCTTACGCGATGTCCTTCAACAGTTCCGGATGCTTGTCCAGCAGGCGAAGCAGCGTGATGACGGCGGGCAGGGGAGCGACCTCGCCGCGTTCGTAGCGGGAGAAGGCGTTGTGGCCGCCGCCGGTTAGACGTGCAGCAGCAATCTGGCTCAAGCCGAGCTTGCGGCGGATGCGGCGAATCTCCTTGCTCTGCCGCTCCCGTTCGCGCAACACGAGTGCGTCCCCCGCTGCCGTGTATCGCCGCGCGCTCTCGGCATCGAATTCCACTTCCCCGCAAGCTCCGCAGCGCTAGCCCGAAAGCCCTTCCACCTTCACTTTCCGGCCGACATATTCCACGGTAAAGGGCTCACTGTCGAAACGCATCAAGGCCTTGCGGTCCTCGCAGGTAAGGCATTTCCTCGCCATCGTCACCTCTCCTTGAATTGAATCACCGGCGCCCAATCGCGCAGGGTGATTTTGATATAGGCGTCTTTCCGCACCGGCGTCATAACGTAGTACACGTCTTGCCACACATGAGAATCCGCGTAGGTCGTCATCGATTTATAGAAGTCGCGCCGCCTTAGTGCGGCGATCCCGGCCAGCATCTCCGCCGTAGTCAGGCCCATGGCCCGTCCACCGTCCAAGGCGGTCTTGGTGAAGGCTGCCCAGCCGCGCGACGTCCGGTTGTACGGTTGCGAGGTCGTAATGGGGCGGGCGCTGTTCCCCGGCTCGAGATTACCCTGTAAGGGTAGTCATTTCAAGGTGCGCTGCGGGTGGCGCCCCGAGGCATCGGGGCGCCCCAAGAACACGGACAACCCCTCTGGCACCACGTCCCATCCGCGGCCGGTTCTGGCTCAAGTGGCACAGGCACGCCTGCCTGTGCGCTGTGCATGGGATGCATCAGCCCTAGGCACAGGCAAGAACGCCTGTGCCACCCGCGATCGGCAAATG
This sequence comes from uncultured Acidobacteriota bacterium, assembly GCA_964501985.1. Classification (GTDB taxonomy): domain Bacteria; phylum Acidobacteriota; class Terriglobia; order UBA7540; family UBA7540; genus Bog-366. Next base: position 5,126 of record CAZCVY010000125.1, on the reverse strand, counting down.
TAGCGCAGGGCCCGCTCTCCGGCCCTGCGGCTCTTCCTGCGGCGCGGGCATTCCAGGTCACACCTTGGGTGATATTGTTTTTTCGGACTTTTCCTGGAAGGAAACGGCCGCCGCATTAAGCGCGCCGGCAAAACCACGCGCGTTGGACAGGCCGCAGGGCTAGAGAGCGAGCCCTGCGTTACCTCGGCTTCCCTTCGCATTTCACGACTTGTTCATGAGGGCTTTTTCCACGGCTTCCGGATTCCGGTCAATCACTGTCAAGTAGGCGCGCACGGCGCTTCTGGACGCCCGCGCCCTTGCTCCCATTCCTGAAGCGAGCACGGGATCTGCGCCGCCCGATGTTGAGCCCCAAGGGGGCGCCTACCTTACCCGAGGCCATCGGCTGTGTTCAAGTGCCCATGCATTTCGACTGAGCGCAAACCTGCTTTCCAAAATCTGCGGCCTTCCGACGGTGCCTCCGGGACGAATTGCGGACCTGCAAATCAGGTCCGCGCTGGGATGAGCATCTTTGACCTCATCGGTGAGCCGCACTGAACTGACAGCCATACGCATAAACGGTATAAAGAGCGTACCTTGAGTATTCGGTGAGAGGCAGATGTGATAGGAGTTGGAGGCAACATCTATGAAATACAATCGAGTTATTAGCTCAGCAGTTCTGTTTTTACTTCTCGGAACCACTATTCCTACATTCGCACAGAAAGGAGAGGAGGAGAAGGGTGGAGGCGGAGGGAAAGCACAGCCACAACACGCGCAGAAAGCCGAGTCGCAGCACGCCCAGAAATCGGAGACTCAGCACGCGCAGAAAGCGGAGTCACAACACGCGCAGAAATCGGAGACTCAGCACGCCGAGAAATCGGAGTCACAGCACGCCCAGAAAGCAGAAACTCAGCACGCCCAGAGGGCGGAGTCACAGCACGGACAGACCGTTGCAAACAACCGTGGCAACAACGGCAACCATTATGGCCGCATTTCTGACGCTAGTTACCGTGAGCATTTTGGCCGTGGGCACTCGTTCCACATGGGGCGCCCGGAGATGGTCGGTGGGTATAATCGCTTCCACTACGACGGCTATTGGTTCGGGTTCAATGTAGGATGGCCGTATGGCTGGAACTACAACGACGACGTTTATGTCGAGTACGTTGGGGGCGGCTATTATATGTGCGACCTGAGGCATCCCGGCATACGCGTTACACTCAACGTGTTCTAATGCTTTTTCCAGCAACGGTCGATGCATTCCTGACCGTGGGCATTTCTCGTGCGCGCCGCCCATTGCATCTCGCGACTTGTTCGTGGGGGCTTTTTTCCGCCGCTTCCGGGCTTCGAGCAATCTCGGTCAAGCAGGCGCGCAAAGGAGTTTTCGATTCCCAATTTTCGACTGACGCCGGTGACGATTGCCTTGCCCCTAACGCACGCGCCCACGACCCGGGCAACATCTCTTTCACCGCGGCCCATCCGTAGACGGTTGTGGCTTCTGTGGCACCCCGATGCATCGGGGTGCGCTATGCATGGAATGCATCGGCTTTGGGCAGAGGTCAAGAGTGCCTGTGCCACCGATGCCGACCTATTCATATCTCAGGGTGATTGCCGGGTCGACGCGCACTGCCCTGCGCGCGGGAACATAGCTCGCGAGCAACGCCACGGCCGCGAGCAGCGCCGCAACTGAAGTGAAAACGATTGGGTCGGTCGGCTTGACGTTGAACAGCATTGTGGCGATCAAGCGCGTCAACCCATACGCGCCGGCCACGCCAATCACGATGCCCGCGCCCGCTAGCCTCATGGCCTGACCCACGATCATCCTGTACATCGAGGGGGGATCGGCGCCTAACGCCACGCGGATGCCAAACTCCAGATTGCGCTGCTGAACGGAGTAGGCGATAAGTCCGTAGAGCCCGAGCGACGCCAGCAGAAACGCGACCAGTGCAAAGATGCTCAGTAGAACCGTGTTGAACTGGTCCCGCGCGGTGGACTGCGACACCACCTGGTCCATGCTTTGGACATGCCCCACGGGCAGGTCGGCGATCTCGTGGAAAACCCGCTTCACCGGTTCGGCAAGCGCGAGCGGAGCCATTCTCGTCCGCACCACCCAGCAGAGCGGCATGAAGCGGTTGTTCAGGGCCATCACTCCATCCCGAACCTGGGCGATGGGAACAAACATCTCATTTACCGGGTCACTGTTAAGACCCAGGTCGCGCGCGTCGCCCACGACACCGATGATCTCGCGCGGGGGCTCCGCGAAATCCGGCCCCATCCCGCCGCCGATAGTAATTCGCTGTCCCAGGGGATTTTCGTGCGCCCAGTAGCGCCGCACCATGGCTTCGTTGATGATCACCACGCCTGGGGAGGCGGCATCGTCCCCCAGGGTAAAGTCTCGGCCACGTTTGATCGGGACTTTAAAGACCCCGAAATAGCCGGGGCCGACGTAAGCCCAACCGGCGCCACCGCGCGACTGCGGATCATTCGCCGGTCGACCTTCAATCGAGAAGGGCAGGCCAAGCCCTCCCGCCATGGGCAGATACGACGTTGCCGCGGCCGCCTCCACGCCCGGCAGAACTTCCATGCGTTCGACGGTCCGCCGCGCCATTTCAGCAATGACAGCGGTTTTATCAAAGTGGCCCCCCGCAAGCGAAGTGTCCATGGTCAAAACGTGGTGAGGATCGAAGCCGGGGTTCACTTTGTGCAGCTCGTCAAACGTCCGGATCAATAAACCCGCACCAATCAGCAGCACGATGGCCAGCGCCATCTCCGTGATCACCAGCAGGCTGCGCGTCTTGCCCTGGCGCACGCCCGATCCGGAACGGGCGCCGCTCTCCTTCAGATTCGAACTGACGTCGGTGCGGAGTGCGTGAAAAGCCGGGAACAATCCAAAAATGATCCCGGTCAGGAGAGCCAGTCCAAGCGTGAAGCTGAGCACTCGCCAATCCAGGGGAACACCGGCGCTGCCCGGGCCCATTCGCGGGATGTCCCCAGGGTTCAAAACCATCAACGCCCGCACTCCCGCCGCCCCGAGCGCCAGCCCAACGGCGCCGCCGAGGAGCGATAGAAGCACGCTTTCGGTGAGCAGTTGACGAACAATCCGTCCCCGGCTCGCACCCATCGCCACGCGGATGGCGATTTCTCGGGCCCGGCCCGTGGCGCGGATGAGGAGGAGGTTCGCCACGTTGGCGCACGCAATCAGCAGCACGAACCCAACCGCACCTAACAGGACGATCAGAGCCGGCCGCGCATCCCTGACCATCGTTGCTTGCAATGGTTCGACGGTGAAGCTATCGTGCGGTCCCAATCCCGTCGGGAACTTGCGCCGGAACTGCTCCCCCGCGAGCTTCATGGCGGCTTGCGCGGCTCCCAGGCTGATGCCCGGCTTCAGGCGCGCCGCCGCGGTGAAGTAGTGCGCGTGCTGCACACTATTCGGGTCCGCCTGGAAAGGCAGGTAGATGTCGGGTGGAGGCGGATTGTAGGAGAATCCAGGGCGAGAACACCGATAATGGTGTAGGCTTCGCCACCCAGCGTGATACCCTTGCCGATCACGTCCGGCGCGCCGCCAAAGCGGCGCTGCCACAGCCCGTTCGAGAGGACCACCACGTTGTCGCCGCCCGGACGGTCCTCGGCGGGAGAGAAGATTCGTCCCAGCGCCGTCTTCGCGCCGAACAGCTCGAAGAACTCGTAAGAGACGTGGATTCCTCGAAGTTGCTCGGGACGGTCGCCGCCCGACATGTTGATGCCCGGCCCGCCCTCGTCGTACGCCGCGACGTCTTCCAACACCTGCGTCTGCATTCGCCATATGTTGTACTTGGGCACGGAAGCGCCGGGGAAATTTCCCTGCGGCGTAGAGTTCATCAGTTGCACGATGCGGTCCGGCTGCGGATAAGGAAGGGGCTTGAGGAGCACGGCGTTCACCACCGAGAAGATTGCCGTGTTCGCCCCGATGCCGAGAGCCAGCGCCCAAATGGCGGTGGCAGTGAAACCGGGACTTCGCCGCAGGATGCCGAAGGCAAGCTTGAGATCTTTCGCGAGGGTGCCCATTGCCAATCCCCTGACTCTCGAACCGGGATGACCGGCTCGAGTGATAACTCGCGAGCCGCGTGGGCGTCTAGCGTCGGTTTATTTTGGAGAGCAAGCGCAGCATTTCGATGTAGAGCCAGACCAACGTGACGAGCAGGCCGAAAGCGCAATACCATTCCATGTACTTTGGCGCTCCGGCCGCGACGCCGCTATCGATCAGGTCGAAGTCGAGGACCAGATTCAAAGCGGCGATGACCACAACAAACAGGCTGAATCCAATGCCCACCAGGCCGGTGTCGTAGATGTAGGGGATGTGAATGCCGAAGAAGCCCAAGCCCATGGTTGCCAGATAGACCAGAAAAATCCCGCCGGTGGCGGCGACCACACCCATGCGGAAATTCTGGGTTACCTTGACCAGGCCGGAAGTGTAGGCGATCAGCATGGCCAAGAGAGTTCCAATCGTGAGGCCAACCGCTTGGATCGCGATGCCCGGGTACCGCGCTTCGAAGCTTGCCGAGAGCGCTCCGAGCATGAGCCCTTCAAGGACCGCATAGGCGGGCGCCGTGAAGGCCGCCCATTCCTTCTTGAAGATCGTCACCATGGCGACGATCAAGCCGCCAATCAACCCCACCAGAAGCCACGCCATGGAAGCGGCGGGGTCGGTATGGTAGGCGTTCCACGTATAGATGGCGCAGATCGCTACCAGCGTCAACAGGATGCCAGCCTTGTTGACGGTGCCCTGCAAAGTCATCGACACCGCAGGGTCGGCGCCAGCGCGAACGCCTTCAAAGGTCTTGGGTCTTAGAGCCGGATTCGCTGTTCTGAATAACGCCATGCGATCCTCCTTGCCTACCGACTGTGCCGGAACAGTCCCACAATTCTATTTTGGCCAATGCAGCGAGTCAAGCAGAAGTCCGTACCGCCCAGGACAACGTCAAAGTCCGGGAAGTTTCCTCAGGCTCAGCGAAATGGAGGCAAAAGCAGCCAGGGTGCCGGAGAAAAAATAGGGACACTTTGGAGTGAACCCCATGGCTGAGACACAGTAATTGGGGACAGTTTGGAGTGAACCCCATGGCTGAGACACAGTAATTGGGGACAGTTTACCATTCACTGCAAAATCCTTGGCA
>CAZCVY010000124.1:0-19633 GCA_964501985.1 uncultured Acidobacteriota bacterium | reverse complement strand
CGTGGGTGCCTGTCCGGTTTGAAACATGGGTGAGTGTAGTAAGTCATTCCCCAAAGTAGGGCGGGGACGACGCGCGAGCGGCGGGGGTGCTTTTCCGGCAATCGCTGGCGAGCGCTCAGCTCCAGGCTCGGAAACGACAATTGCGATAAGGTGGCGCCAACCGGCTCGAGGGAGGACCCAGCGCGGGAACTGCCGCCGGCGGAATCATGGTCAAAATTCCTGTAGCCTATGGCATTCAAATTGCCGGAGTTAGGGGGCGTGGAGTCGTATTTGGGTGGGATTGCTCAGTCAGGTAACACGATCCGCGGACGCAGAGCTGATAACAAAGTGAACTTGGCAGACGTGGCGTCGGCTGCCCAGTATTGGCCTTTTGGCCGGAATCGCTGACTGTCTCCTCGCCGCGAGACACGTACCCATTGTTACCCTGCGAAAGCGACTATGTTTCTGAAAAGAAGTACTGTTACGGGTCGGGCCAGGGGCAAAACCGGGGAGAAGGCAGAAATTCAAGTTCTTGAAACAAAGCAAGTTACTTGTCGGCCGAGCCGCGCCTCTTCTTCCAGGACCCAGAAGGGACACACCTGAACGGGAAATCCGCAGGATGGGAAGGCCGCAGGATGGAGAACCGCAGGGCTGGGGAGCGAGCCCTGAGCTACGCCGGGGGTGAGTCGCACGGCCGCGACGAGGCGCCCACATTCTTCGGGAACTCGCGCTTACCTTTTTTCCCCCGGGTCGTCTAAGATAAGCGAGAGGTTCAGACCTTCGCGTGATGGATGGCACCTGCTTGGAGTTCGCCCAAAAAGCTTCCGCCCAGCCCTCGCCGACGAGCGAAGCCGAAGAGCTTTTGCTGATCCGTCGGGCTCAGGAGGGCGACCGTTACGCCTTTGACGCGCTCGTGCGCCTTTACGACAAGAGCGTCCTGCGGATGGCGCTGCAAGTAGTGGGCTCGCCCGAGGAAGCGCGCGATTTGTACCAGGAAGCGTTCCTTAAGGTTTACCGGTCGATTCGACACTTCCGTTCGGAGGCAAAGTTCTCCACCTGGCTCTATCGAGTAGTGATGAATGTTTGCCTTGACCACTTGCGGAGGATGAAAACTCGCAAGGAAGTGCCTGTTCCGCAGCCCGAGGATGGCCAGCCGGAATTCATGCAGACCGTGCCCGACGATCGGCCCACGCTCGATCCCGAACGCGCCACCCACTCTAAGGAAATCAGCCGTCGGATTCAGGCGGCGATGGAGCAGCTCAATCCCCGGGAGCGCATGGTCTTCGAATTGAAGCATTACCAGGGTTTGAAACTGCGGGCCATTGGCGAGATTTGCAAAACCAGCGAGCAGACAGCGAAGAATTGCTTGTTTCGCGCCACACAGAAATTGCGGGTGGAGTTAGGTGACCTGGCGTGAGTGTGGACCGTGAGGGCCACAGATGTGAAGGTCGAAGAGTTGAACAAGATGAAGAAGTTGAAAAAGTCGAAGAAGGAAGATCTTGAACTCCTTAAAGTTTTTAGACTTGTTCAACTCGCGAGGTCACGCTGAAAGCGGAGGTCGAAGAGTTGAAAAAGTTAAAAACGGAAGATGTTTCGACTCCTTCGACTTCTTCGACTCCTTTAACTTTTCAGACTTTTTCGACTTCTTCAACCAAGGAATTTGCAGGGAGCTTACAAACAATGACTTGCCAGGATTTCGAAGAAAATCTGCCGCTCTTGCTTTACGGGGATCTTTCCCCATCCGAGCGTGCGAGTTGTGACGAGCACCTCGAGGGATGCGCGAATTGCCGGACAGCGCGCGCCAAAATCGAACAGCTTCACCAAGTCCTTGCCCAGCGGCCGGAAGTGGAAGTGAGCGCCGCCCTGCTGGCCGAGGCCCGGATGGGGCTGGATGATGCGCTCGACTGCCAGCAGCACGGATGGCGCGGTCTCCTGCGCAACGGCCTGCCGATTCTGCGCTTTCAGCCGGCTTCCGGGTTTGCTTTGGCGCTTACGCTGGTCCTGGCCGGATTTGGCCTGGGCTGGGGATTGCGGCCGCACGCGGCGCGCCTCACCTCCGCTGTCCCCGGGGTCAATAACGCCGACGTTGCGAGTCCCGACCTCGAGAATATGCGTATCAGCGGCATCAGCGGCGTAGCCCCCGACCCCCAGACGGGCGGGGTGAAAATCACGATGGATGCGGAACGGCGCGTTACCCTCGAGGGTTCGCTCGACGACCCCAAGATCCAGCAGGTGCTGGTTTACGCGGTGAAGAGTTATGACAACCCCGGAATCCGCCGCGACACCTTGGACGCCTTGCGGTCCCACGCGGACGATCCCAACATTCACCAGGCGCTGATTTACGCCATGCAGCACGATCCCAATGCCGGTGTACGTCTGGAGGCGCTAGGGGCTGTCTGCAGTATGAAATCCAGCGGCGATGTGCGCGCGGCCCTGCTGGAAGCGCTCGAGCACGATACCAATCCGGGGGTGCGCGTGGCGGCAGTCGATGCTCTGATCGATCATACCGAGAAGGAAGGTTGCGATTTATCGACGGCCCAGGCCCTCGAGCATTTGGCCACCTCCGACAGCAATCCCTACGTCCGGCTCAAGTGCGCCAACGCCATGATGAAGTTAGGAAAGTGAGGCTTCGATTCAACCCATGGGAACGACGAAAGTTTACAGTTTCGCGCTATTAGCCCTGCTGACGGCCCTACCGCTCGGAGCGCTCGACGTTTCTTCGGTGAAACAGGGCGCGCCCGTGAAGCATGGAAACTCCTGGCAGCAGGTTTCGGAGTTTGAAGCCCCCACGAGGGAGGGCGCGCGATTGCTGTTACGGGCAGATAACGGATCAGTCGAGATCCGTCCCGGCCCCGGCGACAAGGTGAGCTGCGCCGTCACCCTGCGTGCCTACACCTCCGATGGGGCCAAGGCCCGGCGCTTATTCGATGCGTTTCAACTCACCTCCCGGTCGGTGGAAGCGGGGGGAGTATACATCACGAGCCAATCGCCTCAGCGGGGCCATCACGAATCCAAGTTTCGGATAAGCTTTCTCGTCACCGTACCCCAGCGCTATAACCTGGACGTCGAAACGCGGGGTGGGGACATCAACGTGGAATCCCCCCTCGAGGGCGAAGCCCGGCTGACGACGGCGGGAGGCGACGTCCGTACCTCCGACGTCTCGGGCCCGGTGCGGATTGAAACCGCCGGCGGCGGAATTTCCGTCGGCAAGATCGGCGGGGAATTGAGCGCGCGCACGGCGGGAGGCGGCATCCACGTGGATGGAGCAAGGGGCGACACCACTCTTGAAACCAGCGGCGGAGAAATCGTCACCGGCGAAGTGGGAGGCTCCCTGAGAGCGGAGACGGCCGGAGGCGACATTGTGGTGGGCGGAGCCACCGGACAAGTTCAGGCGCAGACGTCGGGCGGGCAGATTCAGATTGGACCCACCGGGGGCAGCGTTCGCGCGGAAACCGCCGGGGGCAGCATCCGGCTGCAAAGCGCGCGCGGCCGGGTGGTGGCGGAAACCGCCGGGGGGAGTATCGATCTGCTCAAAGTTGATGCCGCCGTTCGGGCGTCCACGGCGGCGGGACGCATACTGGCGGAATTCAATTGGTCCAACAAGAACTTCGGGCCCTCCCAGCTCGAGACGAGCATGGGCGACGTGTTCGTCTACGTGCCCATCAATATGCCACTCACGATCGATGCGGCCATTGACACGGCGGCAGGACGCCAGATTCGCTCCGACTTCCCTCTCACCATTCAGAGCGACAAGGAAGAATTGGTTCCCTCCACCATTCGCGGCCGAGGAAGCTTAAATGGAGGGGGAGAAATCCTGAAGATCCGGACCGTGGCGGGCAATATCGAGATCCGCAAAATCGACGATGCCTCTCTTCAGGAACTGCAACGCCGCGAAGATAGCAGTTGGAAAGGCTGGAATGACCGGCACGCCGAAAACGAGCGCCGCCGCCAGGAACAGGAAACACAACGGCGGCAGCGCCAACAAGAAGGGGATGAGGGCGATCATGACCAGTAACCGGGAGCGTCCACAGCCCGAAATTCGGAATTCGGTACATTCGATCTGCGCGCCGGATTTCGAGTTTCGATTTTCGCGTATCGAATGGAAGCTTCTCCTTCTCCTGGCGCTGGCTTTGTGCCTGGGTGGATGGCTGCGGCCCGCCTACGGGGCGGAACGCGTCTGGGAAAAGAAATTTGAGCTTCCGCCGGGCGGCCACGTCTCAGTCGAAAATGTGCACGGCAGCGTGCTGGTGGAAGGCTGGGACCGCTCCGAAGTGGAAGCCACTGTCGCGATGCGCAGCGACGTACCCACCGATCAACTTGATGACGTGCAGGTCGCGGTGGAAACGCGCAGCGGCGGAGTGGCGTTCCACACCCTTTATCCCTCCAGCATCGAGACGCCCATCCGGGTGGATTACCGCCTGCGCGTGCCTCGGCAAGTGCGGCTGGAAGAACTCAGCACGCTGGACGGCGACATCGTCGTCCACGATGTGCAAGGGGTCATCGATGCGCGCAATCTGCACGGCGATATTGAGGGTATCAACGTCTCGGGCTCCATCGCTGCGCATGCTCTGACCGGGAACATCCTCATTTCGCTTGGGGCCTCACCCGACCGCCGCATGCCCATCCAGCTCGCGACTATCAATGGCAATGTGGACCTGGTGATGCCCACACAGGCGGACGCGAACTTGGAACTTTCCACCGTGGCGGGGAACATCGAGGGTGATTATCCGTTCCAGGTCAGCTCCGTCCCCGGGGATTCCACCCGCCGCGCGCAGGTGGGAGCGGGAGGAGCGCGAGTAGAATTGCGGACGGTCCGGGGCAACATTCGTGTGGGCCAGCGCGACGAAGATTTGTAGGGCCACGCCATGACGTGCCTCTACGATGACGAAAATCCGCCAGCAGCGTCATATCAGTGAACGAATGATCAGGCCGCCGGAAGGGAAATCAAGAGATGGAAATCAAGAATCGAGAGAGTAAACTCACCGAGGCGAGAGGGCGCATTATGAGCCGAAAATTCTTTTCAGCATGGGCGCTGACCATTGCCCTGCTCGTGGCGGGGGCGGGTATTCTGCGCGCACAGGAAGCGCCGGAACCTCCGGAGCCCCCCGACCCGCCGGAGTCGGAGCAATTCTTCCTCCTGAATGATGGGACGGCACACTTGGGCGTTACTCTGCGGGACGTGTCCGCGGAAAAGGCCCACGAATTGAAACTGCCTGCCGTCGCCGGCGCCTTGGTTTCGACGGTCCAAAAGGGCAGCGCTGCCGCAAAGGCCGGCCTCGAAGTGGGTGACACGATCATTGAATTCGACGGCATCCACGTTCGCAGCAGCGCGGAGTTGCGCCGGCTGATCCGCGAAACGCCCAACGGGCGCACGGTTGACATCAAGGTTGTACGCGACGGAAAAACGCAGGTCCTGAGCGCGAAGCTGGAGTCCTCTCCTGTGAACCTCAGCTTTAACGGGCCGGGTTTGCGCCTTCCCTCCATAAACGTGACGCCAGAGATTCACATTCCCCCAATGGACTTTTCTTTGTTCGGTGATCATCGCGCCATGCTGGGGATCTCGGCGGAGGAACTCACTCCGCAGCTCGCGCAATACTTTGGCGTCAAGCAGGGTAAAGGCGTGCTGGTATCCGAAGTGACGACGGGGGGCGCCGCGGATAAGGCCGGGATCAAGGCGGGGGATGTTATCGTGCAAGTCGAGGGCAAACCCATCGATGGGATGGAGGAGCTCCGCTCTGCCTTGAACGATAACTTTACGGGCGATACGCGCAAGGTGAGCCTCACGATCGTGCGCGACCACCACGAGCAAACCGTCAACGCGGAATTAACGCGCTCGCAGACGTGGGAGAAGCGCTCGTACAGCGACGCGGCGCAGTCTTACGAGCAGGCGCTAGCACAATTGAAACGCGCGCAAGACGATGGGCAGCTCCGGCAGGAAGTCCTCGCCCAAAAGCTGGCGGCCGCACAACGCGCTATGGTGCAGGCCGAAGTGCTGAAAGAAAAGCAGAAAGAAAAAGCCGAATGGCAGCGCCAGCTCCAACAGCAGATGAAATCGCTGAAGGACCAACTGCAACAAATGCAGAACCTCCGCGTCGTTGAGCGGCAACAGGGAGAGATCTAAGCCGCCGCGGCTGACCCCATCCTTCCAGTAGAACGTACTATCCTCCGGCGGCGGATCCGCAATTTGGAACTGCCGCCCTTTTTCTCCTCCGACGGGATTTTGCTGAGAGCGCAGTTTGAGTCGTAGCGGCGAGTTCACCTCGCCATACGGCGCCGTAAGCCGCCCGCCCGTCAAACTGCACCAACACTACTAAGGATTGCACAATGTGGTGACGAGTTCCTTTAGTAGCGCGGGCGTCTCGCCCGCTGGGGCGTGGGCATCCTGCCCGCGCGCCGACGGGAGCGGGACGCTTCCGAGACAGCGGGCAAGATGCCCGCGCTACGGACGTCATCGCCACTGTATTTCGCAACGCTCAGGTAGGGATTTCCCTGTCTTGACCGTTAGGCTTGGTTTTGCTACAAAGGACACTTCGGACCAGGGATGAATTCAACATTCAATAGGGGGGCGCAATGGCCACAAACCGAGGAGTAGCTTACATGGGGCCTGGGAAGGTCGAAGTGCAATCCATCGACTTCCCCAAGCTTGAGCTGGGATCCCGCCAGTGCCATCACGGCGTGATTCTGAGAATTGTAACCACCAACATTTGCGGAAGCGACCAGCACATGGTGCGCGGCCGCACCACCGCGCCGAAGGGCCTGGTGCTCGGCCACGAGATTACCGGCGAAGTCATCGAGGCAGGACGCGACGTGGAATTCTTCAAGGTCGGCGATCTCGTCTCCGTTCCCTTCAACATTGCCTGCGGGCGGTGTCGGAACTGCAAGGAAGGCAAGACAGGAATTTGCCTGAACGTCAATCCGGCGCGGCCTGGGGCGGCGTATGGCTACGTGGATATGGGTGGATGGGTGGGCGGCCAGGCGGAATATGTCATGGTTCCCTACGCGGATTTCAATCTGCTCAAGCTGCCGGAGAAAGATCGAGCGATGGCGAAGATTACCGACATCACCTTGCTCTCGGACATCTTCCCTACCGGATACCACGGCGCGGTCACGGCAGGCGTGGGCCCGGGAACCATTGTCTACGTGGCCGGTGGAGGGCCTGTGGGCTTGGCCTGCGCCGCTTCGTGCCATCTGCTGGGCGCTGCCTGCGTCATCGTGGGCGACATGATTCCGGAGCGCCTCGCGCAAGCCCGCAGCTTTGGCTGCGAGACCGTCGATCTGCGGAAAGATCCTTCCCTCGGCGAGCAGATCGAAGCCATCGTCGGGGAGCCACTCGTGGATTGCGCGGTGGACTGCGTGGGCTTTGAAGCGCGTGGCCACGGCAAGGAAAGCGTGGTCGAGCGCCCTGCCACGGTGCTCAATTCCCTGATGACGGTCGTGCGCGCAGGCGGTGGGATGGGTATCCCCGGGCTGTACGTCACCGATGACCCCGGCGGCGTGGACGACAACGCCAAGACCGGGAACCTCAGCATCCGCATCGGCCTGGGCTGGGCCAAGTCACTGCACTTCATGACCGGCCAGTGCCCGGTGATGAAATACAACCGGCAGCTTCTCCAAGCCATTTTGTACGACAAGATCCAGATCGCCAAGGCGGTCAACGCCACGGTGATTTCACTCGACGAAGCTCCGCAAGGCTACAAGGACTTCGATCGCGGCGCGGCCAAGAAGTTTGTCATCGATCCGCACCATTTGGTTCGAGCAGCGTAACTAGAGACGGGACTCCCTTCCCGTCCGGCAGGCCGAGAGGGGAGCAACCCGGCCAAAATCACCCGGCTTCACTGTACGGGCGCAGAGGCATCCGGCGGGGGTTCGGCCAAGGGTGTAGTGTGATGATGCACCAACAGCCATCGGCCCTGGCGTCGCACAAAAATATTGGTGGCTTCCACCAGCGCCGAGGTAAAGTCGTTTTGGAAGGCGGTGGTTACGTTTTCCAGGCAGGAGATCCAGGCAACGTCACCCGTCACATGGATGAGAGGCCGGCTGATCGCCACCATCATCTGTTCGGTGGATCGAAAGATTTCTTCCCAGCTTCCCCGCACTTCATCCCACCCCACCAACAAATCCCAGCCCGGGTGCAGGCACTTTACCCAATCGGCATGCAGCCACGCTTGCGCCATAAGGGAAATGTCGAGGGAGTGCAACGCGGTATAGAACGTCCGGTTGGCCGCCAGAACCTCTTCCTCATCGGTCTGAAGTCTCGGGGACGCAGACATCAACGTGCTCACTTTTCATGCCACGGGGAGCATTCAGTTTTCAGTAATCAGTCTTCAGTTAATGCCAAGACTGCGTCTAATCCAGTTTTGGCTGACGACTGATGACGGACGACTGACGACTCACATCAAGTTTCTGGAGTACGCGCGGCAAGGACGATGCCAGAAGCGCAATTTTGGCGAAATCCGCAATCAAGAACGGATAAAACCCCAGCAGCCATGCCTGCGCAAAGGGAACTCGGAAGAGCAAGCGCAACCAGGTCGATCCCATCAGAAGAATCAGCACGTCCGCGGAAACCAGCGCGCCTACGAGCTTCCAAGTGGAACGAGCCACGCCCTGCTCGATCATGTACCCCACGAGTGCGGCGGCGAGGGGAAAGCACAGCAGATAGCCGCCCGACGGCCCCACCAAGTGCAGGACTGAGGCGGTTCCGTCGGCAAATACCGGCAGCCCGGCTGCGCCTTCGGCCAGGTACACCACCTGGCTCAGAAACCCGCGACGCCACCCAAGCACCGCCCCGCTCAAGAGTACCCCGAAGGTCTGGCCGGTGATGGGCACGGGCGTATGCGGCAAGTGGAAAGTGATCTGCGCCAAAACCGCCGTCACCAAGCTGAAGGCGACTACCCAAATCGCGTCCGTGGCAAAGTTTCGGCTTACCGGAATCCGGTCGATCAATACATCCGTTGAGGCACGAGTCATCATACTCCTTCAAAATTCGAAGTCGCTCGACTATGCGATTACTCTGCTTAGAGCCCTACCAATTATAGCTTAGCTGGCGCTTCTTGCGTAAGTGGCAATCTCGGCGCCAAACTCTTTAACCTCAATAATCCATCCCGGACGTGAGATAGTATAGTGGCCAGGGCGGAATTTAGAAGGACAAGCAGATTTCCTGACTCGTAAATAGAACAATCGCACGACGCGGCCCCTATGCAACCAGTCGATTCCCTCCCCTCGTTCGAAGCCGCGCCCTCTGCTGCGAGCAAGCGGCTCTTACCGTGGCTGGTGGCGATAGCGTTCTTCATGGAATCGCTCGACACTACAATCCTGAACACGGCGGTGCCCGCCATCTCGGAAGCCCTCAAAGTGGCTCCCCTGAGTATGAAGTCCGTGCTGGCCAGCTACACCTTGAGTCTCGCTGTATTCATTCCCATTAGCGGCTGGATGGCGGACCGCTTTGGAACGCGCCGGGTGTTCGCCTCGGCGATTGGACTCTTCACCCTCGGGTCCGTTCTCTGCGGCGTCTCGACGAGCATTCATGCGCTGGTGGCATGCCGCATCCTGCAAGGCTGCGGGGGAGCCATGATGGTGCCGGTAGGACGACTCACGCTGGTGCGCACGTTTGCCAAGTCCGAACTCATCCGCACCATGAGCTTCGTCGCCATTCCCGCTTTGATCGGCCCCATGCTCGGACCTGTCGCGGGCGGGTTGATCGTCGGCTACTTTCACTGGCGAGTCATCTTCTTTGTGAATCTTCCGATCGGCCTCGTGGGTTTGTTGATGGTCTATCTGCATTTGCCCGACTACCGCGAGGAGCGGATCGATCCGCTCGATATCATCGGGCTCATCCTCTTCGGTTCCGGTGTCGCCCTGCTCTCGTACGTGCTGGAAATCTTCGGTGAACATACGCTGAGCACGCGCGAAATCCTGGGGCTCTTGACGATCTCTCTCGCCCTCATCGCCGGTTACGGCATTCACGCGACTCGGATTGCAGCTCCCCTGCTGCACTTGAGCTTGTTTCGTATTCGCACCTTCAGCGCGTCGGTGAGCGGCAGCTTCTTTACCCGCCTCGGCATCGGCGGTGTGCCATTCCTCCTGCCGCTTCTCTACCAAGTTGGCCTGGGATTCACCCCCATTCAGTCGGGAATGCTCATCATGCCCCAGGCGTTAGCGGCCATGAGCACGAAGTTCCTCTTGCCGCGAATCCTAAACCGCTTGGGTTACCGTGGCGTGCTGATTTCCAATACCGTCATCCTCGGTCTGCTCCTTATGCTTTTCGCGACCATTGGTCTCCGCACTCCGGTGTGGGTCATCGCTCTGCTTGCCTTCACTTACGGAGCCTTCACTTCGCTGCAATACACGAGCATGAACACGCTGGTCTATGCCGACATCACAGAACAACAAACCAGCAATGCGAGTTCCATCGCCAGCACCATGCAGCAGATGTCTATCAGCTTCGGTGTGGCGTCGGCGGGACTAGCCACTACATTTTTCATACCCCCTGGCTCACATTCCAACCCGAGGGAAATGATTCACGGCATTCACGAGGCCCTGATTGTTCTGGGCGGATTCACCGTCCTCTCAACGGCCATCTTCCGCCATCTAAAGAGCGGCGACGGTGACAATGTGAGCCAGCACAAGATCCTGCACGTCTAGCGGAGATCCTTCACGTCGCCTTGCCCTTGAAGAGGAAGATCAACTCGATGATCAAGATAATCACCACACCCAATTCCAAGACGAACCCGCGTGCTTGATGGAACTTCCCCACCATGAACTGGTACAGCTCGCCGGCCGTACGGAGCTTCTCGTCAACAAGATCTCGGTAGTCCGGCACGCCGACCTTCGTTGCTGCCAGCCGGTAAAGGCGGGCGTAGAACATATCGCTCAGAAACTTGATGGCGTTGTCGATGCGCTCGGTCAATTCCGTAACTTCAAGACGCAGCGCGTTCAGGCGTTCCGCCTCACGCGCGAGCTTCCATCGCGAGAGGAATCCGCCGCCTTTGTCCAAAGACCGGTAAACCCCTTTCAGCACCTGAGTGAGCACCGCATCGTAATGGCGGAATTCCAGTAGCTGAGTGTTGGCATACTCAAGCAGTTGAATGGTGGGCGCCGCGCCCTCCTCCGTATCGTAAATAAGGGCGGCGGTCCAGCCGGGCACGAGCAAATCGGTCGGATAATAAGAGATGCTCGATTGCAGCACCTCCTGGCGTTCCGCGTCGGACAATACCGTGGTTTCTCCGCGCACGATCTGGGCGATCTCGCCGCCGTGGAGGGACAGTAACTCGGCCGCAGTGGCATTCCCGTTCCCCGCGCCGGATGCCTCGCGCAGGTGCACAATGTAGTAATCTTCGGTGAGCTGGGTTGCATACGGCTTGACCAACGCCGGCGCCACAAGTTTCAGCCGCTCGTGGATGATCTTCATGGCGCGGTCCTCGGTCCCTGGTCCGGCGATCCAGCGGCTGGATTGTTCCACCAGGGAAGGCCAATCCAATTCGAACTGGAGCTCGAGTTCTACGCTCACCACGCCGTAATCGTAATATTTGACCTTCCCCTCAATCCGGCGGTGCGGCTCGATTTCAATCGGGGCAATGGCCTCCACCACCGGTGGCTGCTCGAAGCGTACGTATTCCGGGGTGCGATGGGCGAAAGTGGGGCTGCGCTCGGCCCGAGCACCCAAGATCGTGCGCAGGCTGTCAAGCAGGATGCTGTCCGCCACGTCGCACATGATGAGGACTCGAAATGAACCGCGAAGAGGCATTATGGCTTCACCAGGTTGAGTAATTGTGTTGTTGGTGATTGGCGCTTTATGATTTAAAGTCTCCGAATTCCAACCCTATCACCTAACGCTCAACACTCAGCACACCCTTCTCCCCAAATCAGCGAGTGCGATTATACTGGAAGACTATGTCGCCTACTACCGATGAAGCTGTGTTCGACGCGTTTCGCCGTTGGGGTTACCTCGCCGCCGACCTTGACCCTGTGGGTTACTTGCAACCGCTGTCGCCTCCCGAACTGGCGCTTGAGGGCGATGCGGCGGCGCGGGCGCGCCAGTGCTATTGCGGATCCATCGGCGTCGAGTTCATGCATATTCCCGATGCCGAGCGCCGCCAGTGGATCACGGAACGTATGGAAGCCGACCCGCCGCCGGTGGATTTTGCGCGCGTGCTCGATCGGCTGATTCGCGCCGGCCTCTTCGAGCAGGTGTTGCAATCCCGCTACCCCGGCACCAAGCGCTTCTCGCTCGAAGGCATCGTCACTCTAATTCCCGTGGTCGATGAAGTGCTGGAATCCGCCGCAGACCTGGGCGCCGAACAGTTGGTGCTGGCCATGAGCCATCGCGGCCGTTTGAACGTGATGGTCCACATCGTGGGCAAGTCCGCCGAGGATGTCTTCGCGCGCTTTGAGGACGTCGACCCACGCAGCTTTTTGGGCGGCGGCGACGTCAAGTATCACCTGGGAGCCACGGGCGACTACATGACGACAAACCGGAACAATGTGGAGATTCACATGGTTTCGAACCCCTCCCACCTGGAGGCGGTTGATCCGGTGGCGGTCGGACGCGCGCGGGCCAAGCAGGCGCGCCTGTGCGGACGCGGCACAACCTGCGTTCTGCCCCTCCTGCTTCACGGTGACGCGGCTTTTGCCGGCCAGGGCGCGGCCGCGGAGACGCTTAACCTGTCAGGCCTCGATGGATACACGGTTGGGGGAACGGTGCACGTGGTTGTGAACAACATGATTGGATTCACGGCCAATCCTGAAGACACCTCTTCCTCGCGATTCGCTTCCGACGTGGCCAAGCGCCTGCCCATTCCCATCTTCCACGTGAATGCCGAGGATCCTGACGCCGCAGTCCGCGTCGCCCGCTGGGCCGTCGAATACCGTTACAAATTCCGCAGCGATGTGGTAGTGGATTTAATTGGCTACCGCCGCCACGGCCACAGTGAGATCGATGATCCCACCACGACTCAGCCCGTGCGGTATCGCCGCATCGCCGCGCTTCCGCCGGTGTGGGAATCCTACGCGCGCCGCCACCAGACGGACGCCGCCCCGCGCGTGGCAGAAATTCAAGGCGACTTGGAAGCTGCCCTCAAACGCGCACGCACCAGCCGCAAGAGCCCGTCGCTCCGCCAGCTTCCTTCCTACTGGGACGCGTTTCAGGGAGGCCGGTACGACGCGGCGCTGGAAGTGCCGACAGCGGTGAGCGCGGAAGAATTGCGTGCGGTCGGCGAATTAATGGTGCGCGTCCCCTCGGGCTTCTCCATTCATCCCAAAGTGAAGAAGCTTCTGGACCAGCGGGTCCAGATGACGCTGGGCCGCCAGGCGATCGACTTCGGCACGGCGGAGTTGTTGGCCTACGGCTCGCTGCTGCGCCAAAAAACTCCGGTGCGTCTGAGCGGCCAGGATAGCCGCCGCGGTACTTTCAATCAGCGCCACGCGACGCTGTTTGACACTGAGACGGAGGCTGCGTACACGCCGCTCGCGAATATGGCCCTCCAGCAGCCGGCGTTTGAGATTTATGATTCGCCACTCTCGGAAGCGGGGGTCCTGGGTTTCGAATATGGATACAGCCGCGATTATCCCGAGACGCTGGTGCTTTGGGAAGCGCAGTTCGGAGATTTCGCCAACGGCGCGCAGGTTTACATCGACCAGTTCATCGCCGCGGGCGAGGACAAGTGGGGGTTGCTCTCTGCGGCGGTTTTGTTACTGCCCCATGGTTACGAAGGGCAGGGGCCGGAGCACTCGAGCGCGCGCCTGGAGCGCTTCTTGCAGCTTTGCGCGCGGGATAATTTGCAGATCTGCCAACCCACCACAGCGGCGCAGTACTTCCACATGCTACGCCGGCAGGCGCTGCGAAAATGGCGCAAACCACTGGTGGTCTTCACCCCCAAAGGAATGCTGCGTCATCCCGCCGCAGCATCACCTTTGGTGGAGTTCACGAGCGGCAGCTTCCTGCCGGTCATTCCCGACCGCGAGGTCGACAATCCGACGCGCGTCCTGCTGGCCACGGGTAAGATCGTCCATGCGCTGCGGGCCGAGCGGAAGAAACTCGGTGACATGCAAACCGCCATCTTCGCGCTCGATCAGCTTTATCCTTTTCCCGATCAGGAATTGCTGGCGGCGCTCAAACAATACAGCGCTGTGCGAGAGGTGGTGTGGGTGCAGGAAGAGCCCGCCAACATGGGCGCGCTGTTTTTCGTGATGCCGAAGCTGCGGCGCATCGCGAAGCCGCGTTCGGTACTGTCGGTGAAGCTCTCAGACAGCCCCAGCCCCGCCACCGGCTCTGGCAAGGGGCACGAGGTGCAACAGAAGGCCTTGCTCGCGCTGGCATTCACACAGGCGAAGGCGGTATAGTTCTCTATGCCGATCGACACCCGCCTCAACTACGACGATTATTGCCTGCTGCCCAACAACGGGAAGCGCTACGAAATTGTCGATGGAGAATTGTTCGTGACCCTTTCGCCCTTGCAACGACACCAGCTTGTTTTGGCGAACCTCCTCTATTTTCTGACCGGATTTGTGAAGAAACATGACCTCGGCAAAGTGTACCCCGCCCCTTTCGACGTAGTCTTTTCTGAACATGACGTGGTCGAGCCTGACATCATCTATGTTTCCAAAGCACGCGCCTCAGTGGTGACAGAGAAGAATATTCAAGGCGCCCCTGATTTGGTTGTGGAGGTTCTTTCTGACAGCACGGCCCGAATCGATCGCACCACGAAGTTGAAGCTCTATGCGCGCTATGGCGTGGCGGAATACTGGGTTATCGATCCCGAAGTATATTCGGCGGAAATCTATCGGCTGGTTCCCGGTGGTTATGAACTC
Organism: uncultured Acidobacteriota bacterium; assembly: GCA_964501985.1. Classification (GTDB taxonomy): domain Bacteria; phylum Acidobacteriota; class Terriglobia; order UBA7540; family UBA7540; genus Bog-366. The sequence goes on along the minus strand of CAZCVY010000124.1, from coordinate 4,849 downwards.
GCTGCGCAGTTGGACTCGAACCAATCGCTCGCGTCTCCGCTTTTCCCGGGTTTCTCTCTTCCCCTCAACAAACTCGCCGAGTAGGTCATGATTTCGGAGCCCCCTCTTGCGGACTCGGCGCAAGTTTGGCGCTCCGTTGCGCCTGGCGGAGCGCCGTCTGAATCGTCAGCAACTCGCCAACGTGGTCCATGGTGAGCAAGCCCACGAGCGCGCCATCATGAAGGACAGGCAAGGAGCGGCTTTTCGCCTCTCGCATTGTGGCGAGCGCTTTCTCCAGCATCTCGTGGGAATCAACGGTCACAGTATCGCGAATCATCACGTCGCGAACATGGGTCTCCATTCCTCCCCGCGTGAGTGCCCGCATCAGGTCCGCGCGTGTCAGCATTCCCAGCACGTGATCGCCAAAGGCCACAGGAAAGTCCTGCTGCCAGCCGTCCAGCACATGTTCCACCGCCTTGGACAGGGGATCATCCGGCTGGAGGATCTGGAAGTGGGTAAGCATGGCTTGCTGCACGGGGATTGCTCCCAGCGAGTTATGCATCTGAACGGTAGCCGATTCCTGCTCCGCGCCGAGCCACACGAACAGGGCGATGAAAACCAAGAAAGGGTCGGTAAACAATCCGACAAAGCCAAATATAAAGGCAATGAACTGGCCCACTCGTGCCGCCACGAGCGTCGCTCGCGCGTACTCCAAATGTCTGGCCAGCAAGGCGCGGAGCACGCGGCCGCCGTCCATGGGGAAAGCCGGAATCAGGTTGAAGGCCAGGAGCCAGAAGTTCACCACCATCAGGTTGTTCAGAAAGCTGCCGCCGGCCCAACGAAAACCTTGCATCTCCGGGCGGGCGCCCGCCAGAAACCTCAGGACGAAGATTCCTCCAGCGATGACCGCGTTCACCGCCGGGCCGGCCAGTGCCACCCACAGTTCCTGAACGGGTACGTCGGGCATCCGCTCCATGCGCGACAAGCCACCAATCGGTAGAAGGGTAATGTCGCTTGTGCGAATGCCGTAATGCCGCGCGGCGAGCGCATGGCCAAATTCGTGAAGGACGATGCACGCGAAGATGACTATGACGAAAAGCACTCCGGCCGTTGTCGCCGCCAGCGACTTTCCTTCCCGCCAGTTGATGTAGAGGATAAATAGAATCAGCAACAGGAAAGTGGCATGAATATAGACGTCGATTCCCGCCAATCTGCCGATTTTCCACGACCAGCGCATGCCGTTGCCCTTCTCTCGCCCGCCCGAGCCCAACGCAGATCTATATCTCCAAGTTATCACCGCAAGCCGACAAGCCGCAAGGTGCAGGGCCGCGGGTTCCAGGGTCCCGTCAAAGTCCGCGAAGTTCCCCGCCGGGGAGCAAGATCACTAGCCGTCGGTGAAACAGACGGACAAGGAGTGGCGCAAGAGTCGATCCCGCCGGGGCCGAAGATCCTTTGGCCCGCTTTCCTCGCACCTGTGGGTAATGACCTTCGGCCGCCGGGCCGCCATCCTACCTCGACCTTAACGTGGCCCCGACGGCCACCCTCACGGCGCAGATGTCCGCTTGCGGGGTCGCACTTCCAAGCCTACCGGATTGGAACAGATTCCGTTGTCTCATTCGGACCTCGGCGTACTTGGCTCCCCTCCAAGTTCCTTATTTTTCATACACTTATTGGGATGCGCGAAATATACGCGAAATACTCAAGCTATAAGGCCATTATTTTCTGCAATTTAATAGGATAGCGGGAATGAAGCGGAAAAACGGCGACTTTTTGAAGTCAAAAATCGATGTAACTAGCTTTTCTTTCTATAATTAATAGCTAATTCTGTATAACTAGCTTTTTTTCAAGTACTTACTGGGATACTCCATTTTGTCCGAAATTTGTCCATTTGTTTTCATCAACTTGGTGGGACCACCCTTCATTTTTGATGTTTTTTTATTTTGGTGAGCTGGCTTGATTGGCATCGCTAAAATGTCGCTTTGTACGGCCTTTCGAACGGTCAATTCGTCTCTTCCTCTCGTGAGTTCCAGCCCCGCGGAGCTACCTTTCCCACCCGCCGCGGCTGCGGGATTTGACTCAACCAACCATTAAGCTGGCAATTTGGTCTCCAAACTAAACCTAGCGCCGAGGCCGACAGACTGGCCGATAATCAACCGAAAAAGGAGGTGCTCCTATTTTTTCTCCGGCGCCCTGGCTGCCTTCGTTTCCATAACGCTGGGCCTTAGGAAACTTCGCGGACTTTGACGGGACCCGGCGCGGGTTCCGCGACTGGGAGCACGGGCATCCTGCCCGCTGGGACGGAAGCGTCCCGCTCCAGCGAAGACTGCACGGTCGGGACGCCCGTGCAAGAACGTGCAGGTCCCCCGAGCAAGAGCGGGCAGGATGCCCGCCCTCCCAGTCCGGGCTTCTCCCGGTTGCAACCCGCCTTGCGAAGGTGTACAAAGGGCAGCGGTAGAACGTAAGGATCGTCACACGGGGGCAATGCCATGGATATTCGCAAACAGGATGCGCTTGATTACCACCGCTCCGGGCGGAAAGGCAAAATCGAGGTTGTTCCATCCAAGCCTTGCCGAACTCAATGGGATTTGAGTTTGGCCTATACCCCAGGCGTCGCTGAGCCCTGCCTGGAAATTCACGAAAAACCCGAATTGGCGTTCGAATACACCGCGCGTGGAAACCTGGTGGCGGTGGTCTCCAACGGCACCGCGGTGCTGGGGCTGGGCAATATCGGACCCCTGGCGGGAAAGCCCGTCATGGAAGGCAAGGGAGTACTGTTCAAGCGCTTTGCCGATATCGACGTCTTCGACCTGGAAGTAAACTCCGAGAATCCCGATGAAGTGATCCGCCTATGCCAGCTTCTCGAGCCCACTTTCGGCGGCATCAATCTGGAGGACATCAAGGCGCCGGAGTGCTTCTACATCGAACAAGCGCTGCGCAAAACCATGTCGATTCCCGTTTTTCACGACGATCAGCATGGAACAGCGATCATTTCCGGCGCGGCACTGTTGAACGCGCTGGAACTGGTGGGCAAGGACATCGGCAAGGTCCGCGTGGTGTTCAACGGCGCCGGCGCATCCGGTATTGCCTGCGCGGAACACTACATTCAACTGGGCGTCCGCCGCGAGAACATTCTTCTTTGCGACACAAAGGGCGTGGTCTACGAGGGCCGTGAAGAGAACATGAACCCCTACAAGGCGCGCTTTGCCGCGAAGACCGACTGTCGCACATTGTCCGATGCCCTGAAGGATGCTGACGTGTTCGCCGGCCTTTCCGTCGCCAAGTGCGTCACAGCGGAGATGCTGCGTTCGATGGCGAGCCACCCCATTGTTTTCGCCTTGGCCAATCCCGTGCCCGAAATCAGTTACCCGGAGGCCAAGGCGGCGCGGCCCGACGTGATCATCGCCACCGGCCGCTCCGACTATCCGAACCAGGTCAACAATGTTTTGGGATTCCCGTTCATCTTCCGCGGGGCGTTGGACGTGCGGGCCCGCGCTATCAACGAGCCCATGAAGCTCGCGGCCACAAAGGCGCTGGCGGCGCTCACCAAAGAGGACGTGCCCGATTCCGTGCTGCGCGCCTATGGCGCCAGCCGCCTGCAATTTGGGCCGGAATATATCATCCCCAAACCGTTTGATCCCCGCGTGCTGATCTGGGAATCGTCGGCGGTAGCGGAGGCCGCGATGCTGAGCGGTGTGGCGCAAGTCACCGTGGACCTTGACGAGTATCGCGAACAACTGCAAAGACGCCTGGGCCGCACCTACGCCGTGATGCAAAACATCCGGCTTCGTGCCAAGTCCGCGCCCAAGCGCATCGTCTTTTCCGAGGGCGAGAACGAAAAAATAATTCGCGCCAGCGTCCGCTTGGTGGAAGAGAGCATCGCCCACCCCATTCTGCTGGGGCGGCCGGCGGTGATTGCGGGAAAATTCCAGGAGCTAGGCCTCGGCAAAGTGAGAGCGGATATCGTCGATCCTGTCGCTTCCACGCGCTTGCCTCCTTACGTCGATGAGTTTTTCCGCCTGCGGCATCGCTATGGCATCACGCGCACGGAAGCTCACGAGTGGATGCTGAACAGCAATTACTTCGGCGCCATGATGGTCCGCATGGGCGACGCTGACGGCTTCATCGCCGGCGTCAGCCAGCACTACCCGGAAACCATCCGCCCCGCGCTGCAAATCATCCGCACCCGCTCGGGAGTGGAGCGCGTCTCCGGCCTCTACGTTATGGCCACGAACAAGAATGTCTTCTTCTTTGCGGATACGACCGTCAACATTGAATCCACCGCGGAACAACTGGCCGAAACCGCCATTCTCTCGGCGGAAGTGGCGCGTTGGTTCAACGTGGAGCCGCGCGTAGCCATGCTCTCGTTCTCGAATTTCGGCAGCACCCGCCATCCCCTGGCCGACAAAGTTCGCCGCGCCACCGAGATCGTAAAGCTAAAGGCCGAGGGTCTCGTCGTAGATGGCGAAATGATGCTCGACACTGCCGTCGTCCCGGAATTGACCGCCGAGGATTATCCCTTCTCGCGCGTCAAAGGTGACGCCAACGTCCTGATTTTCCCCAGTCTGGAGGCGGGCAACATCGCCTACAAACTGATGATGCGGATGGGAGGCGCGGAAGCTCTGGGGCCGATCCTGATGGGAATGGCGAAACCCGTACACGTCCTGGCGCGCGGCTGCGGCGTGGAAGAAATCGTCAACATGGCATCTATCGCCGTGGTCCACGCGCAGGCGGGAGTGTTGGGAATTCAGCAGTCTAAACATTCCGCCGCCAAGCCATCGGCGGCATGAATCGTAGCGCGGGCGTCCCGCCCGCTGTGAAGCTGTGAATTTATTGGCTTTTCCGACTTTCGCCCGCGTGCTTTCAACTACTT
>CAZCVY010000123.1:18534-19646 GCA_964501985.1 uncultured Acidobacteriota bacterium | reverse complement strand
CGAACGGTCAATTCGTCTCTTCCTCTCGCGACTTCCAGCCCGCTGGAGCGACTTTTTCCGCCCGTCGCGGGTGCGCGATTCGACTCGACCAACCATTAAACTAGCATTTTGGCCTCCAAACCTAGCGTCGCGGCCGACAGACTGACCGATAATCAACGAAAAAGGGAGGCGCTCTTATTTTTTTTCTCCGGCGCCCTGGCTGCCTTTGCCCCCGTTTTCCTGGGCCTGGGGAAACTTCGCGGACTTTGACGTGGCCCTGCCGCTTCGCGCCGCTCGGATCGCAATCGTGTTAAGCTAAGTCGCGTGTCTGGGCTCGGCAAGGAAATGTTCCATAGCGCCCGTATCCGGTGCTCGCGGCTTGCAAAGGGCTTGAATTCAATTGAAGATGATCAAATACCCCACTGGCTTTCTGGTTATGGTAATGGCGCTCGGCTGGGCCCTGGCCCGCGAGCACGAGCCGCTAACTGCCAAGATTGTGATCCAAACCGGTCGAGCAACGTGTCAGGTGGATTTGGACGCAGATGCCGCGCGTACGACGGACGCCAGCGGAAAGCTCACCGTCCCGAATGTGGATCCTGGCGACCACTACCTCCACGTGCGTTGCCCCGGCGTGCCGGAAGTAGCCTTCTTCATCTCGCCCAAGGCCAATGAAGTAGCGCAGATTGGCCCCATTCAAAGTGCGCCGCCGTCACAAGCTGAGAGCGATCCCGTCGCCGTTGCCGACGATAAAGCCCAATTGCGCCGGCTTGTGCAGCAAGCGATCCAGTTACGGCAGCAGGCCCGGCTAGACGAAGCGGTCGCCGCTCTGCGGGATGCCACGAAGTTGGATCCGGAAAACGCGGATCTCCACCGCGAATTGGGCATCACCTTCCTCCTCGCCAAAGAATGGAAGCGCGCTCGGGTGGAGATGATCGAAGCGATTCGGCACGATCAGACCGACGCCGACGCCCACAACGGCCTTGGCTACGCACTCGAAAAGCTTGGAGACATTGATGGAGCGGTGAAGGAGTATCGGACGGCGACTCACCTCGAACCGGATGACCCCTCCTACCGGACACATTACTTCGATGCGCTCGTGAAGATTCAGGCGCGCCAGGAAGCCAAGAAATGAA
>CAZCVY010000123.1:3414-18434 GCA_964501985.1 uncultured Acidobacteriota bacterium | reverse complement strand
GCCCTGCGCGGGGCGACGACTTCGCGCAGAACTTGGAGCGCCCGCTCGCATCCGGCACGGTCCACATCCAAGTGGGTAACCATGCGGATTCTTTGCGCGGTCGAAGCATTGGCGAGGACGCCGCGCGCCGCGAGCTGCTTCGAAATGTCAAACGCTGTCATGCCCGTGGCGGAAACATCAAAAAACAAAATATTGGTGACGACCTTGGCAGGATCGATCTTGATTCCCGGAATCTGCGCGAGTTCGTCGGCTAAAAATCGGGCGTTCGCGTGGTCGATGTGGAGCCGCTTAGGGCTCTCTTCCAATGCGACGAGACCAGCGGCGGCCAACACGCCAGCTTGGCGCATCCCTCCGCCAAGCATCTTGCGGACGATTCGCGCCTCCTCGATGAATTCCTTGCTGCTGACGAGCATGGATCCGACGGGCGCGCCGAGTCCCTTCGAAAGGCAGAACATGACTGAATCGAAGTTCTTCGTGACTTCCGCGACAGGCTTCCCTAGGGCCACGCCGGCGTTGAAAACTCTGGCACCGTCGAGATGTACTGGTAGTCCGGCCGCGTGCGCGTGCTCAACGATGTCATTCGAAATCGCCAGGGGATAAACCGCGCCGCCCGCCAGGTTTGACGAGTTCTCAAGTTCAATCAGTCCCGTGCGAGCGCGATGATCGTTCCTGCGGCGCACGTGCGGGGCGATCAGATCCCAGGTCAGTATTCCGTCTTCAGCGTGAATTGTGCGGGGCACGACCCCGGAAAACGCCGAGACCATCCCCATTTCATAGTTGTAGATGTGGCAGCGATCTTCGCAAATGACATCCTGGCCATGGCGCGTCAGGACTTTGATCGCAGTCTGGTTACCCATGGTCCCGGAGACGACGTACAGACCCGCTTCGCGGCCGAAGATTTCTGCCGCCCGATCCTGAAGGCGGTTGACGGTAGGATCTTCGCGATAGACATCATCTCCCACCTCGGCATCGTGCATAGCCGTTCGCATCGCCGCCGAAGGCTTGGTTACAGTATCGCTGCGTAAATCTACAATCGGTCCTGACATAAATGCTTTCCTCCGATAGTTATGAATGGCTCCCACGTATTATGGATGCCGCCGCAATTTGCTGGTGCGAGCCTCCCTAAACGGAAACGAACTCCTGAAAAATCTCGTTAGAAATTAGGTAGGAGTGGCGGGCCAGACGAACCCGGCTCCCTTGGGCGACCACCCAGCCTTCACGCGCCAGATCGAAAATCTTATCTTCCCAACGCTCGACGCAATTCGCCCCCCATCGTTCCCGCGCCGAATTCAAATCGACGCCTTCCACCTGCCGCAGACCGAGAAAGAAAAACTCCTCCACCTGCTCTTCGGCCGACAGCAGATGAAACTCATCGATCGACGACTGCCCCGCGTCCAATTCCTTAAGGTAATCCTGCGCCGCGACATGATTTGACCACCGTTGCATGCCGTCGAAGGAATGTGCCCCCGCGCCAAGGCCAACATAGGGCTTAACCTGCCAATACCTTTGATTGTGGCGCGACGCAAAAGGCGGGCGGGCGAAATTGGAAATCTCGTATTGGGCGTAGCCTTCGCTCGCAAGAAACTCACAGCCCGATTCGTAGGCGTCAGCCATAAAATCGTCGCTAGGAACAGTCGTGGCATGGTAACGGCTTCCGCCGTGTACCACTTCCCTTCCCAGCCGGCTCTTTTCATCAAGCTCAAAGAGGTAGAGCGACACGTGCTCTGGCTGCAGTTTCGCTGTGGCCGCCAAGCTCTCGCGGAACGACTCCTCCGTTTGATGCGGTAGTCCGGCAATCAAATCCAAACTGATATTGCCAAATCCCGCCCCACGGGCCTGATGCACGAGGTCCCGAGTATCTTGAGCAGAGTGCAGTCGGCCAACAGCGCGGAGTTCCTTGTCGTCGAACGATTGCGCTCCGATGCTCAGACGATTCACGCCAAAACAGCGGAGAGCGCCCAAGACGCTCGCGTCGGCCGAGCCTGGCGTCGCCTCCAGCGTGAATTCGACATCGTCGCTCAGACAAAATCCCTCTCGCAAACTATGCAGGATAAGATCCAGACGCTCTAGCCCGAGCAAAGTTGGGGTGCCGCCGCCAACGTAAATCGAATCGACTGGGAGCAATAGAATCTCGGGAGGAACTCCGAACGCCGAAAGGGAGCTTCGTAAGGTGCGGATTTCCTGGCTGAGACTGCTGGTGTACCGATCGAAAACACTTCCTACTTCCACGCGGGAGCTGAAATTGCAGAACGTGCACTTGGAGGCGCAGAACGGGACCTGGATGTAGATGCCGAGGGTCGAGGTCCCAAATATCGATGTCGCCCCATTTACGGCGGCCCCGGGAGAGATCTGGTTGGACGCCGCCACCTTCAATCTGCCACCACTTTGATTCGAAGTTCACGGCGCCGCGGGCCGTCAAAATCGCACAGGAAGATCCCCTGCCATCGTCCGAGGACCAGGCGGCCACCTTCGATAAGCAGCGATTTCGAGTTACCAATTAATGCCGCTTTCAGGTGCGCGTCGCAATTGCCATCGTTGTGGTGATAGTTGTTGTCCCGTGGGGCCAATGTCTTTAAGAATTGATCGAGATCCTTGCGCAGTGCAGGATCGTCGTTCTCGTTAATCAGGATTGCTGCGGTAGTGTGGGAGACGAATAAAAAGCAAATTCCGCTTTGCACCCCCGATTCAGTCACGTTCTTTTGCACAAGGTCCGTGATGTCCTTGAAATCTACTCGAGCGTGCGTTTCGATGTGAGCGGTAATGAGCGGTGCGCGAGGCCGCTGAGGGAGAGGCGCCTTGCCAAGTTCTGGTGATGCCATAATTCCTCTCGTTCCGAAGCACTCAGAGACACTGGATACGGGTCGCGGGGCATCAGGGTGTCGCATGCGCTTTTTGCAGAGCCTCCACCAAAGCGGCCGGAGCGGGAGGGTAAACTGCAACCACGGGCACTGTCTTCTTGACGAGCTCTGCAGTGCGGCGCACGTTTAACCTTTCAAACAGAAATGCGAATTTCTTCTCCAAGTCCTCACCGATTCTGTTTCGGACATCGGGTGCCAGTTCCCAGAATTTTCTCTTGAAGGGGCCGAAGGCCTTCTTCCGCGTCTTGTAAATGAACTGCTCGTCACTATCTCCAGGCCTCTTTTCATCAACAAAGGCTTTCCGCAGGAACTTGTAAATCTCGCTCTTGAGATCGGGTGGGAAAGCGGGGTTCTCATAAATCAAGTTCTGAAACTCCGTTGCCAAGTGGACTTCCGCAGCTTCGCACTCCGCGAATTTCTGGAAGGCGTCCGAGGGCAGGGTGGAAGCCCCATGTTGAACCGCTCCAGCCATGCCGTATCGGTCGCGGGCGGCCTCCGAAAGCTTCCTCAGCGCGTCAAAATCGATGGCGACCTGGGCCACCGTTCCATCCGGAAGCACCACGCCACCGTGCGTCGTCCCGGTTTGGACGCTGATTTTAGAAAGCCCCTTCCTCTTGCCGGAGTGCTTTGAAAACGTGGCAAGAAAGCCATCCATATACCCCGCCAGCTCCTCAAGTGTCGAATTTTGCTTTCCCACTTCCCCGATTTCGCCCCCGAGAGAAATGGTAATTCCCTCGGGCTCGATCGAACGGACGTAAGCAGCAAGCTTGGCAGTGTTTTCGAAATTCCCGCGCTGTTGCTCCCGCGCACCAGGCTTGCTCAGATCAACCAGCGTCGAGGCGTCGATATCGATGTTGTAATATCCCGCCGCTATCGATTCGTGGGCGAAGTCACGAATTCCCTGAAGTTCAGCTTCAGGGTCTTTGGCAAATTTGTTGGCATTGACCTGGTAATGGTCTCCCTGGATGAAGAGCGGACCTTCATAGCCTTCTTTCAGTGCCGCGGCCACGATGACGGTCGCAAATTCGGAGGGCTTTTGATCCGTATAGTGACCTTCACTACGCGCAAGCTCGAAAATGAACGCGCCCGCCTTCGATCGCAGGGCGGCCCGGAAAAGCGCGCGGGCCACATCGTAACTCAAGCCGCGGATGTTGATGGCCGGGACCGTAAAGCCACCGATTTCATTCCGTCCTCGCGCTTCATAAAGGTTCTGAATCGATGAGGGAATGACTCCCAACTCCAGTCCGGCGCGCCGGATGATCCAACGCGCAACATTTCGCACTTCGTCACTTTCCCCGAAAACGGCATTCCAAACAAGCAAATCCAGTGTCTGGGAAATGAATTTCTGGGGGTTCTTAAGGACGATCCCGCCACTTTCCGAAATCTCGTAAACGGCGCGGTCACGATGGATGAGATCAGGCGCGGTGCGAACATTCATGTTGGTCCCTCTGGTTAAGCTTTCCCCACCAGTCGCAACCTTGGATTATAGCAGACATGGAAACACAAGACTCGAAACGTGTAGGCCCTGCGGTTCTCCTGCGGGGCCTCATTCAAAGCGCTCCGGGAAAGGCGTGTCAATATTGAAGGGTCTGATGATCCGAACATCGAACCTGAATCTGTGCGAGAAGCCGGTCAAGCAGATCGTAGCCGGCGCGACCCAGAAAGTAGGTGCCGCTCACGCGGCGCTCCTGCAAATCTTTGTGCGGAGTGAGAAAGCGGGATAGTGCTTGCACATGACGGACAAGCAAATCGGACCGCCCGAGCGCCGCCCGGGTCAGCTTGCCGCGCAGCCGGTCCATCTGGTACTTCATCTTCTCTTTTGTATGTTGGAGCGTGTCGAGCAAGGTGGGGTCGAGCTTTTCGATGTCCTTCTGAAGGCGGGATAAGAGCTGATCGAGTTCGCGTTCGCTTTGTTCGTAGCGCTCTGACCAGCCTTCAGCAAATCCTGTCGCGGCGATTCTCTCGCTCAGATGCTCTTCCCCCTGCCACACATCTTCCAGCTCCAGCTTGTATTTCTCCATGAGACGGTCGGTTCGCGAATCGATTAAGGTGAATCCCGCCCTGGGAAACACCACGGGTTGGGGGCGACCCATCGACTTGTAGATGGACTGTGCCTGGCCGAGATAGGCCAACTCGGACGGGCCAGCCACGTAAGCAAGCGTGGGGAGAAGCGAGTCCTGCACCAGGGGACGCAAGAGGACGTTCGGTGAAAAGTCCGACGGCCGGTCAGCAATTAAGGATTCCAGCGTGGATAATGTTATCTCTCCCTCACCGTCGATGAAAAACCGGCCATCGCGTTGATGCAGCGCTACCCTGTCACCATGCCTGGCTAGAAAAACCAGCGTTGAGTCGTCCACAACGTGAACCTGGGCATGATAGCCGTGCTGCACCAACGAGCGGGAACTCTCCAAAATACCGGCGCGAAGCTCGGCTGCCCTTCCCAAGGCTTGTCGGTACACCCCCGAACTCAGCCGGCGCACCGCTTCATCCAGCGGGTCCATCAAAATCACGCCCCAGCGGCTGAAAAGACGGGTTAGAAATCTCGCGAAGCTTGTCCCCCAGGTCGCGCCGGGCTCGTAACACTCGCGCAGGTCTCGGAGCAACTGGGAGCGGGGCTCTCCTTCCGGTAGAACCGCTTCCATCTGGTCAAGCGCGGCCGAAACTTCCCCCGTGTGCCGGACTTCCCCCACGGGTGAGCGCGGCGAAGGGCGGTCACCTGAATCGTGGAGGGGGACGAGATTATATTCGTCGTCAAACGTCGCTGTGTTCGCGACTTCCTCCAAGTCGTGGTCTTCGGTAGCCAGCCAGAAAATCGGAACACAAGAATACCCCTGCTCGGAAAGCGACTGCGCCAATCGCACGGTCGTGAGCGCCTTGTAAAGAGTAAAGGCGGGACCGGAAAACAGCCCCACTTGCTGACCCGTCACCACGGCGAAGGTCCCCGGTTGGCTGAGCCGCCGGATGTTCGCCAAAGTGGGCTCCGAACATCCAAAAGCCTGATTCTGATGGGTCAGGATCTCGGCAATTTCGGCGCGGCCAAAAGCGAGTTTGCTCATTTGATCCGCAACCGCCCGATAGCTTCGGGGATCGTATGGGGAGCCGCTATAGAACTGGCTGACCCGGTCAAAATGATAGAGGTAATCCGTGAAAAGAGCACTCGAGTGGGGAACGTGCGTGTATGAGATACAAGTTGCGGTCATGAGAAACGATTATCCTACACGGTCTTTCTATCGACGGCAACACGCCAGCACGGATATCGCGGAGCTTACGCCACCGATTTGAGCACACTTCTGCTTTTGGTCCAAATCCATTAGATGAGCAATCCTCGCCAGAGTTACAGAGATAAATTCGGAAAATGGCAATAGGGGACTAAAACCGAGTCGGCACGGCGCTCGATGCACCGCTATTGTTGAATCCCTCAAGGCGAATTCACGCCCCACTAGGTCAGGTGCATCAAGGGGCGAGCCGTGGGGGGAACTGGAGGGGGAACCCTGCCGGCGCCGTTTGCCGGCTGCCGTGATTCTACTTGCCACTGACCACCGGACTTCCGCAAAACGTACCTTTGGCGAATGACTAACTCGGTCACGTTCGGGCTCTGGAACCTGACATAAGCCTCCGCCTTGTCGTCATGGAATCTAACTTCCTCAACCTCCAAGTCCATGTTGCTAAACACACCCTGCGGTAGGTTGCGCACATGGTCCTTGATCACCGGCGGAATCGCCAGTGTGGCGGAGAGGTTCTGTGCCGTTATCGCTATGTTCCGGGGATTTGCCTGGCCCGCGCGATTTGACTTGAAGGATTCCAGAGGTCGTCGCGTTGGAGATGGCGAAGAGGAAGCGTCCGGGGTGGGCGCCGGTTTCGCGGCGGCGACGGATGGGGAGGCATTCGGCGTTCGGGGAGACCGGAGAAAGGCATCCAACTCCTCCTCGATCTGGGCAATACTTTTCTCGTGCCGATTCCTGGCTTTCTCCATGCGCCAATCCACAACCGGCTGTACGAGATATCCTCCAACAGCGAGGAGCGGTTTCCAGGGCAGCAGAATGACGAACACAATGAGGGCACATCCCCAAAAGCCATAGAGGGCCAGCACGCTGGCTATGGTTGCTTGCAGAGCAATCCGGATTTCCGCTTCATTCGTAATCATTGTCTCCTCACCTCGTTGCCGCAGGGCGAATGCCCTGAATGCTTCCCTTCCTGGGTCCCCGGGGATTTTGCCGGTTTCGATCAAGCTCCGAAAACTGGGCAGCCGGTAGTCAATTCGTCCCGCCACTGGGTAAGTCTTGCCGGACTTTGGCTCTTAAGCCAAGCCCTGGCAGGCTAAGCATGAGCTGACATGCAAACCGCTTGCCATCTCCATCTCAGATATCCCAGAGGATCGAGCGGTCCGCCGCGTGGATTTCCGTACTCCGCGTGAACGTGAGCTTTTCCCAGCGTCTAATTCTGAGAGGGGCGTGAGGGGATTCTTAGGCTTCTGCGCGACTGTGGATCCCAATGGCCACGTTCCGTGTAGAGTGCGGCTAGGTATCTACCGCGCATGGCGTCTATCCCCTACAAGCACCGACCCAAGGACGGGGCGTGCGAAAGCCGCGCGCGGCTCCGGACTGGCGGGAACCATAGCAGGTCATTGCATGGGCCATGCCTATACGGCCAGCCCGGCCTGGGCCTCGCGGAGCGCCGCCGCAATCTGTCTCTTCCCCTGGGCGGAGGTGGGCAGCAAAGGAGGGCGCGGGTTTCCACCATGATAACCGCATAAGTCGACGGCGGCCTTGATGCCGGCAACGCCATAAGGAATTCCGATTTTCTGACCTAGCGGCAACAGGCGTTTTTGCAAGCTGCGTGCTTCCTCCGGATGGCGCTGGAGGAACGATTGATAGAGGCCGACGCAGAGCGATGGAACAAAGTTGGCCACGCCCAGCACGCCCCCCACTGCGCCATCGCAAAGGGCGTCATAGAATATCGATGGCGCGCCCACCAGCACGCGAAACCCTGGTTTTACCTTCGAGAGGACGGCGCGTACGAAGTCCAGCTTTCCTGAGCTCTCTTTGAGGCCCACCACATTCGGCAATCGAGAAAGCCGGGCAATGGTTTCGGGTGCGACCTCCAAGCCGGTGAATTGGGGAATGGAATAGATCAGTACCGGCCGATTGACCCCGGCGCCCACGGCACGGTAATGGGCCACGAGGGCGGGGGCATCCATGCGCGCCTTGTAGTAGTTTGGGGTGAGCACCAGGAGGGCGTCGGCTCCGCGCGCGACAGCTTCACGGCTAAGTCGCAGCGTGGCGCTGGTGCTTTCCAAGCCCGTACCCGCCAGCAGAAGCTCAGGCGGCTTCACGATTTCGCGCGCAACCTCGATGAGGCGCAGGCGCTCGCTCTCCGCAAGATAGGGTGCCTCGCCGGTTGAACCCGCCACGAGAATTCCAGAGAGCCCGATGCCGGCGACCCGGCTCAGGTTCTCACGAAAACTACCTTCATCGACGTCGCCCCGCCGACTAAAGGGCGTGACAACGGGGCAAAAAACACCTTTGAGATTCTTGAGAATTTGACTTCGCTTCATCGTCATATCCGTGCCCCCGCTTGTAGGCGCTTATGGAGATTTTGCAAACTCTCCACGTGCGTTTGACCTGCCTGGAGCGCGCGAATTCCCTGAATCGCCGCATCGGCGCCGGAAAGGGTGGTGATGCAGGTCACTCCGTGTTGCACAGCCGCGCGCCGGATGGCTTTGTCGTCAAACCGCGACTTGGGCCCCAGAGGGGTGTTGATAATCAGATCGATCTCGGCGCTCTTGATGCGGTCCACAACATTCGGCCGCCCCTCATTGACCTTAAAAACCTTCTCCACCTTGATGCCGGCCGCGCGTAGAGCTGCGGCTGTCCCCCGCGTGGCAGTCAGTGTGAAGCCCAGGCTTTCCAAGTGGCGCGCGATGTGGAGAACACCGGGCTTGTCATGGTCGTTCACGGAAATGAAAACCCGCCCCTTCGTGGGAATCCTCTGGCGCGCCCCAAGTTGTGCCTTTGCAAACGCCAGTCCGAAGCTGTCGGCAACGCCCATGACTTCACCGGTGGATTTCATCTCCGGTCCGAGAATAGTGTCGACTCCGGGAAACTTCTGGAAGGGGAACACCGGCGATTTCACAAAGGAATGGCCAACTGGAAGCTCGGAAGGCAATCCGAATTCCGCGAGCTTACGGCCCACCATCAGCCGCGACGCAATCTTGGCGAGAGGAACGCCCGTCGCTTTGCTCACATAAGGCACGGTGCGTGAGGCGCGCGGGTTCACTTCCAACACGTAAACCTTGCCATTCTGAATGGCATACTGCACGTTCATCAGGCCCACCACCTGAAGCTCATGCGCTAAGCGAACGGTATAGTCGCGCAGAGCCTGCCGTTGGTCTTCGGGGATGCTCACCGAGGGCAGCACGCAGGAACTGTCGCCGGAGTGGATCCCAGCCTCCTCGATATGTTGCATGATGCCCGCCACAACCACGTCGGTGCCGTCGGCGAGAGCATCCACGTCAACTTCCGTTGCATTCTCCAAAAATCGATCGACCAGGATGGGAAAGGCTCGTTGCAATTCTTCCGCCCGCAGTACGTATTCGCGCAGCGTTGCCTCATCGTAGGCGATCACCATGGCTCGGCCGCCAAGTACGTAAGAAGGCCGCACCAATACGGGATAGCCGATGCGTCGAGCAATCGCCAGCGCCTCTTCGACATTCATGGCCGCACCGTTCTCGGGCTGCGGGATTCCCAGGTCCCCGAGGAGCTTGCCGAAATGTTTGCGGTCTTCCGCCAAGTCGATAGATTCCGGAGTCGTACCTACAATAGGCACGCCGGCTGCTTTCAACTGGCGGGCGAGATTCAAAGGCGTCTGCCCGCCGAACTGCACGATGACGCCCGTGGGCTTTTCCTGCTCCACAATCGCCATGACGTCTTCGAAAGTCAGTGGCTCGAAGTAAAGGCGATCGGAAGTGTCGTAATCAGTTGATACGGTCTCCGGATTGCAATTCACCATGATCGTCTCGTAACCCTCTTCCTTAAGGGCGTACGAAGCGTGGACGCAGCAATAATCGAACTCAATCCCCTGCCCGATGCGGTTCGGGCCGCTGCCCAAAATCATGATCTTGCGGCGCGTGGTGGGCTCAGCCTCGTTTTCATCCTCGTAAGTCGAATAGAGATAGGGTGTAAAGGATTCAAATTCCGCCGCGCAGGTATCCACGCGTTTGAAAACGGGCCGCACGTTAAGTGCCCGACGCCGCTCTCGGACTTCATCCGCGCTCTTACCCCAGATTTCTGCAAGGTAGGGGTCGGAAAATCCATACTGCTTGGCGAGATACAGCACGCTGGTGGGAACATTTTCCAGCGTGAAGCGCTTGAGCTCGCTTTTAAGCTCCAGAATCTGTTGGAGCTGATTCAGAAACCACGGATCGATGCGCGTGATCTCGTTCAGCAATTCGAGGCTGTAGCCAATCTCGAAGGCGTGCAGAAGGTCCCACAAGCGCTCAGGATGTGGTATCGCCAGGCGCCGCTCGAGGTCGGCGGGATCCGACGGCGAGGTCGGCGTTTTGCGGCCCGTCTCGAGCGAGCGGATTCCCTTCATCAAGGCTTCTTTGAAAGTACGGCCGATCGCCATGACCTCGCCCACCGACTTCATCTGCGGCCCCAGCGTGTGGTCAGAATCCGGGAATTTCTCCTGCGCCCATTTTGGAATCTTGACGACTACGTAATCGATCGTGGGCTCAAAACAAGAGGGCGTTTTCTTGGTGATGTCGTTGGGAATTTCGTCGAGCGTGTAGCCCACCGCCAACCGCGCAGCAATCTTCGCAATCGGGAATCCCGTGGCCTTCGAGGCCAAAGCCGAGCTGCGCGAGACGCGTGGGTTCATCTCGATGACCACCATGCGGCCCGTCTCCGGGCTGACGGCAAACTGGATGTTCGACCCGCCCGTCTCGACGCCCACGGCACGAATTACCTTGAACGCCGCATCGCGCATGAGCTGATATTCCTTGTCGGTCAGCGTTTGCGCGGGCGCCACGGTGATGGAATCGCCCGTGTGCACGCCCATGGGATCAACGTTCTCAATCGCGCAGACCACCACGGCGTTGTCAGCGTGGTCGCGCATGACCTCCAGCTCAAATTCCTTCCAACCGACGACGGATTCCTCCACCAACACTTCGTGGACGGGGCTCAGCTCCAGGCCGTACCGCACCTTCTCGTCCAACTCCTCCAGGTTATACGCCATGCCCGCACCGGTACCGCCCAGCGTGAAGGACGGGCGAATAATCAGCGGGAATCCCACCTGACGGGAGAACTTCAGCGCGGTTTCCACCTTGTTGGCCAGGACACTCTTCGGCACCTCAAGGCCCACCTGCAACATGGCGTCTTTGAACCAAAGGCGGTCCTCGGCCATTTTGATTGCCTTCAGCGAGGCCCCAATCAATTCCACGTTGTATTTGTCGAGCACGCCACTTTCCGCCAGCTCGACGGAAACGTTGAGGGCCGTTTGCCCGCCGACTGTGGGCAGCAGCGCATCAGGCCTTTCGCGCGCAATAATGGCTTCAAGATACTCGACGGTGAGAGGTTCGACGTATGTGGCATCCGCGAATTCCGGGTCGGTCATGATGGTGGCGGGATTCGAATTCACCAGCACCACCTCATAGCCCTCCGCCTTCAAAGCCTTGCAAGCTTGCGTGCCGGAATAGTCAAACTCGCAAGCCTGACCGATAACGATCGGCCCGGAACCAACGATCAGGATCTTCCGTAAATCAGTGCGTTTAGGCATTTGATTCGTGAGTGCCGACTAACACCGCCACTCGATTCTTGGGAATTTCCGCGAAATCACACAGCCTCTCAGAAACTTCGGCTGCGAGTTTTCCCCTGTGAGGGACTGTATACCACAGTGAGCTGATGCACCTTGCGGATATCCCGTTTCTATTCCATCCCGCGCTGAGCTCCATGAACCACTGTGCCGATTTTGATTTCCTCGCCTTTGACGCGATAGATCACGATAAAGTTAGTGCCGGCGACGACGAGCTCTCGGCCGCCTTCCCGCCCCGGCTTACCAAGATGCGGGAAGTAGGACAACTTCTCCACTGCCGTGACGAGGCGAGTAAGCATGCGGTCCGCTGCCTGCGGATCATCGAGGGCGATGTAATGCCAAATCTCGTGAATCTGACGCCTTGCCTCCGGAGCCCAGATTATCCGCATGCGTTCGGCTCGTCGTGGGATTTACCACAAACGCACTTCGGCACCGGCAGTTCGTGATTCGAGCCTAAGGAGAGCAACCAAGCTTTCATTGCCTCGTGGGGGATGTAGTGCCCCGCTTCCAACTCCTCGAACCCGCGGCGAATGGACTCCAATTGCCGGTGTTGTTCCTGGACGTAAACATGGATGGCGTCGGCGACGAGGTAGTTCGCGCTTCGTCCCGTGGACTTCGCTAGGCGGTTTAGTTGGCGCTTAACTTCGGGAGTTAAACGGATACTGACCGTAGAACTGCGTGTGTTAGCCATGCACACATCCTAGCGCATTGACCTGACCCCGACAAAACAATCCTTGAACGCATCCGTCCTATTCCTTGAATTCGTCCATCATCGTGACAAACCGGTCGAACAAATACGCCGAATCGTGCGGGCCGGGCGAGGCCTCGGGGTGATACTGTACGCTGAACAGCGGCATGTTTCGATGCCTCAGGCCTTCCAGAGTATCGTCGTTCAGGTTCTTATGGGTCAGAATCACCTCGCTCGCCTTCAGTGAATCCGGATCGACGGCGAACCCGTGATTCTGCGCCGTGATTTCCACCTTGCGTGTTTCCAGGTTCAGGATGGGATGATTGCCCCCGTGGTGGCCGAACTTGAGTTTGTACGTCTTGCCACCCAGGGCGAGACCGATAATCTGGTGGCCAAGACAGATGCCGAAAATGGGCACGCGGCCCATCATATCGCGGACTGCTTGCGCGGCATATTCGACGGGCTCGGGGTCGCCCGGACCGTTGGAAAGGAACACCCCATCGGGATTAAGTTCCATCACCTCCGCCGCGGCGGTCATGGCGGGGACGACGGTGACGCGGCAGCCCACATCCACTAGCCTGCGCAGGATGTTCTGCTTGATGCCGTAATCATATGCGACCACGTGGAATCTCGGCTCAAGGTATGGCTGACTTTCGCCCGCTCTGATGTGCCGCGACGGCTCCTTCCAATCATAAGGCGAACTGACCGTAACGCGGCTCGCGAGGTCGAGCCCCACCATGCTCGGCGACGCCTTGGCTTTCGCCACCAGTCCCGGCTCGTCGGTGTCAATCGTGGAGATGACCCCACGCATCGCGCCGTGTTTGCGCAGGTGACGCACGAGCGCGCGAGTATCAATGTGGGAGATGACGGGGATGCCGAAGGCCGCCAGGAATTCAGAAACCTCCTCTTCCGAGCGCCAATTACTCGCCAACTCCGAAAGCTCCCGAACCACCAACCCTTCCGCGTACGGCCGGGCGGATTCACCATCGAGCAGATTCGTCCCGTAATTCCCAATGTGGGGGTAGGTAAGGATTACGATCTGGCCCGAATACGAAGGATCGGTGAGGATTTCCTGGTAGCCGGAGAGAGAAGTATTGAAAACGACCTCGCCAAAACGTTCACTGAAGGCGCCAAAACCGCGCCCTTTAAAGATCTTTCCGTCTTCTAGGGCGAGAATCGCCTGCATTGAGTCTCCTGTGATGGAATCAACGTAACCATTTCTTAGTTTACTTCACCCATCCCGCCTGGCCCACCGGCCAATATACGAAAACCGCCTTGCCGTAAATGTACTGTCGATCCACGGTGCCCCAAACGCGGCTGTCATTGGAGGAGCTGCGATGGTCTCCCAACACGAAAAAGTGATTCGCTTCGACCCGTACGAGAGGGTAACTCTGATCGTCGAGGTAGCTGGGCGGAACATAGGGTTCGCTGAGAGGGTTGCCGTTCACCAGCACGTGGCCATCGCGGATGCTCACTTCGTCCCCAGGCAATCCAATCACCCGCTTGATGTATGACTTGGAGGTGTCGAGGGGGTAGCGAAAGACCACGACGTCGCCCCTCTCGATGGGCCGGAAGCGGTACCAGAATTTGTTGATGAAAATCCGCTCGTGATTTTCCAGCCGGGGCATCATGCTGGTGCCCTCCACCTGCACGGGCTGGTAGAGAAAGACAATGACGATGAAGGCCAGGAGCACCGACAAAATAAGATCGCGCAGCCAATAGCGCGTTTCGAAGAACCACTTGTGCGCTGCGCTCGTTTCTTTCCTTTCGTCAGGCGCCACCAATTTAATCTGCTCCTGGGCCCGCTGATTATTCGATCTAATTTTATATCACAATTTCGCCGCAGCGTACCAGCAACGAACAGCCGGTCGCAGGCCTAACCGTGTGCTCGACCTGTCGTGCGCTCAAGTCGCGTCCCGCACTCGCTTCGCGAGCAGTCCCTCGACCTCGGGTTGCTTTTCCGCAATCGTTTGTGTACAACCAGAGTTGGGGTTCAACTCGAGTTTCGCAGCTTGACTATGCATCGGAAAATGCATGCGGGCGACCAGTCACCACATCATTTCTGGATTGACGGCGTGCGGAATTCTTGCCGCATGCTCCATCTTGGCCCCCTCGCCTTTGCGAGCCCAAACTTCCGCGGCCACGGCGCTGCCGATCACACCGATCACAACCGAACCGTTGGCATATTCGGCCAACCGCGGCCACTGGAATTTCGGCGTGCAGATGGGGTACTCGATGGAGTACGGCTGGGACCAGCACGAGGTTTCGCATATCCAAATGCTCATCGCGCAGCCTCAGCTCGGCTTCATCGTGCGAAATTTCCAGCATTCCCTGGTGCGCCGCTTCGAGATTATCGATGAGGGCATACTCGGCAGCGCGGTGCATCCCACCGCGGCGTATCTGGCCGGAAACACGCTGATCTTTCGCCTTGATGGCCGGGAACACGGCCGATGGGTTCCCTTCTTCGATGCGGGCGCGGGCGTCGAGCGCACTCCCTTGAGCGATCACGTGCCGGAAGTCAATGGCTTCACCCAGTTCACGCCACAAGGCGGATTCGGCTTGCAATACTTCGTTGCTCCGCAACGCGCCGTGGTCTTCGAGTGGCGATCGATACACATGTCGAACGCCGACTTGGTTCCGCCCAACATGGGGTTCAACAGCAG
>CAZCVY010000123.1:0-3314 GCA_964501985.1 uncultured Acidobacteriota bacterium | reverse complement strand
AATCCAAAATCGAAAATCCAAAATCATCCAAAGATGTCCCTGACTTTTTCCGCCGCTTTGCGTTCCAGGGGATGATTGTCCACGCGCACAAACGGAGCGAGGATCTCGAGCCAGCGCTTGTGATCGCGCGACAGCCGGGTGGGGGTGACGACGAAGACCGAAATGTAGAGGTCGCCGTGACCGCGGCCTTCGAGTGTCGGCATGCCCAGCCCGCGCAAGCGAAAAACCGAGCCGCTCTGGGTGCTTTCCGGAATGCGCAGTCGCTCCTCGCCGCGAAGGGTGGGCACCATAACATCCGCACCCAGCGCCGCCTGGGAAAACGAAATGGGAATGGTATAGTAGAGGTCGTTGCCGCGCCGCTCGAAGTAAGTGTGTTCGCGGATTTTAAGGATTACGTAAAGATCCCCGGGAGCGCTGCCGCGCGTCGCCACACCACCTTCGCCCGCCACCCGCAGGCGGGTGCCGTCATCCACGCCCGGCGGGATTCTCAAATCCATCACCCGTTCCGCGTTCACCCGGCCCTCGCCTTTGCATTGGGCGCACATATCGTGAATCACCTGGCCCAGCCCCTGGCATTGCGGGCAAGTGCGGGTGACGGTAAAGAATCCCTGCTGGTGGCGAAGTTGCCCGCGGCCGCCGCAGGTGGAACAGATTACAGGTCTGCTTCCCGGTTTGGCCCCGGTTCCCTCGCAGGTATGACAGGCCTCCCACCGCGGTATCTTGATTTTGGTTTCCAAGCCTTTGGCTGCTTCTTCCAGGCTGATTTCCAGGTCGTAGCGGAGATCGATCCCCCCCGTGCCACGGGTTCGCCCGCGGCCGCCGCGGCCAAAGACATCGCCAAACCCAAACAGGTCGCCGAAGATGTCTTCGAAATCGGAGAAAATCGTGGAGTTGAAATCCGGCGACCCGCCGCCGCCCACGCCCGCGTGTCCGAAGCGGTCGTAGGCCGCGCGCTTTTGCGCGTCGGCCAGCACGCTGTAGGCTTCGGTTATCTCTTTGAACTTCTCCTCGGATTCCTCTTTGTTGGCCGGATTGCGGTCGGGATGGTGCTGCAAGGCGAGGCGGCGGTAAGCGCTCTTGATCTCCTGGTCGGAGGATTCGCGCTTTACTCCCAAGACCTCGTAATAGTCACGCTTCTGCTTCAATCCTCACCCTCAGTTGTTTGGTGATTGGCCCGCGCTTGCCCCACGATTAATCTGCCGCGCCCTTTTCGGAATCGCCACCCACCGCCACTTTGACAATCGCCGGGCGCAGGAGCTTCTTCTTGAGCTTATAGCCCCGCTGCAGCTCCCCCACAATCTCATGTTCGCGGCGGCCGGGGGCTTTAACGGTTTCCACCGCCTGATGCAGGTACGGGTCAAACATCTCGCCCTTCGTGACGACCGGCTCGAGTCCGGCGCGGCCCAACACCTCGCGAAGCTCGCGATAGATGAGTTCCAAGCCCTGATAGAAGGCCGCCGGAACGCCTTCGTCGCGGTGCTGCAAGGCGCGCTCGAAGCCGTCGAGCGTGGGCAGCAAGGAGCGTATCAGATCCTCCGCCGCATATTGGCGGAGATCCTCCTTCTCCTTCAGCGTGCGTTTGCGGAAATTGTCCAGCTCCGCCTGCTTGCGCAGCAGCCGGTCATAGAACTCCTTACTCTCGGCCACGGCTTTTTCGTAGGCTTCCGCCAAGTCCGCCGGCTCGGCGGCCGCAGCGCCTTCGGCCGCGGGAGCAGTTCCGTTCTCGTCGGTCTCGTCCGGTTGGGGGGTCATCTCCTGGTCTCTTTCGTCCATCATAAAATGCACACCATCGCTCGCGCCGGACACGCTGCGCTCCGGCCTCTGGGAGGACCTCGGGAGCGGCAGGAATGCCGGGATTTCAGTTGGAACTCAGCAGTCGGCTACACAAATGGGCAATGTAATCGACGGTGCTCATGGCACGGTCGTATTCCATGCGAATGGGCCCCACCACGCCGAGGGCCCCCACCGCCCGGTTGCGATAGTGCAGCGGCGCCACCACCAAGGTGCAATGGTGCATCTGCTGCTCCGTATTCTCGCGCCCGATCAGGATGCGCACACCCGCTTCCGGGCTTTGCAGGCAGGCCTCCAGGATCCGGGCCAGCTTGGCTTTTTCTTCCAGCGTTTTCACCAACTGCTTGATCTTTTGCACATCGGCAAATTCCGGGCGTTCCAGGATCTTGGCGGTGCCGTCCACAATCAGCGCCCCCGACTCGTCTTCCGAAAGCGCCCCTCCCATAAAGAGCGAGGCGACATTCTTGAGCAGGTGATCGCAAAGGATTTTGTCCGCTTCGAGGCGATGGAAAATCTCCAGCCGAATCGTGCCGAATGACCAGCCGTGGAACTCCGCGTTCAGAAAGTTAGCAGCCTGGTCAAGTTCCTCCTGCGTAAATTTATCCTCCAGGCGCACAACGCGGTTTTCCACCAAATCGGGTTTGGAGACGATCACCACGAGCACGCGGTGGTCTGGGAGGTTAATGAACTTGATGTGCTCCAGCAGCTTTTCCTCGAGCGCCGGCGCCAGCACTAGGCCCACATTGCGCGAAACCTCCGAAAGGGTGCGCGAGGCCTTCACCATCAACCGTTCCAACCGGTCCCCATCGGAGCGCAACGCCTGGTCAATGTACCTCTCCGTGTCCGGAGCCAAACGCGTTCCCGTCACCACGCGGTCAACATAGAAGCGATAGGCCTTCTCGGTGGGAACTCGCCCCGCTGAAGTATGGGGTTGGACCAGGAAACCGCTGTCTTCCAATACCCCCAGGACCGAACGAATCGTCGCCGAACTGACCGGGGTCGTAAGCTGGGGGGCCAACGCCTTGGACCCCACAGGGAAACCACTGGCGATGAACTGGCGGACCAGCGCCACTAGGATCTCCCGATACCGGCTTGAGAGGTCAATCTGCCCCTGCATATTCGCCCTAACTAACAAGGTATCAAAAACTTCGAGGCTAAGAACTCCTCAATTCATTCTATCGGCGACCGCCCTCGGTGTCAAGATTCCGGAGAAGCACAGCCTGGGATCGGATCATCGGGCCATCGGGAGATCGGGTCATCGGGTCACTTAAGGCGGTCCCGGGTCCATCGGCAGTTGTCAACGATAAGGTATCCAGCTCCGCTTGTCAGGGGCAAAGGATAACGAACCCAGGACATCTGACCGTCTTTTAGTGACCGTGTGGCCCGATAAACCAATGGCCCAATTGTATCCATAGCCTTTCCTTTCAATATGTTATCGCGAATATTCGATAACTTCTTTGTTTTCATGAACTCATTGGGAGCACTTTTTTTGCCCCTTTGTTTTCAACAAACCATTGGGAGCA
>CAZCVY010000122.1:0-19713 GCA_964501985.1 uncultured Acidobacteriota bacterium | reverse complement strand
CTAGGGATTGGGGGCCGGCACCCGCGCACACGGCGTGCGGACTCGGAGATTCCAAATTCAAGATTCAAGACTGGCGGGATAAACCCGCCGCGAAAGCGAGCTGGGCGCTCTCAACCTGCAAATCCGTGTGCATTGGAACGTCGCGCTCGGCGTGATGTCGGGCGGTGTCACGTTGGGATTGTGCTATCATCTCAATTGAGGAATCTTTATGGCGAATACTCCCACCGTGCGGAGGCAGCAGTCCAGGCAAGCGGCGTCTGGCGACGGCCGGCCCCCTGCCCGTCTGCGCCCCCAGAATCGGAAGCTGCTCAAATGGCTCGATTCCTGGCTGGCCACACCCGACGATCGCGGCGAAAAGTGGTGGGACGGATTTGAAGAGGACCTCCGCACCCATCGTACAACATTCAGGCCTGCCTAAACGGGATGACGAGTTACTCCCTCGACACCGATACCATCACCAAGCTCCTGAAGAAGCATCCAGGAAATCAGCGCGTCCTCGACCGATTCCGCAAGGAGGTTCGGCAGAATTCGCTCTTCATCCTGTGCCCGGTAGTGTTCTATGAAATCAAGCGGGAGTTGGTGATTAAGAACGCGGTAGCGCAACTCACCGCTTTCGAGGGCCTGGCGGAAGCGATGGTTTGGAAAGAGTTTAACGTGGCAATTTGGGAGCGGGCATCGAAACTATGGGCAGACCTGCGCTCACACGGCCGCTCCCATCACGATGCTGACGTCCTTACTACCGCACATGCCATCGAGTACGGCGCTGCAATCGTCACCGGCAATGTCGAGCACTTCCGGGACATCGGCGCCCGCGCCGAAGATTGGAATCAGTAGAAAACCCTGCTCCCCCATCTGGCACTTTCCTACAAATAGGAGCACCGGCGACGCATTTGCTCCCGGAGATTGCGACATTCCCCGAAGGGGCTCGCGGCGGCTTGGAAAGGCGGGGGCGGCAAAAACGGTCCGAGGTCGGGAAACCAGTGACCAGTGACAGGTGACGAGTGACAAGCAAAGGACTTGGGCCGCTCAGCCGCGACCGGCGCGCACGCGCTTGGGCTTCTTGGCGCGGCGTGGAGTGCGGCCTGTCGGCTGTGCCGTCTTGTTGGCTTGAACGCTTTCTGGAACGTTTGTCCGGGCGAGTTGCAAGAGCAGGCGCAAGGCTTGATTGACCGCCGCTGAATCGCCGAACGCTTGGGCCACGTCGGAATCGAGAAACACCACATTCGTGCCCGCGCGGTAAGCCTCATAGTGCTTCCCGCGCACCCCGTGCGAAAAGTCGTACTCGGGTCGCATTTCGTCGTTATCGTTTCTTTTGACCAGGAGTTTTGATGCACCCATCTCATCCTTAGTGTACCCCAACTGGAAGATCGAGGCTCTATAAGAACAGTGGCTAGTGACGAGGGAGAACGTCCGATGTCCGAAGTCCGAGGTCCGGGCGGGGAAAGCAGGGGCTAGGGATTTGGGGGCCGGCACCCGCGCACACGGCGCGCGGAATTGGAGATTCAAGATTCCAGATTCAAGCTGGCGCTAAGGAAGGACAGTGGTCAGTGGCAAGCGAGAACAAGCGCAATCCTACGTCCGTCTTAGTCCGCGATAATTCGGCGGACGTCTTTCAACAGGACGAACAGGTGCATGGGGTCAGTGGGGGAAGGGATGAAATCGAATTTCTGGTAGAAATCCCTGGCGGATTCGTCTTTGGCATGAACCGCCAAGGCGCGGATGCCGGCGATGTCGGCCGCTTGCAGCGTACGCTGCATGGCGTCGCGCAAAAGTGCTTTGCCGATCCCCCGACCTTGCCAGCGACGGTCCACGGCCAGACGCGCCAGCAGCATAATGGGCACCGGATGGCGCGCCAAGCCCTTGGTTAAGCGCTCCGGCGCTTCTTCACGGGTCACATGTCCCACCGCGAGGGTATGGTATCCCACCACCGTCTCTCCTACCAGTCCAACGTAGGTCTGCGCGGCACCTGCCTGCTGATTCTGCCCAGCGTAGCGCAACAGGTATCGGTTCAGTTCTTCCCGGCCGCAATCAAAACCCTCCGTGCGGTGCTCGGGGGACAGTTTTTCCACCCTGCGGTTGGTGCTCACTGCTTGGGTCCGGCATCAAAAAATCCCGGTTCTGTTAGGAGACGCTCCAGCCGAGGCAGAGGACGGGGAGGCGCATCGAGGGCCGCTAAGAAGGATCTCCATTGCGCCTCATTCAGGCTGAAGAGTCGACGATTTGCCAGCGCCTCATCGGCACGCGCGAGAGCGCTCTCCAGCACGAATTCGCTGACGGAGCGACGGGAAGCTGCCGCCGCTGCCTGAAGCGTTGACTTCGCTTGGCGCGTGAGTCGCAGGTCGAGCTTTTCGCTGCGCGTCGTTCGTGGCGGCATGGATCCTCCTTGTCATGCTCAGAATATCGATCTTGCCCGACAATGTCAAGACAGCAGTACTCACCTCCCAGGGTCCGCGGCATTTCGAACTGCGGGCAAAGAACAGGCGATGAGTGACGTGTGACGCTGACTTCGGCGGGCGGAATTCGCGATTCCAGATTCAAGAATTTAAAAAGGGCGATAAGGAAGGTCAGTTGGTTTGAAGACGGTAATGTCCCGGACTCGTTCGAAATCTGAATCATTAGTCGCCAGGAAGAAGAGACCGTATTCACGCATCCCCGCAACAATCATCGAATCGTTGGTTTCCAGTCAATGAATACAAACTTCGGCCGGGGAGATTTGGAAGGGATTGAACCGCCATGGTCAGGCTGGCTCTTCCAGGTCAGCGTCTTCGGCAACCCATTTCCACTGTTCCGGGGAAAGCTTGATGTGCTCTTCTTCGTTGAGCGCTGCCAGCGCCCGGGACACCCGTTGGGTCTTGTTTTCAGGTGTGAATTGCTTGCGGAGGAATTCCTGAAGCGGGACTGGAGGCTTCTTCATGCTGCTTCGAGCGCTCATAATGAAACAATTGTAACTGAGCTGGGTCGGAGGACCAATTGAATTCTGCGGGCTCGGGAAAAGCAATGGTTAGTGGATAGTGGCAGGGAAGAATATCCAAGGTCCAAGGTCGGAAGAGCCGGGACTTGGGGTTGGGGGCTAGGGATTCGGGGCCGGCGCCCGCGCACACCGCGCGCGGGATTGGAAATTCGAGATTCAAAACTCAAGAGTCAAGACTGGCCGTCGCGACACAGGGCACCGCGCGCGGAATTCGAAATTCAACATTCAAGAATGGAGGTCGCCGTACAGGCCACGGCGCCGACTTGGAGACTCCAGATTCAAGATTCAAAAGTGGCGGGGAAAACTTGATTTCCGGCAGCGCCATTTTGTAGCCTCCAACTCTGGCAGAATTCTCTTGACTTTCAATTTTTGCATGTTATAATAACCATCTGATACTGCTATGCGCCGATTGTTCATGGCCGGCTCGATGAAGATGGAGTGTGCCGGCCTGACTGGATCGTCGATTTTGAATGGCCGGTCGCCGAATTGCCCGAGGCTTTCTACGCAGGGTCCTTGACGGGAAGATCGACTGTCCACTGACCGCCGCCCCCTGGGGACTCTCCATGATGTACCACAAACTAAAGGTGGTTAGCGTTTAGCGCCAAAATGTCTCAATGTTTATCTCACTCAAATGCAAAGAGTTAACTTGAAAGTCGGAGGGCGGGGCGAAAGAAAGGGCGAGGCTCTCCATGATGTACTACAAACTAAAGGTGGTTAGCGTTTAGCGCCAAAATGTCTCAACGCTTATCTCAATCAAATGCAAAGAGTTAACTTGAAAGTTGGGGGGCGGGGCGAAAAAAAGGGCGAGGCTCTCCATGATGTGTCAGAAACAAAATGGGTTAGCAACGAAAGGCGGCAATCTCGAAAAAATCTATATCATTGAAACTAAATAAGTTAGCCGATCATGGGTTGCCAAGTTGTGGGGGGAAAAAAAAGACGTATTAAACGAGGGTAAATTTCCCTATGTTACTGAAAACACATATAGAAAAAATGTCCGCTTTTCGCCTCTCCATGATGTTGATGAAAACAAATGAGTTAAACTGATCTCTCCATGATGTTAATGAAAAGAAAGAGGGTTAGCAAAAACAGTGCGAAGCGGAAAGGCTGCTGGAGGCAATAATGAGCCAGTGTAGGTGTAGCGCAAACCTGTTCGTGAGGTCCGCGGTTCTTCACGAAATGGCAGGAGACAATCCCAATCGGCAGGGATAAGCCGCGGACCTAGCGAACGGGTCCGCGCTACGAACGAACATGCAACGAGAGAACGTGCAAGGAGCGAGTACTACACGAGGCACGAACTATGGCGGCGCCCAAAGGTCATCTGCTGATTGTCGATGATGAAGCGAACACGCTCGCTTCGCTCTCGCGGGCGTTTCGCCTGGCGGGCTACGAAGCCACGGTTTGCGACTCGGCCGTCCGCGCCCTGGAGCTGGTGAAGGCGCAGCCCTTCGACATGATTCTCTCCGACGTGGTGATGCCGGAAAAAGATGGCCTCTCATTTCTCGAGGACCTGAAGAACATGGAACTGCCCACTCCGGTGGTGATGATCTCCGGACAGGCGCACATTGAGATGGCAGTGCGCGCCACTCGCCTGGGGGCCGTGGACTTTCTGGAAAAGCCGCTTTCCACCGAGAAGCTGTTGCTGACCGTGGAAAACGTTTTGCGCCTGAAGCGGCTGAAGGAAGAGAACCAAGAACTCCTCGGCCGCCTCGGCAAGCACCAGATGGTCTGGTCGGGCGAGGCGATGCGCCGGGTGATGGCGCAGATCGAGCGCGTCGCCGCGAGCGAAACGCGCGTCTGCATCCTGGGAGAAACCGGCACGGGAAAAGAACTGGTGGCGCGCACGCTGCACGAGCAAAGCCCGCGCCGCTCAGGGCCATTCGTCGCGCTGAATTGCGCCGCGGTTCCGGCGGAGCTGATCGAATCCGAACTCTTCGGGCACGAGAAGGGCGCCTTCACGGGCGCGGGCGCGCGGCACCTCGGGAAGTTCGAACAGGCCCAGCGCGGCACGCTCTTCCTCGACGAAATCGGCGACATGCCACTCCCCATGCAGGCCAAGCTGTTGCGCGTGCTGGAAGAGGGCGAAATGGAGCGCGTGGGCGGCGACCGGCCCGTTGCCGTCGATGTGCGCGTCGTGGTGGCCACACACCGCAACCTGGAAGAGCTGATCCGGCAGGGAAAATTCCGCGAGGACCTTTACCACCGCGTCTACGTCTTCCCACTGTTCGTCCCGCCGCTCCGCGACCGCACGGAGGACATTCCGGCGCTCGTCGATCATTTCGCGCGCCAGATCGCCGCGCAGAACGGCTGGAAGCCCGCAACGTTCACGGCCGAGGCCATTGATGAGTTAAAGCGTTATACCTGGAGAGGTAATGTTCGCGAATTGCGCAATATGGTTGAGCGGCTGCTGCTTCTCGCGACGGGTGACTCGGTGGACGTGGCGACAGTGCTCACTGCCCTGCCCCCGCAGGCCGCTACAGCGCAGAGCGGTGTAAATGCGCCAGCCTCCGGCACGCTCGCCCAGCGCGTCGATGGCTTCGAGCGCGAAACGATCCTCGCCGAACTGCGCCACCAGCAGAATCACATTACCCAGACCGCGCGGGCCCTGGGCCTCGAGCGCAGCTATTTGTACAAGAAGTGCCAGCAGTTGGGAATCGACTTGCGCGCGCTGCGGAAGGAGTAGGCCCCCCGGGCTACCGGGCTTTGGCGTGATCTGGACCGTATTAAGATGGCCATATTACAGAGCAACCGCCGTCCGCCATCCAGGGAGTTCAGGAGAGAATGGTATAATGCATGTCGAGTGGGACGCGAGCAAGGCAACAGCAAATATCAAGAAGCACCGTGTCTCTTTTGACGAAGCTGTGACCGTGTTCTATGACCCGATGGCTGCAACCTTTGGAGACCCAGGTCATTCGCAAACTGAGGACCGGCTAATCACGGTAGGATATTCTGCGCACGGGCGGCTCCTTGTCATTAGCCATGTTGAACGAGAAGGCGCAGTGCGGGTCATCAGCGCACGTCGCGCCACACGCCGCGAAAGGAAACGTCATGAAGGCGAAGATCCCAGTTCAGGCGGATGACCTGCGAAGGGAATACAACTTCGACTACTCGACCGCTGTTCGCGGCAAGTACTACCGGCGGATCATGAGAGAGGGCACAAACATTGCCGTCCTGGAGCCCGACGTTGCCAAGGCGTTTCGCACCTCGGCGGCAGTGAACGAGGCGCTGCGATCGCTGCTGCGAATTTCGGAAACCACACGCCGCCTGACAAAGTCCTCAAATGGTCGGGCGGCCAATCCGCGTCACTGAGCATCCGTCTTCTGGTGAAAAGCTGGCGAATCGCCGACCGCGCCGACCCTTGCCGACCCTAGCAGGAGGCCCCCAATAATTCATTCCAAGATTATTACTGCTGAGGTTATTGCTTTACTTTTGAATTATGTTGTGGTAATCTCCTGAAGTGTCCAACGCCCCCGGCAAGAAAATCGCCGACCCTGGCTCCCCGCTTACAATTTCTAGTACCCGCGTACTATTGCTAAAGGATATTACGGCCCTTAGAGTGGAGTCCGGGGCCATTACCACGGCAAGCAACTAGGTCATGGCAAAATCGGTATGAAAGTAGATAAGCGGAGGATGGCCGGGAGCTTCACGGCAGTATGTATTTTGATCATGCCAAAATATAGACTCTCCATCAAGAGCATGACCAAATGATTTAAGGAGGAAGGTAACATGACAACCGGGTTCGGTATTTTTGGTGGTGCGGTCAGCATCGTGATGTGCATGTGGTTTATTCATGTGGGATTCTTGGTCAAGAAACTGCTCAAAGAGCAGGTGGAAACCAACCGGCTTCTTCGTCAGATGGGCGCCGCAGGTGCTGGTG
Source organism: uncultured Acidobacteriota bacterium (assembly GCA_964501985.1). GTDB lineage: Bacteria > Acidobacteriota > Terriglobia > UBA7540 > UBA7540 > Bog-366. The sequence goes on along the minus strand of CAZCVY010000122.1, from coordinate 12,868 downwards.
CTGGGTCAACGAACAAGGCCGCTTAGGCTGAGTGCGTGCCACGCCTTACGTCGGGTGCGTGGCGAGCTCTGGGATGTGCTCCTTGCTCGGCGACCGGCGCTCTTCATTCTCCGCCCAGGGCTTCTTCGGTTTGTTCTCGTATTGCTAGGGTGCTTTGCTCACCAGCTTTGCTGGGGTGGGAAGCTGTGAGGCATCCCATCCTCCGCCGAGTGCTTCAATCAACCCTCCGCTCGCCGTCATCTGCTGAATCCGAAGGTTGACCGCGGTTTGCTGATTGGAGAGCAGTGTAGTTTGTGCAGTAAGTACATCCAGGTAAGGATCAAGTCCCAGTTTGTAGCGGTCCGTGGCGATGGCGAGGGCCTTTTGCGCCGACGTGACCGCCGTGTCCTGATATTGCAGCTCTCCAGACAGGATCCGCAGCGACGCAAGGCTATCTTCGACTTGCTGAAAAGCCGTTAGCACGGTCTGGCGATAGTTGGCCACGGTTTCGTCGTACTGAGCCCGGAATTGCTCCATCGTAGCGCGGCGCAAACCCGCGTCAAAGATGGTTTCCGCGGCCGCAGGGCCAAGCGAGAAGAATCGACTCGGCCAACTGAACCACTGCGTAAAGGAAGTGGTTTCGAACCCCGCCGCCGCGCTCAACGTCACCGTGGGGAAGTAGGCTGCTCTCGCAATGCCGATCTGAGCGTTGGCCTGGGCCATCAGACGCTCGTCCTCGGCGATGTCGGGACGCCGCTCCAATAGCTGGGATGGAACACCGATGGGTATCGCCGGAGGAGTTGAGGTGAGCGGCGCATAGGGGATCGAAAACGTCGACGCCGGCTGGCCAGTCAGCATGGCGACGGCATGTTCGAGTTGCGCCCGTTCGATGCCCAGAGCAACATCCTGGGCTTGGGTAGATTCAAGTTGGGTCTCGGCTTCGGCCACGGCTTCGCTCGTGTCGATGCCTGTCTCATAGAGGGCCTTCGTCAAATCGAGAGTCTGTTGATAAGCCAAGACCGTGGAATCCAATAACTGCTTTAGGGCATCCTGGCCGCGGAGTTGAAAGTAATCCATGGCAAGATCGGCCTGCGCCGTGAGACGGATGTTCTCGAGATCCGCTGCGCTGGCCTGGGCGCCGTAGGCTGCTGACTTCACCGTGTTCCGAATGCGGCCGAACAAGTCCGGCTGCCACGTGGCATCAAACGGAAAGGTGTAATCTGCAATCGTACCGCTGCCCCCTGTGGAGGAAATTGCTCCTGCCCCGGAACCGGAACTGGGAGCCACGGATTTGCCCAGCGTGGCTGACGGCCGTTGCACGGTAATGGAGGGGTTCGTGGACACGGTGGGGAAAAGCTGGGATCGAGCTTCCTTCACCAGGGCGCGCGCGGCGAAGAAGCTTGCCGTGGCCGCAGCGATGTTCTGGTTGGAAATGTCGACCTTGCCCTCCAAAGCATCTAACTGAGGATCGCCAAAAATCTCCCACCATTTGCCGCGTAGCGCGTCATCCTTTGGCTGCGCTACTTTCCAACCGTCCACGTCTTTGTATTGGTCGGGGGTGAGTTCCTTATACGCCGGAGGAGTGTCCACGGGCGGTGTGTGGTACTTGGGGCCGACGCTGCAACTTGCGAGAAGAAGACATAAGGCCAGGGCGAGACAGATTCGGATTCTTAGATGATATGAAATCATTATCCTCTACACCCCATGACCCTTCCGATGTAGGGGAACGGCTTGCCGTCCCCCTCGATGTCTACCGCCGCCGAACGAAAGAGTACGGACAGCCTCACCCTGCAACGTCCCATCAAACGGCCCCGCTGGGGGCAGGCCCGGGCGCACGACTAAAGATGGGCTGCTGTTTCCCTTGCAGCCGCAGCCGTATCCGGTCGAAGGTAAGATAAACGACCGGAGTGGTATAGAGGGTCAGCATCTGACTTAAGATCAGCCCTCCCACAATGGTGATGCCCAGGGGCCGGCGCAGTTCAAACCCCGTGCCCGTGCCCAGCGCCAAGGGCAGCGCGCCCAATAACGCTGCCATCGTCGTCATCAGAATCGGGCGGAAGCGCAACATACACGCTTCCGTAATCGCGGCGGCGGGGCGCTTCCCCTCTTTGCGCTCTGCCTCCAGGGCGAAGTCGATCATCATGATGGCATTCTTCTTTACAATGCCGATCAGCAGCACGATGCCAATGATCGAAATGATGTTCAGATCCACTTTAAAGAGCATTAACGCGAGCATGGCGCCCACGCTCGCCGACGGCAGAGAGGAGATGATGGTCAGGGGATGGACGAGGCTTTCATACAAAATACCGAGAACGATGTACACCGCCAGCAGCGCCGTGAGAATCAATATGGGCTCGGTGCCTAGGGATTGCTGGTAAGCTTGCAGCGTGCCGGCATAAAAGCTTTGCAGCGTGGATGGCGCGCCGAGCCGCTGTTGCATCTGGCTGATGCTTGCCGTGGCATCGCTCAAAGACACGCTGGGAGCGAGGTTAAACGACACGGTGACCGAGGGGAATAAGCCCGTATGGTTGACGGCGAGGGGTGTGGTATTGGCCTGCCCCTTGGCCACCGTGAGAAGCGGAATGTCACGGCCGCCCGACGATTGGAAATAGACATCGTTCAATCCTTCCGGGCTTTGCCAATACTGGGGAGCAACTTCCAACACCACGTAATACTGGTTTAACTGCGTGTAAATGATCGACACTTCCGATTGGCCGAAGGCGCCGTACAGCGCCGAATCCAGCGACTGGGTGGTCAGGCCGAGCTTGGCCGCGGTGACGCGATCGTAGGTCATCATCTCATCCAGACCGCCATTCTGCTGGTCGGAGCTTACGTCTTGAAGACCTTGCAGACTCTGCATCGCAGTGGTCAGGACCGGTCCCCACTTGTTAAGATCCTGCGTCGTGTCGGATTGGATGGTGTACTGGTACATGGCGTTACTGGACCGGCCGCCGATGCGCAGATCCTGGACCGCCTGGAGAAACGAGGAAGCCACCGGCAGGCGGTTCAGTTTGGGGCGGAGGCGGTTGATGACCTGGGTGGCACTGGCGTCGCGCTCCGCCAGCGGCTTGAGCGCAACATAGAGAGAGCCGGTATTGGTGGCGCCATTTCCGCCGGAAAACCCAATCACATTGGCGACGGCGGGATCAGTCTTTATCACGCTGATAATCTGTCTAATGGAACTGTCCATTGCCGGAAAGGATGAATCCTGCGGCCCTCGAACTGCACCGGAGAGCGCTCCCGTGTCCTCCACCGGGAAAAAGCCTTTGGATATCTTGATGATCACCAACACATTGAGCGCGATGGTGAGGAAAAGCACCACGAGGGTGAGTAACGTATGGTCGAGCACCCAATGCAGGGTGCGGCGGTACACGGACAACACCCCGTCAAAAACCTTTTCGCTGGCCGTGAACATGCTCCCATGTTTCACGTCGCGCTCATTCTTCAACAGGTAGGCGCACATCATGGGCGTGGTGGTGAGGGAGATGACCATGGACACCACGATGGAAGTGGAGAGGGTAACGGCAAACTCGCGAAAGAGACGGCCCACGATTCCGCCCATCAACAAGAGAGGAATAAAAACAGCAATGAGGGAAATGCTGATGGTGAAGACGGTGAAGCCGATTTCCTCCGCGCCCTTCAGTGCCGCGGCAAAGGGCATCATGCCATCCTCCATATGCCGGGTGATGTTTTCCATCACCACAATGGCGTCATCCACCACGAAACCCGTGGAAATGGTTAGGGCCATCAGCGAGAGGTTGTCGAGGCTGTATCCGAACAAATACATCACCGCAAACGTGCCGATCAGCGAGACCGGCACGGCCACGGCGGGAATGAGTGTGGCACGGCCGTTGCGCAGGAAGACAAACACCACGAGGATGACCAGGACAATGGAAATGATCAGCGTCCTCTCCACGTCCGTGACCGCGGCGCGAATCGTGGTGGTGCGATCCAGCACGATGGTGGTGTCAATGCCGAGCGGAATGGAGGCCTGGATATACGGAAGTTGGGCGCGAATGGCGTCGACTGTTTGAATGATGTTGGCGCCGGGCTGGCGAAAGATGATGACCGTAACCGCGCGTTTGCTATTCAAATAACCGGCAGCACGGACGTTGGCCACGGAGTCGGTCACCTGGGCGACATCGGACAGGTGCACCGCCGCGCCGTTGTGAAAACCAACAACGAGCGGCTTGTAATCGACGGCCTTCGAGATCTGGTCATTGTCAACAATGTCGGCGGTCACGATGCCATCCGAGATTTGGCCTTTCGCCAGGTCTGAGTTCTGCAAGCTCAGCACGGACTGCAAACTCGAGAGAGTGAGGCCATAGCTGGCCAATTGCGTCGGATTTGCGTCCACACGCACGGAGGGCAGCGCGCCACCTCCCACCGTGACCTGCCCGACACCTTGGATCTGCGACAATTTCTGCTCGAGGACGGTGGAGGCTTCGTCATACATTTTATCGGGCCCAAATTTGTCGGAGGTAAGGCCCAGGATCATGATCGGCGAATCGGCGGGGTTGACCTTGCGATAGGTCGGATTGCCCGGCAGGTTGGAGGGCAGATAGGTCCGCGCCGCATTGATGGCGGCCTCTACATCGCGCGCCGCGCCGTCAATGTCGCGGCTAAGGTCAAACTGAATAGTCACCGAGGTGCTGCCCAGCGAGCTGGCGGAGGTCATCTCCGTCACTCCGGCGATATGACCAAACTGCCGTTCCAGGGGAGTGGCGACCGACGACGCCATGATGTCGGCGCTGCCTCCCGGCAGGCTTGCACTGACGGAAATGGTCGGAAAGTCGACCTCTGGCAGGGGCGCCACCGGCAGCACCTCGTACGCAACTGCTCCGGCAAGAGCAATGGCCACCGTGAGCAGGGTCGTGGCCACGGGCCGGCGAATGAAGGGTTCGGAGATGTTCATGCCGGCCCTGCCTGTTCTCCACCTTCGGTTTTTGGAGGATGGGATTCACCGCCAAAGCGCTTGGATAGACTGTCAAAGAAAATGTAGATGACCGGGGTGGTGTAGAGCGTGAGCACCTGGCTGAGCAGCAGTCCGCCCACCATGGCGATGCCCAGCGGCCTGCGCAACTCCGAACCGTAGCCCGAGCCCAGCGCCAGCGGCAGCCCGCCCAGCAGCGCGGCCATGGTGGTCATCATGATAGGGCGGAATCGGAGCAGACAAGCCTCGTAAATAGCGTCCGGCGCGTTCTTGCCGTGCATCCGCTCGCCTTCCAGCGCGAAGTCGACCATCATAATGCCGTTCTTTTTCACGATGCCGATCAGCAGGACGATCGCGATGATCGCCACCACGCTCAAGTCCTGGTGAAATAGAAGCAGTGAGAGGAAAGCTCCCACCGCCGCGGAGGGCAGCGTGGACAGAATCGTTACCGGATGAATGAAGCTCTCATACAAAACACCCAGCACAATGTAGACGGTGACCAGCGCGGCCAAAATCAGTAACGGCTCATTGGCAAGCGAATTGGTGAAGGAGGCCGCCGTGCCTTGAAAGCCAGCCTGGAGGCTGGGAGGCATGTGCATGTCTTTCTGTGCTTTGTCCACTGCCGTGATGGCGCTGCCCAGTGAGGCACTGGGCGAGAGATTGAACGACACGGTGATGGCGGGAAATTGACCCTGGTGGGTAATGGCAAGCGACTCGGTGGTGTTTTCAAAGTGGGCGATCGCGCTGAGCGGCACGGCACTGCTGGTGGCGGAGCTGGTGGCGCCCGCGGAGCCGGCGCCCATGCTGGAATTCACCGTCAAGGCGCTTGCCGAAAGCGCGTTCGCCGGAGGCGCCAGGGTGTTGGCCGACGGAGTGTACAGCGCCGAAGAGGCCAGGCTGTTGGATCCCGCCGAGGGCGATCCGGAGGCCGCAAATGAGGTCGCGGCTCCCGCACCAGTTGCGCCGGAAGACGCATTGGCCTGAATGTAGAGCTGGTCCAGCTTCTTCGGATTTTTCTGAAACTGTGGATCGCTCTCGAGAATAACATGGTACTGATTCACCTGCGTATACATGGTGCTGATCTGCCGCTGGCCGAAGGCGTCGTACAGGGTGTTATCGATCGTGGTGGGAGCGATGCCCAGCCGCGACGCGGTGACCCGGTCGATGAGCAGGGACACGGCCAGCCCGCCCGGTTGTTGATCGGTGGCCACGTCCTCCAGTTCCGGCAACTGCTTCAGCCGGTTGATGAAACGGTTGGTCCAGTCACTCAGTTCGTCGGCATTGGGGTCTTCCAGCGCGTACTGGTATTGCGTGCGGCTGATGCGGTCATCCACAGTAATGTCCTGCACGGGTTCCATAAACAACTGAATTCCCTGAACTTTGTTAACTTGGGTGGTGAGTCTGCGGATGATGTCTGAGGCGCTGATCTTGCGCTCGTCAAGCGGCTTTAAGTTGATCGACAGCCGGCCGCTGTTGGTGGTGACGTTCGTTCCATCGGCGCCGATAAACGACGAGACGCTTTCCACCGCCGGATCCGCCAGAACGACCTTGGTAATCGCCAACTGTTCCTTCGCCATGGCCTGGGAACTGATCGCTGGGGGCGCCTGCGTGATGCCCTGGATCACCCCCGTGTCCTGGATCGGGAAAAATCCCTTGGGGATGATGATGTAAAGGTAAATCGTGAGCATCAGCGTGGCCAGAGCGACGAGCAGCGTCACCGTCTGGAATTGGAGGACCACCTTCAGGGTGCGGCCGTAGAAAGCGATCATCCCTTCGAAGGCGCGCTCCGTGGCTTTATAAATGCGCCCCTGCTTCTCCTTGGGCTCGTGCCGCAGGATTCGCGCGCTCATCATGGGGGTCAGCGTCAGGGAGACCACGGCCGAAAAGATGATGGTGACGGCAAGCGTGACGGCAAACTCGCGGAACAGGCGCCCCACCACGTCGCCCATGAAGAGCAGCGGAATCAGCACGGCGATCAGCGACACGGTGAGAGAAAGAATGGTGAAGCCGATTTGCTCCGCCCCCTTGAGCGCCGCTTCCATGGGGGGATCGCCTTCTTCGATATACCGGGAGATGTTTTCGATCATAACGATGGCATCGTCCACCACGAAACCGGTGGAAATGGTCAGCGCCATGAGCGATAAGTTATCCAGGCTGTAACCCAGGACATACATCGCCCCGAAGGTGCCCACCAGCGACAGCGGCACCGCCACGCTGGGGATGATGGTGGCGTAGAGGCTCCGCAAGAAGAGAAAGATGACCAGCACGACCAGCCCAACTGTCAGCATCAGTTCAAACTCAACGTCGGCGACCGATGCCTTGATGGAAGTCGTGAGATCGGTCAGGGTGGTCACCAGAATACCCGCGGGCAGGTTTGCTTCCATCTGCGGCAAGAGGTTCTTGATGCTTTTGACGACGCTGATCGTGTTCGCCCCGGGCTGGCGCTGCACGTTCACGATGACCGCCGGGGTCTCGTTCATCCACGCGGCCTGATTGTTGTTCTCTATCCCGTTCACGATGCGAGCGACGTCGGTCAGCATCACCGGCGCGCCGTTGCGGTAGGCCACGACAACATTTTTATAGTCATTGCTAGTGACGAGTTGATCGTTGGCGTCGAGCTGGTAATCCTGGCGCGGCCCGTCGAAATTGCCCTTGGCGGCGTTCACGCTGGCCGAGGTCAGCGCCGTGCGCACGTCCTCCAGGTTGATGCCGTAGGATGACAACGCCGTAGGATTGGCTTGAATGCGGACAGCGGGCTTTTGGCCGCCGCTGATGCTGACCAGGCCGACCCCGTTGAGCTGCGACACCTTGGGCGCCAGGCGCGTGTCCACAAGGTCCTCGACCTGGGAAAGCGGTATGGAATTTGAAGTCACGGCCAGGGTGAGCACTGGGGCATCGGCGGGATTGGTTTTACTATAGGTCGGCGGCGCAGGCAGAATGGAGGGCAAAAGACTCTGCGCTGCGTTGATGGCAGCCTGCACCTCTTCCTCTGCCACATCAATAGACATCGAGAGGTTAAACTGCAGCACGATGACGGAAGTGGCTCCAGAGCTGGTGGAGGTCATCTGGCTTAAGCCCTGCATCTCGCCGAATTGACGCTCGAGCGGCGCCGTCACCGTTGTCGCCATCACCGTGGGACTGGCGCCGGGATAAAACGTGAGCACCTGAATGGTGGGGTAATCAACTTCCGGCAAGGCTGAAACCGGCAGTTGTGTGTAACCAACCAGTCCGACCAAGAGGATGGCCGCCATTAGCAAGGCCGTGGCCACCGGTCGCAAAATGAATGGGCGAGAGGGGCTCACGGGGCGCTGCTCCCGGTCGTACCGGCTGAAGCCGCGTTGTTCGGCGAGGCCGGCTTGTTCGAAATGGCGACCTTAATCTTGTCCTGCAACTTGTCGAAACTGCTGTTGGCCACAACGTCTCCAGGGTTGATCACTTCAGCTCCCGGAATAGGTTCAACCTGCGTCAAACCGCCGTCGGTAACCCCCGGCTTGATGGCAACCATGTGGGCAAAATTGTCTTGGATGACATAGACAAAAGACGCCTGCCCATTCTGTTGAATGGCGGATGACGGAACCAGAGTCACTCCCTGAAGCGTATTTACCAGCAGACGCGTGTTTACAAATTGGTTCGGAAAGAGCGCATCATTGGCGTTGGCAAATAGGGCTCGCCCACTTACAGTCCCGGTCGTCGTATTAATCTGATTGTCGATCGTCAACAGCATCCCGCTGGCGATCTTGGTCAACCCGGTGCGATCAAAGGCATCGACGGGGAGCTTCGCCCGGGCGTTGAGGCGGGCTTCGACCTGGCCCAGACTGTCTTCCGGTATGGTGAAAATTACGGTGATGGGCTCAAGCTGGGTGATGACGGCAAGGGTTACGGTTCCGGAAGATTGCACCACGTTGCCCGGGTCCACCAGCCGTAAACCCACACGGCCGGCGATGGGAGCAGTGATATGGCAATAATCCAACTCGACCTGGTCATATTGCACGGTTCCCTGGTCGTTTTTTACTGTGCCCTCGTCTTGTAGTACAAGCTTTTCTTGGTCATCCAAGGTTTGCTTGGCAATGGCGTTGCGCGCCCACGCGGCACGGTAGCGTTCAAGGTCCATCCGCGCTTGAGCGAGCACATTCTGGTCTCGCTCCAGCGCCCCTTGCGCCTGCAAGAGCAAGGCGCGGTACGGACGCGGATCGACATCAACCAGCGGATCATCCTTACGTACCCGCTGACCCTCCGTATAGTGCACGGCAACAATCAAGCCCGTCACCTGGCTGGTAATCGAATCGGTATAGACCGGCGTGACCGTGCCGATGGCGTTGAGGTAGACGCCGATGTTACCCTTTCGGGCCGTCGCGCTCGTAATGGCGATCCCCGGCGTTACACGTTTTGTCGCCGCCGCTTCTTTCTTGGCCTCCTCACGGTGGTGTAAGACCAGCAGGAGGGGAATCGCCACGATCAGGAGTAACAGGATCCACATGAGAATATGCAAACCCGTGCGGCGGGGATGGGGCGGGTCATAGGCCTCGAGTTGATGGTCACGGCCGATGCGCGCATGCTCGTTAGTGTCAGCAGTCAATGGAATTCTCCCTCTTGCGCTCCGAGTCCTCCCTTGCTGCTGCCCCCGAATCAAATCTGCAAGCAAGGCCGGGAGCCTTCGATTCCTGCCGCGCACACACGCACGCCGAAGGCGCCCCGTTGATGATTTCAGTCGCTCGCTATTGGTTCTGTTCCGCCCAAAATTTGAATTCGCAGTTTAACACTTTGTGCGCCTTCATGTAACTGCCGAGGGAGACAAAGAACGCGACGAACAGAGCTGGACCCCCAGCGTAAATTCCCGCGAAAGTGAGCAATATTGAACAGACGCGCCGCCCCCGAATCTGGTTTGATAGCCGGGGCTTTAAAATTGGAAATCCTGGGCGAATTCCCAAAACTTCACTTGAATCGAGAATTCATAGGATTCGTAAGGAGAGGGCACCATGCCGCAGATGACCAATTATGAGAAGCAGAACAGCCGAAAGGCGGAGGAACATTCGGGCGAGCCGGAGAGCTTCCCTCCTCTCGGCCCGACGCCCAAGGTTCTCATGATTTGGCCGCGCTTTCCGGCCTCTTTCTGGAGCTTTGAGGCAATGCTGGATCTCATACCGGAAAAAACTATCCATCCTCCTCTGGGTCTGCTCACCATAGCAGCGCTCTGTCCGAAGAATTGGGAGTTAAGGCTGGTCGATCGAAGCTTTGAAGATCTACGGGATAAAGATATCGTTTGGGCCGACCTCGTCATGGTGAGCGGAATGCGCGTCCAGAGAGATGATATCCGCCACACTCTCCTTCGGGCACGGGCTCTTGGCAAGCGGACAATGATCGGGGGGCCCTACGCAAGCAGTGAGCCGGACACCATGCTTCCGCTGGCCGACCATGTTGTGGTCGGTGAACCGGATGAGATTTTCGACAGCATCGCTTCCGATCTGGAGCGAGGCAGCGCCCAGCGGCTCTACGCGATCCCCGACAAACCCGATGTCAGCAAAACGCCCGTGCCGCGGTTTGATCTGCTCGAAGTCAAGAAGTATGCCTCCATGGCGGTGCAGTTCTCCCGCGGGTGTCCGTTCCAGTGCGAGTTCTGCGACATCATTACGATATACGGGAGGAAGCCGCGAACGAAGCCACCGAGTCAAATCCTGGCAGAACTTGATGCCCTGTTTGAGTTGGGTTGGCGCGAGCAGGTGTTTATCGTCGACGACAACTTCATCGGCAACCGTAAGCGTGCCCTCGAATTAGCCCAGAGCCTGGAAGCGTGGCAAAAGTCTCATGACTACCCGTTCCTGTTTTACACGGAGGCATCAATCGACCTCGCCGAAAGGCCGGAATTGATCGAGGCGATGGTGAGGGCGAACTTTTATTATGTCTTCATTGGCATCGAGAGTCCCTCCGAACAATCACTGAAGGAAACCAAGAAATATCAGAATCTGCGACATGATCTTTTGGGGTCCATCCGCTTCATCCAGAGTCAAGGTCTGTGGGTGACGGGAGGTTTTATCATTGGTTTCGATTCGGATACCGAGGATATCTTCGAACGGCAAAGGGACTTCATTGAGCGCGCCGCCATTCCCTGGGCCATGGCCGGGTTCCTGCAAGCCCCGCCGACGACTCCGCTCTACGACCAAATGGTGAAACAGGATCGACTGCTGGAAGCAGCCCCCGCGCTCAGCAATTTCGACTCGCCTAATTTTCGCACTCGCCTCCCGCTGCCCACCCTGTTGCGAGGATTGCGCGAAACTCTCGTCTCCCTTTATTCTCCCTCGGCGTTTTACAATCGGGCTTATCGCTCGCTGCTGCAATGGGAGACGCGGGGGCAGAGGGCAACGCCCTACCCGTTCTTTCTCGCCCTGGGTATTTTGGGTCGTTCAATCGTCCATCAAGGCATCCTCTCTTCCTATCGCCGAGCATACTGGAAGTTCCTGTGGCAAGTCCTTTCGAACTGGTCGCAAAATCCGCCGAAGTTGGCAATGGGGATTACGATTCTAATTTCAGGGCGCCACTTCATAAAATACGCGCATGATACCTCCGCCGCGTTAGAAGCCCAGGAACTCGCCGCCCGGAAGCCAACCGTGACGTTCCAACCATCCTTTGGCTCACGGGAAAACGTGGAGGCCTGACTTCGCTGCCTCAGCCCTATCCCCATCGAGTGCGCGGACCGATCTCTAAACCCATCTGCCCGCCTTGCCTGTCAATCCGCGCATCGTAGCGCCCGCGTGAGACAGAGACACCCGCCAGCCGTGAATTGACGAGTTGGTTCGGGGCCAGCGGGCAGGGACCAGACACCTCGTTTTACTGATTTTCGAGCGGTGGAGGGTGGCCGCGGCCAGCCGTCGTGGACCCAAGGCAGAGAACGTTGACCTTCGCCCCACCGCGGCGGTCCCAGCGGCCGCCCGCGCGAAAACAAGTTTAACGGTGTGTGTCCCCGGGTTCTACCTATGAAATCCTCTGAAATCCTCAAGGTTGTGAAATACAGAAAAGGCCTTAGTCAATCAACCTTCCACCTATAATGAAAATCGGAATTATGCCCTTCACAAACCAAAGCGTTAGGGTTGTCACCGGTCAGTTATTGCATTTGCGGAACCGAAGAGATGACGAGGTGACAGATGCTTGGGAAGAAAAGATTTCTTGATCACTGTTTCGGATAATCGGCGCTCGGTAAGGTCCACAACTTCTTGAATGGCGAGTCCCAAGGCAGCATGATTAGCATATCGCCACGCGGCATGGTCGTTGACGAAGCCGGAGGCCAGGACTTCGACGAAATTGTTCGTGAAGCACCCCACCGTCAACCCCGTGTAGGGGCTGTCGTAGATTGCGATGAAGGTGTCGTCAGGCATGGGCTGCTGTTTGCTCCGCATCGATGGGAACACACGCCGCACATCAAAGTCAATAGGCAAAACCACATTATTGCTGAGAAGATAAATAGCGAAAAGCTACAGCATTTAGGCTTATTTGGCTCGGGCTTAACTTTCAAAATCTTCTAAAGCGCATCCTCAAATGTTCCTTCAAGGTCTATGCGGCATCTCAGGAAGAAACCCGCTACTCCCCTGCCGAGTGTGTGGGTTGCGAGCGCATCAGGATCATGGGCGTACCCGACCCGCGATATATCAGCACGTCCTATGTCGAGCGCCAGAACCTCACAATGCGAATGGGAATGCGGCGCTTTACGCGGTTAACGAATGCCTTTTCCAAGAAAGTCGAGAACCACGCCTATCAAGTAGGCCTTCACTTCCTGCATTACAATTTCGCCCGAATCTACAAGACGCTACGGGTTACCCCCGCGATGGAGGCTGGCGTTTCCGATCATGTTTGGAGTCTTGAGGAAATCGCGGCGCTACTACCTACGCCTACTTTCGGACCACGCGGGCCACACCGAAAAAGGTGTTAGGGTTGTCGCCAGTCGGTTGTTCCTTTTGCGGAACCGAA
>CAZCVY010000121.1:0-19743 GCA_964501985.1 uncultured Acidobacteriota bacterium | reverse complement strand
TCGAAATGAGCGCATCTTGACGCCCCCCGAACGCACAGCCCGCAGGCGGAAGCCTAACACTTCTTTGCCCCTTCCCGCAAAGTGTAATGCGGGTGTAATCCAGGGTTGACCGTGTGTCCCGGCGGCTGGCGCAAGCCCGGTTCGGGCGCAGCCTGAAGGCCTCCACACCATGTTGTGAACCGGAATTTACATTATCCACTTTCCGCCGTACCTTCCGACCGTGAGTCGAGTTTCCAGTGCAAGGCGCTCTCGCGGGCCGGGGAAGGCAAAATTGCGAGGCGGCGAGTAAGTCGGTGGTCTCATCACCATCGTGCATGCGGCGTAAAACTTAATTCAGCTAGGCCGACTGCACGCGCTGGCGGCGACATGACCGGACCAATGGGAGGGTACTTCCGTAGGCCGCGAGCGGTCTGCCCAAGGACTTCCGCGCCAATTCTTGGGGGACGTTTTCTCTCGATATAACTTGCTCCGGACCTAAATTGGAACGGAGGATCGCCGTCAAACCATGTCTTGCAACGAACGTGTCGGCACTCTTTTCTAGGACCACGTTGTGCCAGTTGGTGCCGCCGCTTTGAGCGACGACCACTCTACTCGGAGGCCAAACCTATTGACAAAGGCGGGAGGGTGATGAAAAACTTGCATTGAGAATGCGGGATGCTTCGCGGGACCGCTCTGCTCGATCACGCTTTTCTTCATATCGGCCACAGGGGTGCGTTGAAATAATGGTCACAATTAAGGATGTCGCGCGCAAAAGTGGGTTTGCGGTGACCACAGTTTCTTTCGTTCTCAATAACGCCCCTCTATCCAAGTACATTGCGGACGAGACCAAGGCACGCATTCGGCGGGTAGCAAAGGAGCTCTGTTATAGACCGAACCCACTAGCGCGGGCTTTGCGGAGCAAACGGAGCTGCACAGTCGGAGTGGTGGTCTTCGACATGTCCGATCCCTACTGCGCGCAAATTGTGCGAGGGGTGGAGAACGGCTTTTATCAATCCGGATCGTATCTCCCCATTCTCATTGACGTGCAGAATGATCGCGCTCGGTTCGTTCGTTTCGTGGGGATGCTGCGGGATCGGCAAGTGGAAGGCCTAATTACACTAGGCAATTCGATATACCCCGAAGGCGACTTGCTCGAGACCTTGCAGCAGTGCCAAATACCGGTTGTCATCATTGGCAGAGAGTTGGAAGCGAATACGGTCAGTTCCGTCACCGGCGACAACGAAGCGGCCGCCACCACTGTCATGGAGTACCTTTATACCCTCGGCCACAGGAGAATTGCCTTCATCCGAGGCCCGCGCGTTTTTATTGATAGCAGTCAAAGATGGAAAGCAATCAAATCCTTCGCGCGCAAAGTCAACCTACAGTTGTCCGAAGGTTTGATCACCGAATTGAATCTCCGCAATGTGGGTTACGAGGGGGGCTACGAAATGACGCAAAGGCTAGTTGGAAGGGGAGAGAAATTTACGGCGATCGTCGCCCATGATGATCTGACGGCAATTGGGGCCATGCGGGCGTTGTTTGAGGCTGGTCGGCAAATTCCAAACGACTGCTCCGTAACTGGCTTCGACAACGTGCCGCCCTCGGCCTACTCCATCCCGCCCCTCACCACGGTCCATCAGGACATGGAACAGCAGGGTTCAATTGGAGTGGAGATTCTGCTCGAAGCGCTGCGACTTTCGGCGACCCACGATAGAATCGTTCCTGTTCATCGGCGGGTTACACCACATCTCATGATTCGTAGATCCACCGCGCCGCCGCGCGATCCAGCCTGATCCAGAAAGCGCCCCGCGCCGCGAATTCCTCTTGACGACTAAGTCAGAGTTTGAGTATCGTATTAAATCGATATAACATGGAAATATGGCCCGCCAGACTCTACTTTTTTCAAGAACTTCGCTGCGAAAAAGTGGCCCGTGCGCGGCAACGCGAGGGCACGAGAGGTGTGCGCGAGATGGGCAACTTTTTTCGATTTTTGGCCGTAAAAGCCTAAAATGAACCGTACTTCTCATAGTGCCCGGGAGAAGGAAAGTGATCCGCCGCCGCACCTCGAGCGGCGGATTGGCCTGCTGAACGCTTTCTCCATCAATATGTCCAACATGGTTGGGAGCGGCACGTTCGTCGCTCTCCCCTTGATGCTCGGAGCGATGGGGGGTCCCCAGGCGCTCATCGGGTGGGTGGTCGGTGCGATCATTGCCTTCGCCGACGGTCTTGTGTGGAGTGAACTGGCGACTACACTCCCGGGATCGGGGGGCACATATGTTTACGTTCGGGAGTCGTTCGGCAGTGATCGGTGGGGGCGGTTGTGGTCTTTTCTCTTTGTCTTCCAAATGGTCTCCAGCGGTCCGTTGGAAATTGCCTCGGGGAACATTGCTATCGCCCAATACACAGGTTATATTCTGCGTGGCATAACCCCCCTCCAAGTCAAGTTCGTCGCGGCCGGCGTCGGCGTCCTCGGTACCACACTGCTCTACAGAAGAATCAAACCCATCGTCAAGGTCATGTTTGTCTTGTGGGTCGGTATGCTGATGTCGATTGTCTGGGTCATTCTCGCTGGCGCCTCGCATTTCAGCCCTCAACTAGCGTTTTCGTTTCCTCCGAATTCACTGCATTTAAGTGTCAGCTTAATGTCCGGAGTAAGCTCGACCACGCTTTTCGCAATGTACTGTTACCTAGGTTATTATGGAGTGTGTTATTTAGGGGATGAGGTGATCAATCCGGCGCGCACCGTTCCGCGCTCCGTACTGCTATCCGTGGCAGTTGTGGCACTTATGAACCTCCTGTTCTGCCTTAGCATCGTGGGCGTAATGCCCTGGCGGGAGGTGATCGGGTCGGAGTTCGTTGTGTGCGAGTTTATGCAGAGGATATACGGGCACTGGGCCGGAGCGGCAATCTGCCTGTTAATGATATGGACATCGTTTGGGGGCATCTATGCCATGCTCCTGACGTATTCCCGAATTCCTTACGCTGCGGCGAGGGACGGAAATTTCTTTCGGATCTTCGGGCGCCTGCACGCTCAAAAGGATTTCCCGCATTTTGCATTGTTGCTGATGGGCGGGCTCGCGACGGTGGCGAGTTTTTTGGATCTGGCCGAAGTGATCACCGCACTGATCATGGCGCGCATCCTAGTCCAGTTCGTCGCGCAGATCATCGGGCTGATGTGGCTGCGCTCCCGCCGCCCAGAGGTAAAGCGCCCTTTCAGGATGATGCTGTATCCGGTGCCCTGCGCCGTTGCCCTCTGCGGTTGGATGTTCATATTTCTGATGGCTCCCCCCAAGTACATTGTGTTCGGCCTGCTGAGTGTGGTTTTGGGGTGCTTGGTTTTTCTGGCCCTCGCCAGGCGGAGCCGAATCTGGCCTTTCGGCCGGCAGGAACAGCCAGCGCCCATTTAGGCTTAATACCGCCGCGGGGGTGAATTCAGTGATGCAAGGCCGGTTGAGCGCTGGGGTGGGGCTAGCGATGTGGTTTGGAATTCTTAGTATTTCGCCCAGCCAAAACTCTAGCCAACGAACCCCGGCTCCTGGATGCCCGGAGAAAGCACAACCTCTCAACCAATCGGGTATCGATCTAACAAGGAGGGGACAACTCCTCGCGGCTCTTCAGGAATTTCGTCAGGCCGTTCGAATTTGCCCCCAAAATGCTGAGGCGAATTACAACCTCGGCGTCACGCTGACGCAGGTTGGCGAACGTGATCAGGCGACCGACGTACTCCGCACGGCGGCAAACTTGAACCCAGCATCCGGGCCCGCCCACTTAAGTTTGGGCCTGGCGCTTGCGGGAAGAAACGAATTTGAAGGGGCAGTTGAAGAATTGCGTCTTGCCGCAATACTCCTCCCCGACTCCGTCGAAGCCCACTATAATCTAGGTTTGGCCCACGCTCGCCTAGGCAAACTCCAGGACGCTGTGACCGAACTTAACAAAGCCATCCTTCTACGGCCAGGTTTTGAGCAAGCCCACATGACCTTAGGCGCCGTACTGCGACGCCAAAGAAAATTGCCGGACGCTGTGCGCGAATTGCGCGCGGCTACTACAATTGACCCCCGCGATCCAGAGGCTCACTACAATCTAGGAGCAGCATTGCGCGACAAAGGGAGTATCGATGCGGCCCTCACCGAGTTCGAAACCGCTTTAGCCCTAAAGCCCGATTACGAAGACGCCCGTTACAGCCGGGCTGTGCTGCTCCGTGCGAAGGGCCAGCACGACATCGCCCAGCGCGAGTTCGACGAAATTGCCGCACTCAGTGAGTTTCGGGCGGGGCTAGAACAAGCCAAGAACCTTACCGGGTCAGCCTCTGAGCAACTGAGGCGCCACAATCCAGACGCCGCTCTGCAGGATGCAAACTCCGCGGTGAAATTCTGGGAAAAGAATCCGATCCCCTATTACTTGATGGGATTGGCTTGGGAGCAGAAAGGTCAGATGAAGCAGGCACGGGAATACCTCCAAAGAGCTCTCGGCTTGCAGCCTGAGTACGCTGAAGCTCACGAAGGTTTGGGCCGTGTCCTCTGGAAAAGCGGCGACAAAAACGGCGCTATCGCTGAGTTTGACACGGCCCTGGCACAGGCTCCCGACCTCTCGGAGGCACACTATGACCGAGGCTTGGCCGCACTAGATGCTGAGCAGTTCGACCGCGCCACCGACGAGTTCCGGGATGCTCTGGCCTTGAAGCCAGAGGATGTCGATGCGCATTTGAACCTGGGCTTGACCTTGCTTGACAGGGGGGATGCCCGCGCGGCAGTGGAGGAGCTTCGTGAGGCGGTCAGGTTGCGGCCCGATTTCGCAGAAGGCCGCAATGATCTCGGCCTGGCATTGCTCAACGATGGAGATTGGAGCCAGTCAATTGGCCAGTTCCGGGAAGCGCTGCGCCTGGAGCCCAACTATGCGGCGGCCCACTACAATCTCGGCCTGGCACTTCGAGAAAAAGGTGAGGCGGGAGCCGCGAGTGCTGAATTTCAACGCGCGAAAGAGCTCGATCCCTCGCTTCGGTCGCCTCCATGACCCCCCCCTGACAACTTACAAGAACATTGGAGCCTGGGCCGCAGTGGTAGGGTCGTCGACCGGCTCAGGGTCCGATAAGCGAGCCCGTTTGGGGCCGCCACCGAGTAACCCGTAGCGTGCGGACGCCCCCCACTTCGCGTTCTCATACACTTCACGATAAGGTGGCAGGGAGAGGATGAACGAGGCCCTTCAGTCGGCAGGCACTGCTCTCAAGAAAAGATGGTACATGCGATTTTTCCCTTGACAGCGGTTTTCGACAGGCGTATTAAATCGATATAAATAAGGGCATGGCGTGTAAGCGGGGGCCGACGCAACCCCACCGTCAACAACACGGACGTATGGAGGAGGTCGCTCAATGAAACTAAAATCGTACATCTGGTTGGAAACCTTGCTTGTGCTGGTGGCTTTCGGCCGACCGGTGAGAGCCGATGTTTTCGGTTCGATTTGGGGAACAGTGCGCGACGCGAGCGGTGCTGTCGTGCCTCAGGCTTCGGTTATGCTCTATAACCTCAGCACGGGTTTGAAGCGTCAGGTCTTTACTCAATCCACCGGCGAATTTGAGTTTCTCGATGTGCCCGTCGGCAGAGGTTACGCGGTCGAGGTACAGGCGGCCGGATTTCAGAAGTTCACGCAGTCGGATATGGATCTGCTCGTGAACCAGCGATTCCGTGTCGATGTGAATTTGGTTATCGGAACCGCGTCCCAACATGTCACAGTCTCGGCGGCGCCAGCCCAGGTAGAAACGTCGAGCACGCAGCTGGGTGAAGTGATAGAGGACCAGAAGATGGTCGGGCTTCCTCTGAACGGGCGCAGCTTTATTGATCTGATGGGGCTGCAGGCCGGGGTGGTGCCCGTAACATCCTCTGTTGCGAACACGGACCGGCCAATTTCGGGCGAGCTCGATTCTGGCGCCTTCTCAGTTGACGGAAGTCGGGAAACTGGCAATGGATTCTTAGTCAATGGGGGCGATGTGGAGGAGAGCAAAAACAATGGTGCGACCATCTCGCCCACGCTGGAGTCCATCCAGGAATTTCGCGTGTTGACCAATAGCTTTGACGCCGAGTACGGCCGGTTCGCAGGCGGGATCGTGAACGTTATCACGAAATCGGGGACCAATACCCTGCACGGTAGCCTTTTTGAGTTCCTCCGTAACGAACGGCTGAACGCGCGCAACTTTTTCGACTATGACCAAACGAACATCGCGACGGGCCAGCAAATCCCCGATTCGGCTCTCGGAGAGTTCACGCGAAACCAGTTCGGCGGTGTCGTGGGTGGACCTATCCTGAAAAATCGACTGTTCTTCTTCACCGATTACCAGGGTTGGCGCGAGATCCAGGGTGTCACCCAAGGTGCGGTCTTTGTGCCAACACCGGCGGAGCGGATGGGTGAGTTCTCGGATACAGCAATCACCGGCTTTCCGTCTTTGACGGGGATTGTGAAGGGCGAGAACATATCTGGAGGCCACACTTTGAGTGATGTCCTCACCACACGACTCGGGTACACGGTAAGCGCTGGAGAGCCCTTCTGGACCCCCGGTTGCAACAGTACTGCCGTAGTCGGAGGTTGCGTCTTCCCCAACCAGATAATTCCGCAGTCGGCATGGGGTCCGGTCGCGACAGGCACCCTAAAATTCATTGCCTCCCCCACCGGCTCTATTAACGGCGCGCCGTACTTCTCCTCGTCGAGCTCAAAGCAGGATCTCCGCGATGATAAGTTCGGCGAGCGGATCACCCTCAACAATAAGCGCGCCGGCGACTGGTCCGTTTATTACCACTTCGATGATGACTCGCTGCTAACTCCATACCCCAATGCCAATCTCCCGGGGTTCCCTGGAAGTACAGCGTCGCGAGCACAGGCAGTGAATGTCAGCAACACTTATATATTCGGTCCCACAGCAGTAAATGAGCTGCGCTTGAGCTATACCCGATTTTCCACTCACCCGGGCACGCCATCAGGACCGGGACTGGGGTCACTCTCCAGTTTCGGTTTTGAGGAAGGTGGGCTAGGAATCATTCCTGCGAACCCGCAGGTGGTGGGGATGCCTACGATGTCGATCGGTAATGGCTACACGTTTACTATCGGTATTCCGGATTCCCAAGACTCGCAGTTCAACAATACGTACCAATTTGCCGATAACTTCTCGAAGTTAACTGGAAAGCACTCCCTGAAGTTTGGCGTGGACATTCGACTCATTCAACTAAACTTCTATAGCTCTCCGGACACCAACGGCGACTTTTCCTTCGCAGGTGGGGAGACGGGGAACGCATTCGCGGACTACTTGCTCGGGACACCCGACAGCTATGCACAGGGGAGCGTAGCTACACTCTTCTCTCGTTCGAATTATGGGGCCGCATTTGCACAGGATAGTTACAAGCTCAAACCCAACTTCACTGTAAATATGGGCGTGCGTTGGGATGTAACTGAGCCCTTCTATGAAAAGCACAACGAACTGAATGTAATTAATTGGGGCCAGGCCTCCACGATATATCCAGGAGCACCTACTGGCTGGGTGTTTCCTGGTGATGCCGGCATCTCGAAAACAGTTTCGCCCACGCGCTACCATAACATCGCTCCCAGGCTGGGCCTTGCGTATAGCCCGGGTTTCCACGATGGCCCTATGGGGAAGGTTTTCGGCGGGCCTGGAAAGACCAGCATCCGCGCTGCTTTTGGCCTCTATTATGTCGCTGTGGAAGACCAGCCCGGGTCTTGGACGATCGCTGACGCTCCGTTCGGAAACTTCTTCAGCGACAGTGACACCTACTTGCAGGCGCCCTTCGAGGATGTGCGGGTTGATAACGACCCCGGGCAACGCTTTCCCGTGAACGTACCGCAACCGGGCCAAAAGATCGACTGGTCCCAATTCCAGCCCATCCACGGCTCGCCCGTCGTCGCGCTGAATAACGTTACGCCCAGCGTGATGCACTGGAATCTAAATATTCAACGGGAACTCCCTAAATCGGTCATTTTGACGACCGCATATGTAGGCACAAGAGGTCGGCATCTACTCGTAGGAGAGGAGAGCAATATAGCAAGTCCAGCGCGCTGCCTACAGATCGCCCAAATTGCGGACGCTGATGGCGAGCCTGGGGAAGCCTGCGGCCAATATGGTGAAGACCTTGTTTACAACCTCGGCGGGGGTCAAAATTTCTACGGAACGCGTAACCACTCAATAACTTCGGGCTATTACGAATCACAAGGCATTCTGGACTTCTCGAACAACGACAACTACAACGCAAACATGGGGACCTCCGACTACGACGCTTTGGAGGCGAGCGTGGAGAAGAAGGTGGGCGCACTGCAATTGCTGGCCGCCTACACCTGGTCGAAATCACTGGATGACGCCTCAAATTACATCGACAACTATATTAATCCAATAAATGGCCGGGTCAGCAAGGCACTTTCTGCTTTCGATATGACTAACAACTTTGTCGTGAGCTACACCTATGCGCTGCCACTCCAGCGAAACACCCATGGAGCTCTGGCGAAGCTTCTGGGAGGTTGGCAATGGTCAGGGATTACGCGTTTCGGGACTGGCCTGCCGGTTTCTCTTTACGAATATGATGACAGGTCCCTCTATGGAGATTTTATTGACACCCCAGACCGCAGCTCAACGCCCGTTCAGTACATGAATCCACGGAACACAGCAGCGCATCAATACTTCTCGACGCAACCCTTCTCCTTGGAGGCCATCGGGTATTATGGCAGCTCGAACCGTCGTTTCTTTCACGGACCGGGGCTGAACAACTGGGATGTCATGCTGCGAAAGGACACTCACATCAACGACCGATTCTCGACAGAGTTGCGGATCGAGTTCTTCAATCTCGCAAACCATGCACAATTCACCAGTCCCGACGGCTCCGTTACGGATACGCCTTTTGGTGACGTCACCAACGCAAACAGTCCTCGAATAGGACAGGTTGCGTTGAAGCTTCATTTTTAGGTGTTGGTCCCATAAGTGAAACGGGGCACAGAGCGTTCCCTCCGTGACCGAATCTCAGAGCCTGGAGGTTGCGACATCCCGGCGTGGTATCTGGGTGTTCATCGGAGGGCTCCGGGCGGATCGGTGTGAGGATAGTGATGAAGATTGCAATTGGCGCTGATCACCTTGGGGCCGGATTGAAGAACGAGATCGTCGCACTTTTGAAAGAGAGGCGCATCGAATTCCGGGACTATGGAGTGGATGGGGCCGACCCAGTAGATTATCCGGACGTAGCAGAGGTAGTCGCGTCCGTTGTGCGCGACGGTAGTTTCGATCGTGGCATTCTGATCTGCGGGACGGGCATTGGGATGGCCATCGTCGCCAACAAGGTTCCCGGTGTCCGTGCTGCCGTGGTTCATGATCCGTATTCGGCCGAGCGGTCCCGAAAAAGCAACAACGCCCAGATCCTAACCATGGGCTCCCTCGTCATCGGCTCACAATTGGCCCGGCGACTGGTCTCGATCTGGCTTGAATCCGAATTCCAAGGTGGAGAGTCTCTCCGGAAGGTGAAGAAGATTTCGCTTATCGAGGAACACTACCACTCTGAAAGGACGGAGAAGCGAATCTGTGCAGAAACTGATAAATGATCCCGACCGGGTAACGCTGGAAGCGATTGAGGGATATGTCGCCGCATTTCCGGAGCAGGTCAAGCGCGCTGGACGGCAGAGTGTAATTCGCTCCAGTGCCCCGATTCACGGGAAAGTGGGCGTGGTCATCGGCGGCGGTAGCGGGCACGAACCCTTGTTTATGGGCTACTTAGGCAAGGGGTTCGCGGATGGGTGCCCCGTCGGTAACATCTTTACCTCGCCCTCGGCCGAGGTCGTGTTGGAGGCAACCCGTGCCGTTTCCGGGGGCCGAGGGGTTATTTATCTCTATGGCAACTACTCGGGCGATGTCATGAATTTTGATATAGCGGCCGACGAGGCCAAGGAGTTGGGGATCCATGTTTCCACCGTTACCGTCACCGACGACGTAGCTTCCGCTCCGCGAGAGGACTTTTTGCGGCGGCGCGGCATCGCAGGGGACTTCTTCGTGTTCAAGGCGGCGGGTGCGCGAGCCGACGAGGGCGGGACGCTTGAGGAAGTTGTTGCAGCCGCTCAGAAGGCCAACCACAACACGCGCTCCATCGGCGTGGCCCTTTCGTCCTGCACGATTCCAGCGTCTGGCCGGCCAATCTTTCAGCTGGATGAGGGGGAGATGGAAATCGGCATGGGCATCCATGGTGAACCCGGTCAATTTCGCCAGCATATCGCGCCAGCTGACAAGATTACCGATACGATGGTCGCGCGCCTGCTAGACGATCTGCCGTTCGTCCGTGGAAATGAAGTGGCTGTCCTTGTCAATGGTCTCGGCGCGACTCCGCTGTCCGAGCTCTTTATCGTATATCGGCGCACTAGCGAGCTTCTCTGCGACGCAGGAATTCGAATTTATCGCTCCTATGTGGGCGAGTACAGCACTTCATTGGAAATGGCTGGATGCTCGATTACCCTAATTCGACTGGATGAGGAACTGAGGCGCTTAGTGGACTACCCGGCCGAATGTCCTTGTTTTGTGCAGGTCGGATAAGCCATGGAAGGCGAGTGCCTGGACTCCCGGAACTGGATCGAGATCTTTGGCAAGATAGCCGACGCCATCGAGGCGGCCAGGAACCGGCTCAACGAGTTGGATGGTGTAATCGGCGACGGCGATCACGGCGTCACCATGTCGATCGGGTTCCGCGCAGTACGCGTGGCTCTTCGGACTTTGCCGCCCGATGCCCTCGTCGACCACGTTTTCAGCAGCGCGGGCAGAGTATTCATGAACGCCGCCGGGGGCGCAATCGGCCCCCTGATTGGCGCCATGTGGACGGAATCTGCCAAGAACCTGCCCGGCTGCCACTCGTTCGGCGCACAGGAGTGTAAGACAATGCTCGAAGCCATGGAAAGGGGAATCGCGCGCCGCGGGAAGGCCGTGGTGGGCGACAAAACGCTCCTGGATGCGCTGCATCCCGCCGTGCTGGCGGGTGTTCGTGCTCAACCACAGGGATTATGTGCCATGTTTCGCGACGCGGCGGGGGCCGCCGCGACTGGCGCCCGGGCAACCTCGGCAATGGTTTCCCGGCTGGGACGCTCCAGCCGGTTGGGAGAGCGAACGTTGGGACACGAGGACGCCGGCGCAAACAGCATCGTCATCATTCTGAGCGCGATTGCTGAGGCTGTGGCGGACCGGTCGCTGGCGAGCGGCGACCAATAATACAGCCTCAGATTCGTGCATTAATCCTTGGAACGTCCCGCTTCGCTCTTCAGATAGACAAGGTACTGGTCTGACGCTCCAATAATGCTAGCGGAGGTAATCTTGAAGGGTATATTTGGCCTGACCATCTGCACTTGGCTTGTGTGTAGCTCTGTGGTCGCGCAGAGTCAACATGACCGGATAGTCGTGCATCTCAAGGACACCGGGGCAGGTCTGGTCAACCCGGGCATGGGCTGGCTGCTACTCCACTACGACAATAACATCACCGAATATGGTCTCGAACTAGAACCGTCAGACACGGTCGATGACTTTCCCGGACTCAATGGGATCTACTTGCGTCTGGCGTGGTCGTATATTGAGCCCGAGGAAGGTAAGTTCAACTGGTCGATAGTTGACACACCTTCAGAGCGCTGGATCGCCAAGGGCAAACAAATCGCATTCCGCTTTACTTCGGCCGAGCGCCATGCGGATCAGCCGTACGCAACCCCGGAATGGGTCCGAAAGGACGGGGCTCGGGGGTATTTTTTCACGCCAGGGAAAGGGATCGATCCGCAGGGCAAGAGCTGGGAGCCGGATTACGAAGATCCGATTTTCCTCGAAAAACTCGACCACTTTCTCGCGGCGGCGGCGGCACGATATGACGGAAGCCCTCACGTGGCATTCATTGACGTTGGGTCATTCGGCGTGTATGGTGAAGGCCACACCGGTTCATCGTCTCGGCTGCCATACAGCGCCGCTACGGTCCGCACGCACATCGATCTGTACAGAAAGCATTTCAAGCACACTCTGCTGGCGGCAAATGACGATTTCTGTTCCCAAGGCCGGGGACTGGAAACGCTGGCGTACGCCCAAAAGGTGGGCCTGACGCTACGGGACGATAGCATCCTGTGCGACCGGGACGACAATGCCTATTCCCGTGCCTATTACCACGCATACTTGGCGCCCATGTTCTGGCCGTATCTTCCCGTAATTTTGGAGAGCGAGCGCTACGGTCTCGTCACACAGAATGGGTACTGGGAGGATGGAGCCCGTTACCTGGATGCCATCGAGGATTATCACGCAAGCTACGCCACGGTCCACTGGTTTCCGCATGAGTTTCTCGCCAAGAATCGCGAACTGGTCCGGAAAGCGAACATGCGAATGGGTTACCGCCTCCAGCTACTGGAAGCCTCGTGGCCGGCGGAGGTGGAACCGGGTGAAGCCCTGCGTGTTGGATACACCTGGCGGAATGCAGGCGTAGCACCTTGCCTCCCCGGCGGACACCCTGCTGTTACTTTGAAGGATAACAAGAATGGCATCGTTGGCGTATTTGTGGACGAGGAGTTCGACGTGAGATCATTGCCGGTGGGGCCACCCGATGGAGCTGCGACCATCGGTCGCGAGATCGACGCTCATTATCAAGCTGACAAGCCTCTGATTGCTTTCGCACTTCCACCACGACACATTCTCAAGCCTGGAACTTATAGCATTTACATCTCTGTTGGCGACAAGATCGGAACCCCGAGCCTTGCTCTACCCCTCGAGAATGAGGATGGATCCAGGCGATACCGGATTGGGGAAATCAGGATCAAATGAAGACCTCAGGCGTCCGTGCGTGTCCCTCAGCTTACCCGAGCCCGTACTGCGAAGCCTCAATTGCGAGATTGCCATCAGTGGGATCCATCTGAATGGGACAAAACGCCGGCGCCGTGACTGATATTTGCGAGGAGACGGAGGACACAAGCCAGTGAACAACGGGAGTAGCGGAATACAACGTTTTTGCGACCACGTAGTACTGGTTGTCGGAGGTGCGCAAGGAATTGGGAAAGCGATTGCCGTCCGGCTGGGGCGTGAAGGGGCTCACGTCTTTATAGCGGACATAGACCGTTCCATGATGGACACGACTTTCCATGAGATGAGCGCCGAAGGTTCCCACGTGAGCGCGGCCGAATGCGACGTTCGTAGTTCCGCCCAGGTACAGGCAATGGTCCAACAGGCACTCGACTGGCATGGCCGCATCGATGTGTTGATGTATGTTGCTGGAATCGCTCCACCAGTGCCGTTCCTGGACCTCAGCGAGGAAGCCTGGGACGGCACGATGGACACGAACTTGCGGGGGGCATTCCTGGTGTCCAAGGCCGTCATACCGCACATGGTGGCTCGTAATCGCGGCAAGTTGGTGTTTATGGCGTCGACCAACTCCTGGGACGGGGAGGCGCAGTACGCGCACTACAATGCCTCCAAAGCCGGCCTTTATCTGCTTGCCAAAACACTGGCCAGAGAACTGGGCCCTTATGGAATAAATTCGAATGCCCTTGGCCCCGGTCTTATCAAGACGCGCTTGAGCGAAGCAGTCTTGAAGGACGAGGGTTTCAAGAGAAAATATGACGGCGCCAGGGGGTTGATCCCCCTCGGCCGGATCGGCACGCCTGAGGATGTCGCGGGCCCTGCCCTATTTCTGGCGTCCGATGATGCCAGCTATATCAATGGGGTGCTCCTCTTCGTGGACGGCGGCCAGCTGGCGTAGGCGAATCCGGAAATATCACTGCGATTGTCTAAGCAGCTCCCGGTTGTGATGGCCCCAGTGCGTCAACAAACCGCACGGGCGACCCAATGTGAATATTGGCTAACTGAGGTGCTCGAACAATGACGTTTACAGAAGATCTTCAATGTCCAGAAGGTCCGGTCGCGCTTAAGGATGGAAGCTGGCTGGTTGTAGAAGGGGGTGAGCGGGGCTGTGTAACTCATATCAGCCAGGATGGTCAGCGAAAGCGCATTATCGCCAAAGGCGGGCTGCCCAATGGGTTGGCGATGGACAGCCAGGGAGCGATCTGGGTCGCCGAACCTAGGACACCTTCATTGGTTCGTGCCACCATGGACGGCGAGGCCAGCGTGTTCATGACCGAGTGCAATGGTGAGCCATTTTTGTATCCGAATGACCTCTGCTTCGGGCCAGATGGCGCCCTGTATATGACTGATTCAGGAATCTTGATGGATGATTTCGAGCCCGGCGGGAGGATTCGCAGAGACTACATGAACGTTAGCGTGGATGGACGCGTCTATCGAATCGACATTAAGGCCCACACGATAATCAAGCTGGACTCGGGGATCCGTTTTACCAATGGTATCGCCTTCGGGCCTGACGACAATCTGTACGTTAACGAGACCATGACCGGAATGATTTACCGCTATCAATGGAAGGATCGTCAAATTGTCGGATCCAGGCAAAATTTCGGCAACGTTTTGAGTGGCGAAGGCCACGACAGTATGAAGGGACCGGATGGAATGGCGTTCGGCGCCGATGGCAGGCTATACGTGGCCGTGTATGGTCAGGGCGACGTCACGGTCTTAGGAAAGGAGGGGCAAGTGCTGGAGCGTATTACGACAAAGGGAATTATGCCAACGAATGTCGCCTTCGGTCTGCCCGGTCAACGGAGAATCTACGTAACAGAATACGAGTTGGGACGGATCGAAGTGTTTGATGTTGAGACGGACGGTCTGCCGTTATGGGGTTAGGTAGAGGTCAGAAATCGTGCTCGTTCATAAAACAGAGGATCTAAGGCGGGGTTCCAAGACGGACAAACCTTCATATATTCGTGACGGGTCCGCCGGCACCGCATCCGAGACTCCGTCGCTCGGCATAGAGATCGCGTTGACCATTCGGTCCTTGCCCCACCGCTATGCATAGGCGTTTGTGGACGGCGGTTCGAGTCCGGCACGCTAATAGCCTTTCATCACTTTTGGGAGTTCGAGCGATTTCGCGTAAGCAGGAGAGAGGAGGGCGCAAAGGTCCAGGGGCGGGGCGAGCTACCGAGGGTCAACCGCCATGTCGGCGGGGCTGCTGGTTAGCCACGGGAGCAGCCTCAGTGCAGTCAATGCGGTTAGGGTGGCGGGTTTTCCAATGCCCCCACAAAGCGGGTCGAGGCAGGATGCCATGAGCAGTATTAGCCGTAGGGCCTTCTTTTATCAATCAGTGGGTGCAATGGCGGGTGGGGCCGCGAGGGGAACCACAGCTCAAAGCTACGCCCGCGTCATCGGAGCCAATGACCGCATTTCGCTTGGCCACGTCGGCATTGGGGGCCGGGGAGGGGGATTGGAATCGACTGTGTCCCGGCTGAAGGACAAGATGAACGTGGAGGTAACGGCGGTTTGCGACATCTGGAAAGTGAACCGTGAGCGTGCCGCCTCGTTCGCAGAGAAAGTCTACGGGCGGGCGCCCCGCGTGCTCATGGCTCTCGAGGAGATGCTGGCGCTCAAAGACGTAGACGCTGTAATCATTTCAACGCCTGAGCATCAGCATTCGCCGATGTTGAAGATGGCCGCCGAGGCAGGCAAACATGCCTACGTCGAAAAGCCGATGGGCAATGTCCTCGAGGAAGCCAAGGCGGCGCGTGACGCTGTGCTGGCGCGGAACCTCATCGTACAGGTTGGAACGCAACGGCGCAGTGAGCCCTATCAGGTGGCCGCTCGCGAATGGTACAAGCAGGGTGTAACTGGGGAGGTAAGCAAAATTGAAATCGTTTGGGACTATCACGGCCCACGTTGGCGGGGTCGACCGGAGGTGATACAAATTCGAGAAGAGGATACGGATTGGAGAAGGTGGCTGATGACCAAACCCTACCGGCCTTTCGACCCGCAGCTTTACTTCGAATACCGGCTCTACAAGGATTTTTCAAGCGGGATCGTCGACCAGTGGATGAGCCACGCTATCGATATGGTTCACTGGTTTATGGACGACCATTTCCCGGTTTCGGTCACGGCGAACGGTGGGATTTTCGCCTGGCACGACGGCCGCCAGAATCCAGACACCTTTCAGGCACTGCTCACCTACCCCAAAGGCTTCCTGGTCAGCTATGCGACGAGCTTCGGAAACGACTACTTCAGCTTTTTTCGATTTATGGGGAAAAAGGGGACGCTTATTAACTACGGACCCGAAGGTACGCCGCGCTGGAAGTGGGTGGAGGAAAAAGGCGACGCCGAGGCGACACCCGACATCCAGCACGAAGAGAAATGGCTTTCGATGCCAGGTGACGGGGGGCGCGGGCCGGGGATCACCCCGGACTCGGACCTTTCGCATATGGTGAATTGGGTAGAAGCATTGCGCGCCTCAAGACCGCCTTCCGCACCAGTCAAAGCTGGCTACGCGCACTCGGTCGCCTGCATTATGGCGGCACGCGCCTACTGGGAAGGGAAGAGGATGTATTGGGACGGAGGGAACGAAACGATACTCGATCATCCGCCTGCTTCACTTGCCAAGCCGGAAATTTGATCGCGTGGGGAGAAGATCCCTCGCAGGTAGTGCCGCCTACCGAAGCGAGTGAGTTCAAGATTCTGTGTGCAGAGACGACCTCTAATTACTTGTTCGGGACTTGTCGGAGAACATTGTTTGACGGGAGATTATTGCTGACTCGTCCGCCATAGAGTGACCTAAGCCGGCACAGAGGTAACAAACAAAGGGTATGACGCCGCTTCCCGTCCAGCTTATAGGCTGGAACTCCGCTGATGCCCGCAATGGACTCTCGAATCAATAAGACATAGTTCGAGGTTCAAGTTCCCGCTACTAGCAACATATGGAGAAGTTTGGAGGCCCATGCCTGCGAGGGTAAGGACCGACGTCATGACTCAAGAAGCTGCCGGCAGGTCCGGTGGATTAATCTCTCTCATCCGGCTCTAATGATATGCCTCCTTGGCCGCTCAACCCGTTCGCTGATGGTCGATGGCGCGATTCTTGATTGTGGCAACGCCAATTGCTGTGTCGGGAACTCGCCCCAGGCTTGGCCGAATCGGAACGTCGGAAACTGTGTTCCCATTTGGGAATAGAAAGGAGGATTGTCCCGAAGTGAAGATCAGCATCACTTATCTCTATGTGATTCTCCGCTATGGCTACCCTCACAGAATTGAGGACGTCTTCAGAGCATTGCCCGACATCCGAAAACTGGGGTTTCACTACGTCGAAATGGAAGGGCTAGGTGCACGACATCTGCGGTCAATGTATAGCAACCGAAATCGCTTACTCAAAACACTTGACGATTTGGGTCTTCACGTCCACAACTTTTGCATCGTAGAACCTGAATTGGTCAGCCTTAATCCCGCCAAGCGCGAGCGCGCGATAGATCTTTTCAAAGTTGGCGCAGAATTGGGGCATTTGTTGGGCGTTGAGACTCTCCATTTGGCGAGCTATACTCCTCCCGTCCATTATCTAAAGGCCAAACCCTATCAACTACGTGGGGGAAAAAGCTACCAATTTGTTAATAGCACGCAGGTTCAAATTCCGAGAGGGTTTGATTGGGACTGTGTGTGGAACGCCCTGGTGGATTCCTGCCAACGCTGTGCCGACGTGTCGGCACAATACGGGAAAACCGTCATCATGGAGCCGAGGGTAGGTGAGGTCATTTGTTCTGTGGATTCGCTCCTGCGACTCATAGAATACGTGCAGAGGAGGAACTTTAAGGCCAACTTCGACACGGGCCACTTTAGCGCCCAAAGAGAGAATATTCCGCTTGCCCTTGCAAAACTGCGAGGACATTTTGCCAATATCCACATCTCGGACAACGACCCTGCGGATAGCGACCATCTGCCAATCGGTGAAGGAACTATTGATTGGAGTGAGTTCTTCCGCGTGCTTAAGAATATGAAGTACGACGGGTTTCTCGGGCTGGACCTTGGCCCAAGCAGGTCAATGCGCGATGATTACCGCAAGTCTGTCGAGCGGGTCATGTCAGTGGCATGCGACCTTGGGTTGACTGTCGAAATCTAGTTGGCTCCGGCCAAGAACCGGGACGCAAAAACCCCTTCCAAGGAACCCGGCGTCGCCAATTGTAATGTGGACTCTGATTGTTATCGGCGATGGAAATGTTGGCGAAACGTGGTCCCAAGCCAGGGCTGAGTGGATCGGAGGGGCGCCGGTGAACACGTTGGGTGATGGAATTTCTTCGTTTCTCAGCGCTTTCGTTCCGTTTCTTGTCAAGCATTGGGAGGCAATCCGGGGCTTCGAAGCAGCCCCGGTGGTGGGACGTCGTGGTCAGCCCCATTCGCGACGCGGAAGGCAAGCCGGAACGCCTCCTGGCAGTTTCACGCGACGTCACGGAACATAAGCGGAACGAAGAAGCCCTTCATAAGGCACACGTGCAGGTCGCGCGGAGCGAAGAACGGTGGCGTTCCGTGCAGCTCATGAAGACCCGGGACGCAGATGCTGCCCGGGCAGCCCTGGAAAAGTGCATTCAGTTACGCCCGGACAACGCCGAAGGCCATTACAGTCTCGGCCTTCTATTCACTCGCGATGCCAAGCGTGATCTTGCCATTGCGGAATTCGAGCGAACCATCCAGTGTGACCGCGGCCACCTCGGTGCGCGCCTGGAGGAAGCGAGAATCCAAACCCGGAACGGAAATACCAGCCGCGCCCTGCAGCTTCTGAACGAATCTGTGAAACTTCACCCGGAGGCGGCTGAAGCGCATGCGGAACTAGGTGCTGTCCTGAGGACGGAGGGTGACTATGCCAAGGCCCTTCCCGAGCTCGAGCAGGCGGTACGGCTGAAGCCGCAGATGGCCAAGGCTCATTATGAATTGGGATTTGTGTACAGGCATAACGGCGATATTTCCCGTGCCCAAGCAGAATTGGAGCAGGCGGTCAAGTTTGACCCGCAGGACAAGGAAGCGCGTTATACGCTCGCGGCCCTTCTGAAGAGCGGCGGCGATGTGCAAGCGGCGCAGGCACAATTTGCCCAGGTCCAGCAACTGAATCAACAGGAAGTCAGCCGCGACTTGGCCCTTGGGGCCAACCGGGCCGGTGCGGTGATGGCCGAAAAGAAGGACTGGGACGGAGCCATTGAACAATTCCGCCGGGCTCTCCAATTGAAGCCCGACCTTGCCGAGGCTCGTTTCAATCTGGCGGGCGCCTTGCGGGAGAAAGGAGATTTGGAGGGCGCAGGACGCGAATTGCGCGAGGTCGTAAAGTCTAACCCCGAGTGGACCGAGGCCAGATACGAACTGGGGATTACCCTGGCCAGAATGGGAAGACTCCAGGAAGCTTGCCAGGAATATCGCCAGGCGATACAGCGGAATCCGGCCTTTGCTCCAGCGCGCCAAGGTTTGGCCGAGGCCCTCTTCTCGCTTCACCAGGCGGATGCGGCCAATGAACAACTGCGCGAGATTCTTAAGGTGGATTCCGGAAACATCGTAGCTCGTTATACTCTCGCTCTATATTCCATCAAAGAAAACCAACTCCCGACTGCCATCGAAGACCTTAAGTTCATCATTAATGAAAAGCCGGGCTTCGCTTTGGCCCACAATCTTCTTGGCATCGCCTACGCGCAAAGCGGAAATAATCCCGCGGCGGTAATTGAGTTCCGGGAAGCGGCGAGGCTGGACCCAACGTTCCTGGAAGCCCAGAATAATTTGAAAATGGCGCTCGAAGGGACGAAGCAGGATGCACCGAAATCAGAAACCATGCCACACGCGCGTTAGACACTGAACGCTCTGACCCGCAGGAGAGATGCACATGGCGTAGTG
This sequence comes from uncultured Acidobacteriota bacterium, assembly GCA_964501985.1. Taxonomy (GTDB): domain Bacteria; phylum Acidobacteriota; class Terriglobia; order UBA7540; family UBA7540; genus Bog-366. The sequence continues at coordinate 56 of CAZCVY010000121.1, read as the reverse complement.
CCCAAATATTCGAACGCTTCGAAAATAGATTAGGTTGCAGAGCGATCTGAGCCCTG
>CAZCVY010000120.1:0-19775 GCA_964501985.1 uncultured Acidobacteriota bacterium | reverse complement strand
GCAGTACACCAACTCGGCTTTCGATGCCCACCCCTTTCCGTTGAATGTGGCGGAATCGCCCCAGATTCCCGCGTACGGCGAAACTTTCGGATTCTCTCTGGGCGGGCCGCTGGTGATCCCGCACGTTTATCGGGGCGGCAACAAGACCAGTTGGTTCGCGAGCTACAACTTGCAGCGCGCCAGAACGGGACTCGATAGCTTCTCCACCGTCCCGACGCTGGAAGAGCGCGAGGGCGATTTCGACAATACAGTAATTGCCTCCGGGCCCTACGCCGGGACCGTTCCGACCATCTACGATCCCCTGTCGAGCGCCTCTGGCGCGCGCACGGCGTTCGCGGGGAACACTATTCCGACCGCGCGGCTCAATTCCGCCTCCCTTGGTTTGCTGCAATACATCCCTCTGCCCAACCTTCCCGGGCAAGTGCAGAACTTTCATTTGCAGGAACCGCTGCCCAGTTCTAACGATCGCGTCATGGGCCGGATCGGGCAGCAGATCAACGCCAAGAACAGCCTGAACGTGATGTACTATTTCAACTCGGCGCGCAGTCGGTCGGTCACGAACTTCCCCGAATTAACATCGCACACGACCGTCCTCGGTCAGAACGTGAGCGTGGGTGAATCCCACACGTTCAACCCGCATTTGGTCAATAGCTGGAATCTAAATTTCAATCGTCAGCGAACGACCTTGCTGAATGCCTTCGCGTTTCAGGACGACATCGCGGCAGAGTTGGGCATTACGGGCGTATCCACTAGCCCCTTCGACTGGGGAGTTCCCTCGATTGGCTTTACTAATTTTGGAGGGTTGAGCGATCCGCTCCCCTCAATCTCCCGCCCCCAAACCGTTCGCACCAACGACACCCTGATTTGGAGCCATGGAAAGCACAATATCCATTTGGGTGGCGAATTGCGCCGCGTGCAACAGAATACCGAGACCGACCCCAATGCGCGCGGGACGTTTAGCTTCACCGGATACAGCACCAGCAATTTCAGCAATGGGTTTCCCGTGGCCGGCACAGGTTATGACTTTGCCGATTTTCTCCTCGGACTTCCGCAGACCACGTCCGTTCGTTTCGGCATTGCCAGCAATTACCTCCGCACCTGGGTGACCACCGGATTCTTCAATGATGACTGGCGCACGAACGCGCACCTGACGGTGAACTACGGTGTCCGGTACGAGTACTTCCTGCCGTTTTCGGAGAAGTACGGGCACCTTTCCGATTTGTCGTTCGGGCCGGGCTTCACTTCGCCGGAGGTGGTTACGGGCCAGGACCCGGGCTCGCTGCCAACATCGCTCATTGACAGCGACTGGCATAACTTTTCGCCGCGCATTGGAATTGCTTACCGGCCCTGGATTCAGCATCATTTAGTCATCCGCACGGGATACGGTGTGTTTTATGACGGGAGCATCTATTCCCGTATGGTCGGCAATATGCTGGACCAGCCGCCCTTCGCCACGGCCGCCACTCTGACTGCAAACCCGGAGCAAGTATTGACCTTGGAAGATGGCTTCCCCGTGCAAACTGCCAACACCATTTCCAACACCTATGCGGCGGACACGCGATATCGCCGGCCGTACGCGCAGAGCTGGAATTTCATCATGGAGGACGAAATATTTCGTAACGTCGTCCTTTCCGTCGGGTATTTGGGCACCAAGGGGACCAAGCTCGATCTGCTGCTCTCGCCCAACAGCTTGAATCCCAGCGCCTCCGGTTCGCAGGAGACCTCCATCCCCGGCGTCCAACAGTTTCTCTATGAGACATCCGGCGCGGCGTCGATCTACAACGGGCTCCAGGTCACCTTGCGGAGGCAATTCCACGGCGGCTTTTCCATGAGCGGCTACTACACGTGGTCGAAATCGATCGACGACGCGGCCAGCATTGGCGGCACGGGACACAACGTTCCGCAGAACAGCTTTGATTTGGACGCGGAACGCGCGCTTTCGAACTTCGACGTTCGCAACAAATTGGTGGTCAATCACACGTACGAATTCCCCTTTGGGGAGCAACGCCACTTCCTCAATCGCGGCGGCGTCGCAGCGCGGATGATCGGGAACTGGCAAATCAGCGGGGTCACCACGGTGCAATCGGGTAACCCGTTCACAGCGCAGGTAGCCGGGAACCAGTCAAATAACAACGGCTCGGGAGTGTTTGCTTCTGAGCGCCCCGACGCGACCGGCCTGCCCGTCGAACTGCCGCGCGCCGACCGGACCACGCTGGATTTCTTTAATACCGCGGCGTTCGCGCTGCCGGCCTCGGGCCAACTTGGCACCGCGGGCCGGAACACCATTACGGGGCCGGGCATGGTGGACTTCAACATGTCGCTCGGGCGATTCTTCACTTTTTCGCGCGAGAAGAATGTTCGCGCGCGATTCAGCATTAACGCCAATAATATCTTCAATCACCCGAATTACAGCAGCGTCGCCAGCACAATCAATGCGGAGAATTTTGGCTGGGTGACAGGCGTCGGAGCGATGCGGTCGATAACCCTCGCTCTGCGGTTTAATTTCTAAGGGAGAGAACTAATGAGGCAAGTGGGCAGGTGGGCGAGCGGCGGGATGGGCATTTGGATCGCGCTCGCGGTCTGTCTCGCTGGCCTGCCCGCTGCCTTCCATGCCCAAGTGAAGCCCACCGCACCGGTTTCCAAGAGCCCGCAGCAGGCCTTCATTCTGCGTTCAGCCACGAACGTGGTGTTGGTGGATGTACGCGTCTATGACAAATCCGGCAAGCCCGTAACCGACCTGAAGCAATCGGATTTTCGCGTTACGGAAGATGGCGTGCAACAAACCGTCGCTTCTTTTAGCCTGGAAGATGTGGAAAAGTTGGCGCAAGCGAACGGCGCCAACGAGAAGGCGCAGGTCATCGACCTCGCCAAGCTGCCGCCGGAAGCGAACGCCGAGCAGGTACTGCAGGATCATCGACTTCTGGTTTTCTTCTTCGACTTGAGCTCAATGCAACCCGACGAGTTAATGCGCGCGCTGAAGGCTTCGGGCGATTTCGTGACCAACAAGATGACGCCGGCCGACCTGGTCGCAGTGGTCACTTACTCCTCCAGCTTGCGGATAACTCAGGATTTCACCAACGACCGCCCCTCTCTGAGGAAGGCTCTGCGCGCGATCCTGGTAGGGGACGAATCGTCGACCCTGGCCGCCCAGGGCGCGATCGGCGAGGCAGGCGGAACGGATGCCAACGGCATGGAAATCGTCACCCAGGATGTGTCCGACGCCTTCACACCGGATGAGACCGAATTCAACATTTTCAATACCGACGAGAAGCTGGCCGCAGTCCAATCGCTGGCGACCATGCTTCGCAACGTGCCGGGTCGAAAAAGTGTAATTCACTTCTCCAGTGGTATTACCAAAACTGGCCAGGAGAATGAGGCGACGCTGCGCGCGGCCACAGACGCGGCGAATCAAGCCGATGTGTCGCTCTACACCATGGATGCGCGCGGACTTGCGGCCCTGCCTCCCGGCGGGGATGCCAGTTCTTCCAGCCCCTCTGGGACCGCGATTTATTCCGGCTCAGCTGTGGCCTCGCAGGTTTCCTCCTTGCAGGGCAGCCGCGAAACCCTCGCCACCCTCGCCACCGACACGGGGGGGAGGACCTTTTACGATTTGAACGACTTCACCCCTGCCTTCGATGAAGTTCAGAGAGAGAACTCAAGCTATTACCTGATCGGATATAACCCCACGAACACGCGCTCGGATGGCCGTTTCCGGCATATTCGCGTTGAGGTGGCGAGGCCCGGACTGAAGGTCCAGGCGCGGCCGGGATACTTTGCCCCCAAGAATTTCCGCCAATTCACGCGCGAGGACAAGGAACTCCAACTTCAACAGGTTATGGATTTGGATGTTCCGTTTGTGGATCTGCCCTTTGTCGTGGAGACCGCATACTTTCGCCGCCCGGATAAGAAATTTACCGTCGTTCTCGCGGCCAAGATTCCCGGCTCGCAGGTTGCTTTCCTCAAGAAGTCTGGGAAGCAGGAAACTGAATTTGATTTTGCCTGGAAAATCACGGACGCCCAGAACCATACCGCGGGAGGACTTCGCGATACGCTGCCCGTGAAGGTGACGAACGATACTTATGAGGAAATCATTGGCAGCAACCTGTTTTACGAGGGAGAAGTCGTTCTGCCGCCCGGAAAATATAATCTGAAGGCGGTGGTGCGCGAGAACGAAACGGGCAAAATAGGAACCTTCGAGGCGCCACTGGTGGTGCCTGACGTTTCAGACACGGGTCTGGGCTTGAGCTCCGTCGTGCTGTCCAACGAAGTGAAGTCCTCCGACGATATGGATCGCGCGCATGTGACCCGCGACAAGAATTCACCGCTGCAAGTGGGGAACCGTTCGGTCCTGCCCAGCGTGACGCGCGTGTTCCGCAGCAGCCAGATGCTTTCGGTCTTTTTGGAATCGTATGCAGGCAAAAATGTGACTGCCGCCGGGCCCACCACCGCACCATCAGTAGGCCTTGTCTTCTTCCGCCGTGGACGGAAATTTGCGGAAGCTGGCCCGTTTCCCGGCAAGCTTGAGAAGTCCTCCGACCAGAGAGCTTCCTACTTTGCGCAGATTCCCCTCGATAAATTCCCCAGGGGATCGTACACGCTGCAAGTAAACGTGCTCGACCCGGCAATTGAGCGCGTGGCCTTTGCACGCGTGCCCCTGGCCATTGTGCCGCCTCCGCCCCGAAACCTGCCGCCGCCCGCTACAAAGTAAGACGTCGCTGGCCACGGTGTTTCTCACGTAGTGAGAAAGCGTTTGAAGCGGGTTCAGCGGGACTAAAAATCATTGACACACCCGCCGTGTTCTTTGTAGGATGTCTGTCGACAATTGAATATCTGATTCAGTAACCCTGAATCTCATCTAGAGTGGCCGAGGGAAGGGCCCGAAGACGCCACGACAACCGCTCCGACAAAAATCGGAGGTCAGGTGCCAATTCCTACCCGGTATGGGGGAGATGAGAGGGGGCCGTTAGTCCTGCAAAAAAGCCTCTTCTTACTTCGGAAGAGGTTTTTCAGTTTATGCCTCTCCCCGAACTTCTTGCTATTCCCCCAAATAATTTCCCGGCCGCTCAGATGAACGACGGAGGATTTGTGAGTTACGCCATTCATTTGAAATGCCGGGAGTGCGAGCGGACTTATCCGCTCGAACCCGTTGCCGCCTGTGAAGAATGTTGGGCCCCACTCGAAGTGGTGTACGACTACGGAAACCTCTGGGCTGACCTGCGGCGTGAGGACCTTGCTTCGCGTCCACCCACCATGTGGCGCTATAAGGAATTGTTGCCGCTCGCGTCGGAGCCCTACGTGGGCCATCAAACCGGATTCACTCCGCTGGTGGAGGCGCCTCGCCTGGCGGCGGCGCTGGGGCTTCGCGAGCTGTACGTGAAAAACGATTCCGTCAATCACCCCACGCTCTCCTTCAAGGACCGCGTGGTGGCGGTGGCGCTTTCGAAGGCGCATGAATTCGGATTCGATACCGTCGGTTGCTCATCCACCGGAAACCTTGCCAACGCTGTGGCCGCGCAGGCGGCAGCCGGGGGCTTCAAGGCCTTCATCTTTGTCCCCGCCGAACTCGAGCCCGAAAAAATAATTGCCACGCAGATCTACGGCGCCACGCTGGTGCGTGTGCAAGGCAATTACGATCAAGTGAACCGCCTCTGCTCGGAGGTAGCACAGAAACAGACGTGGGGAATCGTCAATGTGAACCTGCGTTCGTATTACTCCGAGGGATCGAAGACGGTCGGATATGAAATCGCCGAACAGCTCGGATGGAGGCTGCCGCAGAATATCGTGATTCCGATGGCAGGCGGGTCGCTGATTACCAAGGTCAACAAGGCGTTTGAGGAATTGAAAAAACTCGCCTGGGTTGAGCCCATTCAAACCCGCTTCTTCGGCGCCCAGGCCACGGGTTGCTCACCCATCACCAGCGCCACCAAGCGCGGGAGCACGGAGATCGACCCCCAGAAACCCCACACCATTGCCAAGTCGCTCGCCATCGGCAACCCCGCCGACGGCATTTATGCGGCCAAGACAATTTTTGCGAGCGGTGGCGCGGGCGAAGATGTGAGCGATGAGGAAATTGTCGAGGGCATCCGCCTGCTCGGGGAGACGGAAGGAATCTTTACCGAGACCGCCGGTGGCGTGACGGTCGCCGTGGCGCGCAAGTTGATTCGCCAGAGTCTCATGAATCCTGATGAATCCGTTGTTCTGGCCATTACCGGCAACGGACTGAAAACCGTCGGCGCGCTCCAAGGCCGGATTACGGAAAGTGCTTTGATTAGGCCCAAGTTGGAAGAGTTTGAGGAGCAATTTCTGAACGCCGCGGCTGCAGTTTGATGGTCGCCTGGACGCAAATCACTTTTTTGAGGAGGCACCTTTGGAACGAAAACTCGGCTTTGATTCGATCGCATTGCACGGCGGCCAAAAACCCGATCCTGCCACCGGAGCACGCGCCGTGCCCATCTATCAAACTACATCGTTTGTATTCAAAGATACGACCCACGCTGCGAATCTGTTCGCCTTGAAGGAATTCGGTAATATCTATTCGCGTATCATGAATCCCACGTGGGACGTGCTGGAGCAGCGCGTTGCCGCCCTCGAGGGGGGAGTGGCGTCCCTGGTCGCTGCCTCCGGTCAGGCGGCGGAGACTCTCGCGATCCTGAATATCGCCAGCACCGGTGATCAAATCGTCTCGTCCGAAAGCCTTTATGGCGGCACTTACAACCTTTTCCATTACACACTGCCCAAGCTGGGGATTGCGACTGCCTTCGTCGATCCCAGCAACCCCGAAAACTTCAAGCGCGCCATCACTCCCAAAACACGACTCGTTTACGCCGAGACGCTCGGTAATCCCAAGAATGACATGCTCGACATCGAAGCCGTGGCCAAGATCGCCCACGACGCCGGCGTGCCCCTGGTGATCGACAATACCGTGGCCACGCCTTATCTGTGCCGCCCGTTTGAATGGGGCGCAGACATCGTCGTTCACTCGATGACAAAGTTCCTCGGCGGCCACGGGAATTCCATCGGCGGCATCATCGTGGATTCGGGAAAATTCAATTGGGCGAACGGGAAATTTCCCGAGCTCGTCGAGCCTGACCCCAGCTATCACAACCTTAAGTTCGTAGAAACATTCGGGCCACTCGCGTACATGATCAAGGTGCGTGTTCAACTCCTCCGCGACATCGGCGCGGCATTGAGCCCATTTAACGCGTTCCTGATTCTGCAAGGAGTTGAGACCCTCTCTTTACGCGTCCAACGGCACTGCGACAACGCCATGAAAGTAGCGCAATTCCTGCGATCGCATTCAGCGGTAAGTTGGGTAAATTATCCCGGTCTCGCGAGCCACCCCACTCACGCGTTGGCCAAGAAGTACATGCCAAATGGGTTTGGGGCTATTCTCGGTTTCGGTATCAAGGGGGGAATGCAGGCCGGCATTAAGTTCATCAATGCCCTCGGACTGCTTTCGCACCTGGCTAATCTCGGGGACGCGAAGACTCTGGTCATCCACCCGGCCAGCACCACTCACCAGCAACTGAGCCCGGCAGAGCAGGCGGCCACTGGCGTGACCGAGGACTTTGTTCGTTTGTCGGTCGGCATTGAAAGCATTGAGGACATCCTTGCTGACATCGATCAGGCGCTCGCGGCTTCGCAGAAGGGGAACAACTAATGGCTAACAGCCGACAGCCTACAGTGACTGTCGGCTGTGGGCTGTAAGCTCTCGGCAATTATGGACGACAACTGTTCGGTTGGAATCGTCAAGACCCAGTCGATCACCTTCGCTCGGCCGCCCGAGGAAATGCTCCTCGAGTGCGGCCGAAGTTTCGGCCCCATTACTCTGGCCTTCGAGACTTACGGGGAATTGAGCCCGGCCAAAGACAACGCCATTCTGATTCTGCACGCCCTCTCCGGGGACGCTCACGCTGCCGGCTTTAACCACCCCCAGGAACGCCAACCCGGATGGTGGGACATCATGATCGGGCCGGGCAAAGCCTTCGACACGCGAAAATACTTCGTAATTTGCTCGAACGTCATCGGAGGGTGCAAAGGCTCCACCGGTCCCAGCTCGATTGATCCTCAGACCGGGCGGCCCTATGCTCTAAACTTCCCCATGGTGACTATTCACGATATGGTTGGTGCCCAGCGCGTGCTCATTGATCATCTGGGAATAGACCAATTGTTGTCCGTCGTGGGTGGTTCGATGGGGGGAATGCAAGCGCTCCAGTGGGTGGTCAGCTATCCGGAGCGGGTCCGGCTGGCGATCCCCATCGCCACCACCAGCAAGCTCTCATCCCAAGGAATTGCTTTCAACGAGGTAGGACGTCAAGCCATCCAGTCGGACCCCCATTGGAAGGAAGGTGACTATTATGGGAAGTCCGTTCCCCGGCGGGGCTTGGCCATCGCGCGGATGATCGGGCACATCACGTACCTCTCCGAGAAGTCCATGCACCAGAAGTTCGGCCGAAAACTCCAGGATAAGACCGCGTACGGGTATGACTTTCGAACGGATTTTGAGGTGGAAAGCTATCTCCGCTACAAGGGCGACCACTTTGTACACCGCTTTGACGCGAACTCCTACCTCTACATTTCGAAAGCCATGGACTACTTCGATCTCGCCCAGCCGCACGGAAGACTGGAACAAGCATTCGCTAAGGTGAAAGCAAAGTTCCTGGTCATTTCGTTCTCCTCGGATTGGCTTTTCCCTTCGTACCAGTCGAAGGAAATCGTCAGCGCCTGCCGTCGCGTGGGCGCGCAGGCCATTTACACGGAAATTCAGACCGATTACGGCCACGACGCTTTTCTCCTCGAGTCGGAACAACTGACCTCTCTGATTTCGAATTTCCTGACCCATGGGAAGGGGGCTTCCTAACGCATGGGCAGCTTGGGCGAAGAGGTCCGGCTCGATGATGGCGCCACCGTCGTGCGGCTGCTGCCGGAGCACCGCGTGATTATGGATCTTATCGCGGAGGGCTCGCGGGTGTTGGACCTCGGGTGCGGCGAGGGAGACTTACTCCTGGCCCTGAAGGTTATGAAGAAGGTTCGGCCCGAGGGCATTGAGCTGTCGGAGGAGTGCATCCAGGCTTGCGTCGCCAAGGGTTTATTCAACGTTCAGCACGGGGATCTTGATGAAGGGCTGGCGAATTATCCCGACAAGTCCATCGACGACGTCATCCTCACCAATACCATCCAGGTCCTGCACCGTCCCCTGCTACTGATCCGGGAAATGGCGCGCGTGGGCAAGCGCTGCATCGTGAGCTTCCCAAATTTTGCCCACTGGCCGATACGCTGGCAGCTCTTTCGCCATGGCCGCATGCCGAAAACGGGGAAGCTGCCCCACGAATGGTATGAAACCCTCAATATTCACCTGACGACGATCTTCGACTTCCGCCAGTTTTGCCGCAAAGCCGGATTACATATTCTCCAGGAAATACCCCTTCGCACACCGGGTCCCGGCCGGCGAAGTGAGGTTCATTTTTTCCCCAACCTGCGTGCCGATTCTGCCATTTTCGTCTTGGAAGCAGGCCCGGAGATGATTGCAAATCCGTACCCATCTCATTAACTCTTTAGGCGCCCCATCCCATTTCGATCCCATTCGATCGTTGCCGATTATCCCCTGCGTCGCTTATCATGGTGAATCTCTTTCGGAACGGATTTGGCCGATCATGGAGCGAATTTCAGTTCGTGTGCCTGCCACGGCCGCAAACCTCGGATGTCTATTCGACTGTGGCGCGCTCGCTTTGAACGTTTACCTTGATATCCGCGTCACCGCGCGCACGGACCGCGATGTTGTGGTCCATTACCAAGGTGTCAATTCCGATCGCGTATCGACAGGCTCGGATAACCTGATCGCGCGCACGATGGGCGAAACGCTTCGCGCTTGGGGAGTGACTCGCGGCTACCAATTGGAAATAGATAATCAAATTCCGGTGGGCGCCGGAGTGGGATCAAGCGCCGCGGCGATCGTGGGCGCGCTCGCGGCAAGCTACAGGCTTGCCGACCGCACCCTGTTCGACGAAGAAATCGTGTCACTCGCCGCACAGCGCGAAGGCCACCCCGACAACGTGGCCGCCGCATGGCACGGTGGATTCACCGTAGCCGTCGAATCCGCCGGCGGCGTGAAGAGTTACTCGTGCCCGGTTCCCGAACCGCTGGGGCTGGTGCTGGTGGCGCCTGACTACGCACTGCCCACCGAGGAGGCGCGCAAGGTTTTGCCCGAGAAGTACTCGCGGGCTGACGCTGTACATAATTTGCAACGAGCGGCAGTTCTGACGGCGCAACTTTTTTCCGGCAAGGCGGATTTGCACCGGTGCTTTTTCGATGACCACTGGCATCAACCCTTCCGGTCCCATCTGGTGCCGGGTCTGCCGGAAGTGCTCGCTTTAAAGCATCCCGACCTGCTGGGCATCTGCTTGAGCGGCGCGGGGCCTTCCCTATTGGCTTTTACTCGTGGTGACACGGTCGCCATCGGCGAGTTGATCCAAAAAACTCTCGGTGAGAAACAAGTGAAGGCCCACACCTACACCGTGGCTGCGGATAATCGCGGGGCCAAGGGCTGGATACTTCTCGACTGAACATCCCTACCGACATCGCCTCAAACACTGCCTCAAACACTGTGATGGCCTTTGTGAGTAATTAGGGCTAGAATAACCCCCCTATGGATGAACGCGACTTTTTTGACGAAAAAGAAACTCGAAAGCCTGCCAACCTCTCCTGTCTGCACTGTCGGCAATCGGATACCTACGAAATCCGATGGCTGGTGCGGACCAAGAAGAAGGCATTGCGTGGCGGTGCGGATGAACGCGACCGCGCGAAGTTTGCCAAGGCGCAATCTTACATGACTCGCCTGGATGACGTCCTGCAGTGCAAGAATCCGCGATGCCGGAAGAGGTTTGATATTACGGGAGTGCAGTCGGTGGTCTTTACTCCCTAAGTTTTGGATCGGGCATCATCGGTCCCGCGTCATAGCGGGAGGGTGGGTCGACCTCTTCTCGCTCGAAAGTTACGGGCTGGCTGAGTCGCAGATCGAGACTGGTACCGTGCGGCAGAACGAGGTCCTTGCCGCGCTTGGCCAGGATCCACACCAGTCCTGTGGCCGCGCCTGCCGCGCTGCCAATGCCCAAGCCCTCGAGCGGGACTCCTTTGGTAGCTCCGACGATGGTGCCGATTTCGGCCCCGGGAATCGTGGTCCGCGCAACTGTCCCCGCATCGTTTCCTTTCGATCCCCCTCCCTCAACCTTTCCTTCGTTCGGTTTGAACTTCGCGTCGCCCTCGCTTCCAAAGCCCGCGAGCGTCGCGCGTAGTTGCCGGGTTGTGCCGTTCGGAAGGATCAACTGGTCAAATCGAAGGCCAATCTGGGCGCGGCCCGTGACGTGTCCGGGGCGCACCACCTGCGTTACGGTGCCGCGCACGGAGCTGCCCTTGGGAATTATAATGTGGTTCCCCACAGTGATGGGATAGATGGATTCGCAATAAATGGCCTGGCCGACAAAGGCCGATTTGGAGTTAATCGTATTCTCGAGGATGAGCGGAATCGTAGTATCCGCAGGGACCACAATCTTGGAACTGGAGGGGGACTCCGCAGGCGCGGCCGGGGCGCTGGCCGGCGGCTTTGCGGGTGACGGTGGCGGGGCAGATTGTGCTTGCCCTGCAGCTTCCGGCGGACCCGCAGGAGTCTGGGCAAGACCCCATATCACCATTGCCAGAAGAAGGACGAAGAGAGTGGTTGATTTCATGATACGCCTTCCTTTTGCGCCTGGTTCCTTTTAGCGGTTGGATGTACTCCCTCCGAGCAAGGTTGCTAGAGACGGCGGGAGCCACCGATTCACTCTTACGTTAATTTCCACGGCGAGACCTTTCTTCACTCGTCAACACAAACGAGCGTGTAGATGGTATCACCGGAGGGGTGACTGAGTTGTCCCTGGATCTTCCATTGCCATCCATCAAGGGCGTAGGTCTGCGAGTAGGAGTCATACTTCCCGTCCAGGCGAATTTGCTTCAGCTTTCGCTCCGGGATCTCCCGAGTGTCTCCGGGCTTCCACGGTTTCAGCACGTTGAACGGGTTGCTCATAGAATCATTGGATCATTTATTCATCGGGCCATCGGGTCATTGAAAAAAGACCCTGCGGTCCGCAACCAGCTACCGATCCTCTGGGGCTCATCTCTCCAATGTTGCAAATTCACTTGCAACTGACGACGGACCACTGACCAAGGACAGCCTTTCAATCACCCGATGGCCCGGTGATTCAATGACCAGATCCAATAGCCAACTCGATCGCCGAGGCAATGCGCAGGGTGTGGTCTTCGACGGCTTGGGCGTCTGCACCTTCCACCATGACTCGCGCCAAGGGCTCGGTGCCGGAGTATCGTACGACCACGCGGCCGCGCTCGCCCAATTCTGTGCAGCATTCGACGATGGTTTTTCGGACGGTCGGGATCGATTCCAGGGGGGGCTTTTCTGCCACGCGCACATTGCGAATCAATTGCGGGAAGGGTTGGTAACCGCGCAGCAACTCGCCGAATGGCTGCCCCGTCTCGGCCAGCAACCGCAGGACCTCGAGCAGCGTGATCATTCCGTCGCCCGCGAGCGAAAGGTCAGCAAAGATAATGTGGCCGGAGGGCTCTCCTCCCAACGAAATGCCTGAGCGCAACATTTCTTCCAGGACGTACTTGTCGCCGACCGCGGTGCGCTTCAGTCCGATGCCCTGACGAGCCAAGGCCTGTTCCAGTGCGAGGTTGGTCATCAGCGTGCCGACCACCGCGCTGCCCTTCAGGTTGCCATGCCGCGCGAGAAAGGGGGCAATAGCATGGAGCACGTGGTCCCCATCGGCCAAGCGGCCCTCGCGGGTGGCGAACATGGCGCGGTCGGCGTCGCCATCGAACGCCACTCCCAGGTCGGCGCCTGACGCGCGCGTGGCCTCCACCAGCCCCTCCGGATGAAGTGAGCCGCAGCACAGGTTGATGTTCCGTCCGTTGGGTTCCGCATTCAGCAGATGACCCTCTATCCCTAGCTGACCAAGAAGCAGAGGCGCCACGCGGCTCGCCGCACCATTGGCGCAGTCCACCACCAGACGATACCGGGAGAAGTCGTGTCCCGCCGGAATCAGACTCGCTAGGTGTTCGACGTAGCCTTCCACCCAGCGCGAAACATCTTGTGCGGCGTTCTCCTGAAAGTCAGGCAACTCGGCAAGATCCTTAAGCTGGCGTTCAATTTCCAACTCCTGGGCCTCCGCTAACTTTGTCCCGGCCGAGGAGAAAACCTTGATGCCGTTGTCCTGATAAGGATTGTGCGAGGCGGAGATCATCACGCCGGCGGAAAATTCATGCTGGCGGGTGAGGAAAGCTACCCCGGGCGTGGTAATGATCCCGGCGTCACACACTTGGGCGCCGGTGGAAGCAATCCCGCTCGCGAGGGCGTGGGAAATCCACTCGTTTGACTCGCGGGTGTCCTTTCCCAGGACCACACGAACAGGGCTTGATGACCTCTTGAGAACCGTTCCCAACGCGCTTCCAATCATGAGAACCGTGACTTGATCCAAGGGATATTCCCCTGCTACGCCGCGAATACCGTCAGTGCCAAAGAGTTCAGGTTTAGAGGACATGTTCAAAACCATTGTAGCGCAGCGCGGCGGAGCCGCAACCAATTCGTCTCGTAGGGGCTGGCATGGATGACCTGCGGTTTCTGAGCTGCATACGCCATTGTGAAATGCGGCTTGCACTGTGAGAGTTGGCTTGGTAATTTAACGGTGGTATCAGGGGAAGCCAAATAAAAATAGCAGCCGGGATGCCCCGAAACCTCGGAAGGGAGGGAAACATGAGCAGCGTGCGTGTGCTCGTCGGTACACACAAAGGTGCGTTCATATTGACGTCGGACGGCAAGCGTGAAAAGTGGGAGGTGAGCGGCCCCCATTTTGCGGGTTGGGAGATGTACCACCTTAAGGGCTCGCCCGTCGACCCTGACCGGATCTATGCGTCCCAAACCAGCGGATGGTTTGGCCAGATCATCCAGCGCTCGAGCGACGGTGGCAAAACGTGGGAGACGCCCGGAGGTGAAGTGGTGCCCACGCCAGGCGCCCCGCCTCCTGGGGCGAGCAACAAATTCGTTTACGATACGACCGTCGAGACTGGGAAACCTCTTACGACTCACATGTGGTACGATGGCACGCAACATCCGTGGGAGTTCAAGCGCGTCTGGCACCTCGAACCCTCGCTCACCGATCCGGACACGGTCTACGCCGGAGTGGAAGATGCCGCCTTGTTCCGCTCGACCGATGGCGGCGGTTCGTGGCATGAACTCGCTGGGTTGCGGGGCCACGGGACGGGACCCAAGTGGCAGCCCGGCGCCGGTGGAATGTGCCTGCACACGATTATTCTCGATCCCAGCGACCCAGGCCGGATTTACATTGCCATCTCCTCGGCGGGCGCTTTCCGTACGGACGATGGCGGCACGAATTGGAAACCGATCAACCGCGGATTGAAATCCACTTACATCCCCGACCCGACGGCCGAGATTGGGCACTGCGTTCACCATATCGCCAAGAACCCGTCGCGTCCGAATCTGCTGTTTATGCAGAAGCACTGGGACGTGATGCGGACAGACGACGGTGGTGACTCCTGGCAAGAAGTGAGCGGGAACTTGCCCACTGACTTTGGCTTTGCGATTGACGTCCATGCACACGAGCCAGAGACGATCTACGTGGTACCCATCAAGAGCGACTCGGAACACTTTCCTCTCGAGGGGAAGCTGCGGGTATATCGCAGCCGCACGGGCGGAAACGAATGGGAGGCGCTCACAAAGGGCCTTCCGCAGCGCGACTGCTACGTCAACGTGCTGCGCGACGCGATGGCGGTCGATCAACTTGATTCCTGTGGCGTGTACTTCGGCACCACCGGCGGCCAAGTTTATGTGTCGCCTGACGCCGGAGACAACTGGACTCCGATTGTTCACGATCTTCCGGCCGTGCTGTCGGTCGAGGTGCAGACCCTGTCATGATTCGAGTGGTCTTACCCCACCATCTGCGAACGTTGGCGCGTGTCGAGGGCGAGGTCCAACTCGAAGTCCAGGGTGTGGTGACGCAACGGTCGGTGCTGGACGCGCTCGAGGCCCGCTTTCCGATGTTGTGTGGGACGATGCGCGACCACGTGACGCTCAAGCGCCGGCCATTCATCAGGTTTTTCGCCTGCGCGGAAGATCTTTCCCTCGAGTCTCCGGATAATCCACTACCCGACGCCGTCGCGAAGGGCGTCGAACCCTTGCTTGTGATTGGCGCCATAGCCGGCGGGTAGCGGCTCTCAATAAACTGTGCTGCCCGCGTTGGAAGCCGCGCTGGAAGCCGTCTTGACTTCCGTCGCGGCGCAAGTTTAAGATTCGGTCGAATGAGTCCCCATCCCCCATATTAAAAGGACGGTCAGCCATGATTTGCGGCGATTTTTCCTTGATGCGGAATTGGCCCGCAAGGATGCTGGCGTTTGCTGCCGTGCTCCTGTGCGGGACGTCCTCACATCCTTCGATGGCCGCGCCGCAAGGAGGGGCCGAAGTTCCACCGGATGCCACGCCGCAGATCCAGCAGGTCGATCCAAGTCAGGCCGCACCAGGCGCCCACCTCACGGTCATCATTCAGGGGAGCAATTTTTCGAGTGCCGCTACTGTCTCCGCCGTGTCGACCGCGATTCACGTGGACTCCTCAAAGTGGATCAGCGCGACGCATCTGGAGGCGGAATTGAGCGTCGGTGCGTCGGCCCAGCCCAGCACGGTAAGCCTAATGGTCAGCAACCCGGCCAGCCACGCGGCAGAAGCAGCATTCACCATCGTAGCCGGACAAGCGCCGCCCTCCCCAGCAACACCGCCGACCCCGGATGCTCCCACATCGCCGCCGGCCCCTCCTAACCCTGCGCCGCAAGTCAATCCCCCGGCACCTCCTGCGCCCATAGCGCCGGCCACGCCGATCGGGCCGCAGGTCACAACGGTTGAGCCCGCTCAGGTCGCCCCCGGCTTCAACCTGGATTTGAAAGTCACGGGCAAGAATTTTGCTCTGGGCGCCAAGGTGAGCTTTGCTAATCCGGGGGTTCGAGTATTGAAAACTACCACTCTATCCGACACCGAGCTGAGCGTGCACATCAAGGTGACATTCGATGCCACCCCGGGTGTTGCAAGTTTGTTCGTGGTCAACCCGGACGACAGCGAAGTGGAAATCCCGTTTGAAGTCGTGGCAAAGGGCGCGGTCAAGCCTCCGCCTCCGCTTGCCCCAGTATCGCCGGCCGCCCCGGCATCGCCTGTCGCCCCCGGATCACCCGACGCGCAACGTTATTCGGCTTTCCATTTGGGAAGCCCAGCGGAAGCCTTTCAGGTTCACGGCAAAGTTAAAGGAGCGTTGGTGGTATCGGCCGGCACGATCCAATACCAAGAGGACGGAAAGACCCTTGTCAATATAGCCGTGGGCGACGTCAAAGAAATAAAGACGTCCGCCGTTGCCACAAGCACCTTCCACATCACCCTTAGTTCTGGGAAGGTCTATCATTTTGCTCCAGGATCCTTGCGTCCTTCCGATGCGCGGAGTCTTGTAGATTCGCTGCGCGCGGCATTGCCCCCAGCCAGTAAGTAGCCCCCGCGGGCCATAGGGAAGCCCCTATTTCTGCGCGCTCAAAATCTTCCACATGGTGTCGGCAAAGATCATGTCCTGCGAGGCTTTGGGGACGCCGCAGGCATCCAGCATTTTGTGGTAGCGTTCGAGCGCCCGGTCGAATTCCTCGAGTTCTCCATTGAAAACATCGGAGCCGAAAACCAGGCGCTCAAACGCATTGGGCGCGTTGGCTGGCGTGTGCGGGCTAACGATGCCCGACCACCAGAAAATGGACTTCCAGAACGTGGGGTCGTCCTGCTTCTTGATGAGCGAGCTGCCCGAGAGGTCGAAGTAGAGGTTAGGATTCCAACGTGTGACTTCCGCTGCCCAAGCGTAGTCAGGGTTCCCCAGGTGCGCGCCGATCAGGGTGAGCTTGGGGAAGCGCCGGGCGATGCCATCGAGGGTCGTGGGCCGCATACGGTCCACGCTGACGTCCGAGGGAATCTCCGGTTGCGTCCGGTTGACGATGCCGGTGTGGAAAAGGATGATCATCCCGTATTTTTCCGCCCGCTCGTAAATGGGCCAGTAACTCCGGTCGTCGTAGTTCTTGAGCGGGCCGGTCAGTTCCCCCAGCCCGCGAAAGCCTGCGGCGTGGAAGCGATCGACAAGCTCGAGGGCAAGGGGATCGTCAAGGTTGATCTGCCCCATGCCCACGATACGGTTGGGATGCTTGGTGATGAACTCTTTCGCGCTCTCCAGATCTTTGGGAAACGTGAGCAGGAGGGCGAGTCCATTCACAGGTTCGAGCTTGGCAACGAGTTTTTCCAGGAACGCTGGGTCGCCATTATGGTGAACGTGCACGTCAATCAACGCGGGCGGGGCTGTCTGGGCCCTAAGCGTTCCGAAGCCGGCCAGAGACGCTAGAAAAACTAGCAAGAAACGATATCGAAGACTCATATTGAACCTCGCTGGAGAGATTGTGCGAACATGCGAACAGCCTGGCCCCTCACACTTCCAGGCCGATCGAACGCATTAAATTCAGGGCGTTGCTAGTCTCGACGACGCCGGGCTGGAGACGGTAATTAAAAATTAGTTTCCCACCCTCAAGGCGATCCTCAAAATGGGCGTTGGCAGCGCGAGGTCCGAGCCCCTCGGCGATTTGCGCGAGCGCCAGGTCGTGCGTCGTCAGGAGTCCAATCGCTCCATGCTCGACCAAGCTGCGCACCATCGCTTCGGAACCCACTCGGCGGTCCTGAGAGTTTGTTCCTTGCAGGAATTCGTCGAGAAGAAACAGCACCGCAATCGGCCCGTGGGTAAGGTCGATAATCAGTTTGAGGCGCCGGATTTCAGCATAGAATCGCGAGATGCCGCCCTGGAGCGAATCGAGCACGCAGATCGACGCGCCTACGGCGAGGGGTGAAAGGCGCAATCGGCGGGCGCGCACGGGAGCGCCGCACTGAGCAAGGACCGCGTTGATCCCCACCGCGCGAGTGAACGTGCTTTTGCCCGCCATGTTCGGCCCGCTGATGATCAGGACGCGCAAGTCATCCCCAAAACGCAGGTCATTCCGCACGGCGTCGCCTTCGGGTAGCAGGGGATGGGCAAGGCCTTCGGCTTCAAAACAAGGTGATGTCTCTGCAAATTCCGGAAAAACATCTGCGGGATGCTCGTACGCGTAACCACCGAGGGAAGAGAGTGCCTCAAATTCCCCGACCGTAGCCAGCCAGCCGCGGACGGCGGGACCTGTCTGCTTGCGCCAGGATTCAATCGCGCAGGCGCACTGCAACGTCCATAGTACGAAGAGGTCAATGGGTTTGACAATCAAGTTCCGCCTGGAATCCATGTACTCCATCAGTCGGTTTAGATTTTTTATCCATTTAGAAGGAGGTCGCCCACGGGATTGGAGTGCCGCGCGGAGGTCAATGAGCTCGGGTGCTGTGAATTCCTCTTCTTCCAGGCGTGCGAGTACTCCGGAAAGCAGGCCAAGGTCGCGCGCGGCCTTTTCGACGGCACTGACAGATTCTCGCACGCGCTCGCGGAAGCTCAGGTTTAAGCTCACATTGATTGCGCTCACGAGCAGAGCTGGGAAGGCGTGCCCCCAAACCAGCCAAACCACCAAGGTCGCGAGCCATACGACCGCAAGCATGGCGCCTGTAAACCGCACGAGCCTCAACCCCAACAGTGGCTTACCTTCCCCCCATGCCGCCAACACTTCCGCCGGCTCAAGGGAAGCCGCTTCTTCTGCCAGAACCGCGAGACTTTCGCGCAAGTCCAACCGGGTCCGCAAATCGACGACAGCCGCTTGGCGGGCACGTACCACGTCGGGCGAAGCGGGGACGAGCAGCCATTTTGCCAGCGTCTCTTGCCCAACCCGCGCGCGGGCCGTGCACAACAGCTCGAAAAGTGAGCCTTCCCCGAACAAGTCGAGATCGCGGGAGTAAGGGTGTGACACGTCCTGGAACCTCGTGCCCGGGTCACCCGTTCCCATCCAGCGATTTTCGATTCGCGCCAACGCGCGCTCGTAAAAGGCCACGATGCGTGAAGCCCGCTCGCGGCTCTTCATCACCCGTTCATGGAGGACGGCCAAGATAATAATGGCGCTGAGCGGCGCCAGTACCCAGAAAACCGAAATGATCTTGGACAACAATGCCACAGCAATCGTCGCCAGGGTCGCGCCGCCGAGCGCGAGGTTGCTCGTCCCCAAGGTGCGATGCTGACTGTCATAAACTGCTTGTGTGGCCTTCCAGGCATCGAGCCGGCGCGTATACTCATCTTGCGGATTGGCGCTCAGTTCAGGGGAAGAATTCATCATGGAGTCAATCATAGGCCAATTGTCGCGGCAATGATCATACTCCTAAAAGCAAAAAGGCCGCGATTGCTCGCGGCCTTTTTGTATTGAAACTATAAACTGTGAACTATCGACTGTAAACTTCTCTTTGACCTCTGAGTTGAGCAGCCACGCCCCTCTGAAATCTCAAATTTGAAATTTGAGATCTCAAAGCGCCTCGCATTCCGTTCTGGACCTGTCCAGCCGAAGCCGAACTCCAGAACCGGTTCTCTCTTAGAAAGGAGGTGATCCAGCCACAGGTTCTCCTACAGCTACCTTGTTACGACTTCACCCCAATCATGGTTCATACCTTGAGCGCTATCTTCCTTGCGGTTAGAATTGCGATTTCTAGTACAAACCACTTTCGTGATGTGACGGGCGGTGTGTACAAGGCCCGGGAA
>CAZCVY010000119.1:0-19985 GCA_964501985.1 uncultured Acidobacteriota bacterium | reverse complement strand
TTATAGCTTCAGTATTTCGCGTATATTTCGTGTATCCCAATAAGTGTATGAAAAACAAGCCACTTGGAGGAGGGCCAGGTACGCCCAGGTCCAAATCAGACAGCGGCGCCTGCTCCCATCCGATAGACTTGGAAGTGCGACCCCGCAAGCGGACGTTTGCGCCGTGAGGGTGGCCGTCGGGGCCACGTCAAGGTCGAGGTAGGGTGGCGGCCCGGCGCACGAAGGTCATGAGCCCCAGGTGCGAGGGAAGCGGGCCCAAGGATACTCGACCCCGGCGGGGTCGACGATCGCGCCACTCCTTGTCCACCGGTTTCACCGACGGCTAGTGATCTTGCTCCCCGGCGCGGAACTTCGCGGACTTTAGCGTGGCCCTGTCGAAGGGTGTCTTGGCGAAGAGCTCAAGCCAATTTTGACCTTCACGTCGTCTCTTGTTTAGAATGAGCCCATGTCTGCCCGCTCGAGGATCGCACTGCTCATCGGTGCAGGGTGTATCGCACTCATGGTTTGGGCGGTCGAGCCCCTGCCGAATCTTCCCCTCCTTTCCATCGACGATTTCCCGCGCGAGGTTCGGGAACAAGTTCAGCAAGCTTATAAAGCAGCAAGCACCCACCCCGGCGATTCGGAGGCGTCGGGCAAGCTCGCGATGCTTCTGGACCTTTACAACCGGCCCGATGACGCCGCCCGCTGCTACGACCGAGCGCATCAGCTTGGCCCTCAAGCCTTCAAATGGTTTTATTACGAAGGCACTCTACGCTCGCGCCAAAAGAAACAGTCGGAGGCCGCAATCTTGTTTCGCCAGGCTTTGAAGCTCGATCCCACGTATCTGCCCGCGAGATTAAAGTATGCGGCAAGCCTCTTGGAAAGCGCAAACCTCGAGGAAAGCGCGAGACTCTATAGTGAGATCTTGAAGGACCACCCGGACGCGGCGGAGGCCTACTACGGACTGGGGCGAGTCTCAAACCTGCGGGGCGACGCGGCTGCGGCCGTCGGATCGCTTCAGCGGGCTGTCGAGCTGTTCCCGCCTTACGGCGCGGCCCATTATGCTTTGGCGCAAGCCAATCGGAAACTCGGCGACGGTGCCGCGGCCGAGGCACAGTTGAAACTTTATGAAGCCAACCGCGACCTTGTGCCCCCCATCGAGGATCCTCTGCGAGACGCCATGCGGAGTGTTGACATGGCCGCCTCCGCCCATTTGCAGTGGGGCGTAGAACTCCAGCAGGTCGGGCGCGTGCAGGATGCTATTGCCGAAACGGAGAGGGCCGCCGAACTCGACCCGCATCTTGTTCAAGCACAGGTCAACCTCATCATCCTCTATGGGAGGTTGAGCGACGTCGACAAGGCGAAAGAGCACTACCAAAAAGCTGTAGCCCTCAATGCTCTTCAATTCCCGGACGCTTATTACGACTACGGTGTGGTCTTGATGAATGCAAAGCGGTTTCCGGAAGCAGCGCAGGCGTTTCGGCAGGCCATCGAGATAAACTCCTCTTATGCGGAAGCCCACAACAACCTCGGATATCTATTGGAGCTTGATGGAAGGCTGGAAGATGCGGCCAGTGAATACCGCAGGGCCATCGAGGCAAAGTCTGATTTTCGCCAAGCGCACTTCAATTTGGGGCGAATCTTGATCAACAAGCAGGACTTCCAGGGAGGCCTCGACCAGCTTCGCCAGACACTTTCACCCGTTGATGAGGGCACGCCATCTTACCTCTACGCCATTGGGGCGGCTTACGGAAGGGCCGGAAACCAGCAGCAGGCCCTGGAATACTTAAACCGAGCCCGTGTCCAGGCAGATTCGTATGGCCAGAAGCAGTTGCTTACCGAAATCGACGGAGACATCCGGAGAATCTCTCAAGCGACCCAGCCTTGAATAACTGCTCGCGCGGAGGCGATGAGGCCTAATGAAATCACCGCCACTGCCAATTCCCGAACTTTTCGTCCCGGCAAATCTGCTTATTGTTATCTATTCAGTAAGCCTACTGCTCGACCTCTCTCGTAAACTAGGTGGAGATCTGGCACTTGGCTTCTCCACGCCGCGATTTCAGCACTCAACGCGGTTCAGAGTGTAACGCAAAACTCTGCGATTTATGAGTAATACTAGTTATATCTAGAAACTTCGTTCGATACATGGTACATTTTGCCCGAATTATTTGTGAATCATAAATATATACTGGGTTTTACTCCAATAAATCGAGGGATTTGCGCCTAAATTATAGTTATTTTAAAACAATATTGACAGAACTTGCTTGACAAGGGTTGTTAAGGGAGCTTAACCTATGCCCAGCATTAACTGTAGCACTTCTCAGATTCTTACTCTTACTGTGGTCATCTGCAAGTCTTGCGTCGGGTCGGGTTAGAAAAAATGGAGGCATCATTATGACTAAGAAGGTAACACGCCTTCTCTTGCTTTTTTTGGCAGGGGCGGGCCTGATGTGCACCCTCTTCATTCAAGAGGCCAGAGCCCAAGTGCTATATGGTTCGGTCACCGGAACGGTGAGCGACCAGAGCGGGGCTGTGGTCCCTGAAGCAAAAGTATCGATAGCGAACGACCAGACAGAGCTCACTCGGTCGGCCACAACCGATACGGCGGGACAATACCGTATTCTCGACTTGCCCGAGGGCAATTACACCCTGAGTGTGACAGCCAAAGGGTTCGAGACATTCAAGAAGACGAGCATCATAGTGGCGATTGGACAAGTGAATGTGCAGGACCTGCAACTGACCGTGGGATCTCAGACGCAGGAAGTTACCGTGCAGGGATCTGCGGCGGTCATGCAGACGCAAAAAGCAGACGTGCACACCGAAATCAGCAGCTACGCGGTGCAGAACATGCCGTTGAGCACCTACCGGAATTTCCAGGCGGCAGAACTGCTCGCCCCGGGCGTGTTTTCGACCTCGGGCATTTCGAACAGTTATCCAAATTCCGTCGCCGATACGCCGGAGCGCTCGTTCGAGATCTACTCCGACGGCCTGCCGGCGCATGACAACACCACGCGCGTGGATGGCGCCACCAACATCTTCATCTGGCTGCCTGACCACATGCTGGTTGTGCCACCACAGGAGTCGATCGAAGAGGTGAACGTCCAGACCTCGAATTACGACGTGGAGAAAGGACTAACGTCCGGGGCCGCAATGGACGTGGTGACCAAGTCCGGCAGCAATAAACTCCACGGCTCGTTCTATGGGTTCCATACTGACGATGCTCTCAACGCAACCAACTGGTATAACCATGCGACGAACACCGGAATCCTCAACAATGACGGGGTTACCATCGGTGGACCGATCAAGAAGGACAAACTCTTCTTCTTCGTGAACTGGGATGGTACGTGGCAGCATGAGGCGGAAGGCTACACCGACCTCATCCCGACGGATGACCTGAAGAATGGGAACTTTAACGCGTATTTGGGCGCAGTTGTTCCGGGCGTCAACGTAACCACCACCGAAGGGTTAACCGTCCCACTGCAACAGGGAATGGTGTTTGATCCCGCCACTGGCAATTCCGATGGTACGGGGCGTGAAGTGTTCTCCTCCGGGGGGACGCTCAACGTTATACCCGCGGACCGTTTGAACACCGGCGCCATGGCTTTCAATAGCCTGATTCCGGAACCCAACACCAACACGGGTGTCATTACGACCGGCACTCCGTATAACATCATCGGTACCAAGGCCGCCCGGCCCGTGGCCCGCAACATCGCGACCGGCCGAGTCGACTGGAACCGAACTCAGACTCACACCCTCTGGGCAAAGTGGTCAATTCAGCAAAACCGATTCAATGAACCTTTCGATCTCGAAGCGGCGGGTGGGAACGGTACCGGCTACGCCTTCCAGTTCGCCCAGATCGGGACGGTTGGCCACACCTGGGCGCTTTCTCCCAACCTCGTTCTGACCGGCCATGTTGGCTTTGACCGGATGAGGGAATATTCACAACCACCCGGATATGGCCAGCCTCTTGGCGAGTCGGTGCTCGGCATCGCGGGCACGAACACTCCTGCCGGTGACGTCCGCTATACCGGCCTTCCTGGGGTCAATGTCCAAGGATTCAGCGGTATGGGTAGTCTGAACTCCTGGGAGCCCGACAACCGGAACGACTGGACATTTACGACTTCTCACAACTTGTCCTGGATCAAGGGAGCAAATGAGTTCCGCATGGGCGTGGACATCTCCCATAATCACCTGAATGCCTTCCAGCCGGAAATCTTCTGCTGCCCACGCGGCAACATCATTGAAGATTACGGCGGGACCGCGCTCAACACGTCCAACCTGGGAACCGCGGCTAGCCCGGTCACCCTGACTCCGTTCGTGCAGAACTCTTATGCGATGTGGGACCTGGGCTTGATTTCCGAAGCCGAAAACGATGCCCAGTTCATCAAGTCCACCGGCAAGGACAGCCAGATTGCTACCTATTTTGGCGATCGGTGGAAGATCACCTCGAAGTTTACCGCCGACCTGGGGGTGCGTTGGGAATACTTCCCCCTGATCACTCGGGACGGCCAAGATAAGCTCGAGCAGTTTGACACCTCTTCCGGACTGCTGCTTCTCGGCGGGATCGGCAACAATCCGGAGCACCTGGGAGTAACCACGAGTAAGACCCTGTTTATGCCTCGCATCGGCTTGGCGTACCAAATCGATTCCAAAACCGTGGTCCGTGGGGGATTCGGCATGTCCAATGACACGGTTCCCATGGAAAGACCCCTGCGAGGATTTTACCCGCTCGCGATCGGCGCGGATCACTACGATACTTCGACCACAGCCGAGGCTTCGTCGTGCGCCGGACAGGCGGCGGGCTCAACCTGCTATAACCCCGTCGCGACGTTTTCCCAGGGCATTCCCGTGATCGCGGTGCCCAACATCTCCAGTGGAAGCGTTCAGGTTCCGTCCTCCGACACCATCGGAACGCTGGGGCCAGGAGAATATCACCGTGGTTATGTCGAATCCTGGAATGTGTTCGTTGAACGTAAGCTGCCCAGCGACTTCTTGTTTAGCGTCGGCTATGTGGGCAATCACTTCGTTCACGAGTTTAACGGCCGGCCTCTGGACGCGGCGCCTCTCTACGGTTCCGAACCATTGTACGGGGGGGTTCTGTACACAGGGGGGTTATACCAATTCCAAGGATACCTGGACTCGCATTATAACTCTCTCCAAGTCACGTTAAACCACCGAAGCTCGCATGGACTGTTCGTTCAGGCTGCCTACACTTATTCTCGGGCGATGGGCTATGTGAGTGACGACACTTGGGAAAATGGCTTGGAGTTTAACTGCACGCCTTCAGCGGCCATGCCCAAAGGGTGCCAGTCGCTTAACTATGGTCCGTTGAACTTCGATTACACCCAGAATTTGAAGCTGGCCTTTGTTTATGACCTGCCCTTTGGAGAAGGCAAGAAATTCTCCAGCTCCAGGGGCGCCAATGCGGTCATCGGGGGCTGGAAGTTGAACGGCGTTTTCACCGCTTTCACGGGTGCACCGCTGGGAATCAGTCAGGATGTGAGCAATATCAACACGCCTGGCACCAGCGCGGTTCCTGATCACGTCGCGGCACTGCAGTACCTGAAGGCAGCCAATAATTCCCTCGGCTATCCGCAGTGGTTCAACCCTAGCGCCTTTGTCCCGAACCTCTCTTCCACGAGCATCGGCAACATGGACCGGACGGAGTCGTGGTTCAGAGGCCCCGGCCTGTGGCAGTTGGACGCCAGCTTGGCTCGAACTTTCAAGCTCACTGAGCGCTTCAACTTGCAGGTTCGAGCGGAAGCTGAGAACCTGTTTAATACGCCTCACTTTAGCGGCATCAACACCGGATGTACGACGACTGCTGTGAATGGGACGGACACTTGCGGCTCGACCATGGGTGAGATTACTTCTTCCTATGGTGAACGGGTTGTACAACTCGGTGCGTTCCTGCGGTTCTAGCGTCGTGGTCTGAGTTATTTCGGACCGGGTGAAAACCTCGGCCGGAAGAAGTTAACTCCGAATAACGGCTACCCTATGGCGGGCGCTGCGCAAGCAGCGCCCGCGTTTTTTTCTTTCCTAACTTGTCGTTGTCAGCTTGCAACGGGCACGTAGCATGTAGAATGTTGGACGAGAGGAAAGTGGATGAAACGTTTTCTGGTCTTTTTCTGCGCCGCGATAGTTTCCCTGACCGGAAGCAATGCCCACGCGCAATCGCCGGCTTTGGCGGAACAGGCTCAACACGCTAAAGAACTCATGGCTGCCGGACGCGCGGGAGAGGCTGTCCCCATCTACGCCGAATTAGTGAAGGCAGTACCCAACAACCCGGGCCTGATTCTTAACCTTGGGCTGGCTCTCGACCTGTCCGGAAGGAAACGCGAAGCCATTAAGCAGTACGAAGCTGTTCTCAAGATCGATGCTCATTCGTTTCCGGCGCTGTTCCTAATGGGGACGGCTTACATGGACCTTGGAGAGCCCGCCAAAGCTCAGGAGCCCCTCCAAAAGGCGTCGGAGCTTCAACCGGAGAATTTCGCGGCCCGCGCCACACTGGCTGAGGCGGAGCTGGGATTGTCGCGCTTTGAGAAAGCAGCGCGGGCTTTCCAGGCGCTCTCTGCGCGGGAGCCCGCCAACGCCAAGGTCTGGTACGGGTTGGGTTCTAGCTATGAAGGCTTGGCGCAGAAAAACTTCGATGGGTTGGCGGATCTGTCGCCCGGCTCGGCATACTGGCTCGACTTGGTGGCCGAGTCGCGCCAGGAAACCATGCAAACTTACAGCGCCTTCTATTTTTACCGGCAGGCGCTGGCGAAAATGCCCTCGTTGCGTGGCGCCCATGCCGCAATTGCCGAGATCTATCAGCAGACTGGGCACGCGGATTGGGCTGCGGCGGAACAGGCCAAAGAGGCTCAGCTTCCTGCTCCCGACTGTAGTGCGGCTAAGCTGGAGTGCGCATTCCGAGCAGGGGAGTTCCTGGCGATTGTTGCGGATGGCGCCAATTCTCCGGAGGCCCTTTATTGGAAGACGCGGGCCTGCAACCATTTGGCGCTCGATGCTTACGCACATCTGGCCCAGTTCCCGCCCTCGGAGGAAAGCTATGAATTGAAGGCCAAAGTCGATTCCGAGCGCCGCCAGTATGCCGAGGCGGCCAAGGAATTGCGCGAGGCGCTCAAGCTCTCCCCAGGCAATCCCCAAATCAAGCGTGAACTCGCTATCGCTTTATATCAGTCGGGAAGCCTCGAAGAGGCAAAGGTGCTGTTCCAAGAACTGCTGCAACTCGACCGTGATTCTGCGGCACTCAACTACTTTTTGGGCGATACCTTCCTGAATTCCCAAAAGCCGCAAGAGGCCGTTGTGTATCTCCAAAAAGCGATCACACGTGAAGCGCGGTTCTTGCCTGCACAGAAATCTTTGGGCCTGGCTTATCTGCAGTTGGGGCAGGCGGACAAGGCCATTCCTCACCTGCAAGCGGCTTTGCCCGCCGATCAGGACGGAACCCTGCACTATCAGTTGGGACGGGCTTACCAGTCGCATGGAGACAGTCAGTTGGCGCGTGAAATGTTCAAGCAATACCAGGAGGCGCAGCAGAAGAATCAAGAAGAGAATCAAACGGTGGAAAAAGAAGTCAGCATCACGCCCCCCTGACGCTAGGGCGCAAAAACCTATCTAGCCGGCTCGCGAACTTCCAGGCGCTGATTGGGCGTTACGTCACGAATAATCTGCACGATTCCGCTCGGCCAGCGAATCTCGATCTCATCGATTCGAGCCGTTTTTCCCAACCCGAAGTGAACCCCATAATGACTGGAAGATGCATAACCCACGGCGGTGGTCATGTGGTTGTGTTGCTTCCCGATGCGCACGCGCGCCCCAATGCCATCGCGATTGCTTCTGGTTCCGACTAGCTTGAGAATGATCCAGTGGTTGTCGTCAGGGCTGACGTTTTGCCAAAGCTCGGCCGAGTCCTGGAGAGACGAGACAACCATATCGATTTTGCCGTCGTTATTGAAGTCGGCAAACGCACATCCCCGGTGAGCGCGTGGAATCTGAAAGTCTTTACCCACTTCCGCCGTCACATCCCAAAAAGTCCCGTCGCCGAGATTAACGAAGACACTGTTCGGCTGCCGGTATTGATAGGCGGAAAACTGCTCGACGTTGTCATCCGCGTGCGAGTTTGTGCTCACAAGGTCCTTCCAGCCATCATTGTTCAAATCAACCATTCCGGCGCCCCATCCTCCTCGCGAGGCAGAAGAAACGGCAAGGCGGCTGGAGAACGAGGCATCCTCAAACATGCCACCCCCCAGGTTGTGAAACAGCGGGAAGGTCTCGTTGTTCAAGTCGGTGACGAAAATGTCGGGAAGCCCATCGTTGTCATAATCGCGGAAGTCGACCCCCATGCCGGAAACAACTCGCCCGGTGTTCATCAAGGCGACTCCGGCGGCGAGGGCAACCTCTTCGAACGTGCCATTGCCGCGATTGTGAAATAGAAAGTTCGCTTGATTATCGTTGCTCACAAACACGTCCATGAATCCGTCACCATCGTAATCCGCGATGGCAACCCCCATGCCTCGTCCCTGGTGTTTCCCGATCCCGGACTGCTCCGTCACGTCTTCGAAGGTGCCATCCCCGCGGTTGCGGTAAAGCATATTTGTGAGGCCTTCGAAATACATCGGATGGCAGTAGACTCGGACGTTCCGAGCGGCATCGCCGCAAAAACGGTTTTCCTCGATCGACCAGTGCGCATAATTCACCACGAAAAGATCGAGCAATCCGTCGTTGTTATAATCAAACCAGGCACCCGCCACTCCCCATTTGCCGCTCTTGATCCCGGCTTTTTCTGTGACGTCCTCGAAGCGGCCATTTCCCAGGTTATGGTAGAGAATGTTGCGGTTGACCCCAGCTACGAAGAGGTCCACGTGCCCGTCGTTGTCGTAGTCCGCCGCTGCGGCGCCGATCGAGTATCCCTCTCCTGCCACACCCGCCTCTTCTGTCACGTCCTTGAAGCGCATGCCTCCTTGGTTTCGAAATAGACGATTCCAATGTTTGGGCGATTCCTTCTGTAGAGAGGGAAGCGCAGCGCCGTTGGTAAAGAAGATGTCCGTCATGCCGTCGCCGTCGTAGTCGAAGGCGGCCACGCCACCCGCCATGGTTTCGATAAGATGCTTCAACGGCGTCGGGCTGTTCTCGACTTGAAAATTCAGTCCCGCAGACTGGGCGGCATTTATAAAACGGATCGGCGCCATGGACCGGGCTCGGGCTTCGCCGGGAACCTGTGTCCGGCTCTGGGAAAGGAGGTTTGCGCCTGCACCCGCCGCGGGAAGGCCGAGAAGCAGTTGAAGAATTGCGGATCGGCGCGTCAGCATTTCTTTCATTGTTAGCTCCGAGGATGGGGAAGTCAAATGCTCCCCTTGGCGAAATATCAGAACCTCAGCAGATACGAAAGCTTCACAAAAAACTGGTGTCCATCCTGGTAGACCCCCGGCGTGCGCAAGATCTGGTTGCCTCCGATTGATTGCAGCAACTGGATATTATCCATGTTCCCATTATAGCCTGCATACAGCGCCGTAAACGGATTCAGTTGGTAAGTGAAGAGAAAGTCGCCGTTGAAGTTCTTGGTGGTGCTCAGGGAGGTGAAGGGCGGGTTCGCCAGCACTGTCGTGTATTGAGGGATGACGCGAAGCGAAAGCCTCTGGTTGAACTGGTACAACCATTCGGAGTAGATGATGTGATTGTTGAACACACTCGCGCCGGTCGCGCGGTCAGTCAGCCGGTCGAGGAGGTAGGTATTCTGGATGCGCAGGTGTTTTTCCGGCCGCAGGACTAGACCCACACTCGCCATGTTTACATTCGAAAGCAGCGGTAATTGACCGGTGGGTGGGTCAATATTGATCTGCGCCCCTTGCGAATAATCGGCCTTGAAGGACACTTGACTGATCAGGCTGGTTTCAAAATAAAGGCCCTGGCGGTGGTGCGAATAAACGACATTCTCCGTGAGCCCCTGGAAGTCCTGTGGCCGCAGCATCTCCTGGTCCTGCTGCCAATACATTTCGAATGCGGTTTGGCCGGTGAATTCCCAAGTCATCGTGTAGTCCTGATACATGTCCAAGCGGTTTCCGCGATGGTCCCAGACGGGATTGATGAAGACCGTGGGACCCCAGGAAACCAGGTATCTGTGCTCCGGGCGAAAGCGGTACATCGCCACTTCACTGACTCCCCGCATATTGATGCGGAGCGGCGGCTGCGTAATGGTGCGCCCGACGTAGACGGGCCGATCCACTGCATCGGTCTCGATATATCCCGTAAGAGTATTGAAGCCCGGACTCAGATCGTTGAATTGGGTGTTGGAAAAGAACTGCCTGCCATCGTAACGCAGTTGGGCGTTATACGCGGGGCCGGCGGTGCGGGGTCCGCCGGGCAACGACGTCTCGCTCGTCACTGCTTCACCGGTCAGCCACCAATTCTTTCGCAGCTTGAGCCGTGTGTCGAATCCTCCCACACGATTATAGGTCCCGGCAAATTCCCGGTCAGTGTAGATCATGCCGACGGAAGATTGCCGGAAGATATCCCGATTGATGCGCAGCACGTCAAAGACTGCGCGGTCGCCGTAAAGCGGTTCTCCGGGTTCCACCGCCTCGCCGGGTGAGCGGTCGTCCACAACCAGCGCCCCGACGGCGTAAGGGCCCTCCTTGCCTGTCAGCCGCAGCCCGAACTGGGGATCGGCGATGTTGCGGGTAAACAATAAGTTCATGGGGGTGGCGAAATAGTTGGAGTTCTCAAGAAAAAACGGCCGCTTTTCGGGATAGTACACGGTGAATCGCCGATTCACCGTAATCTGCGGCTGGTCCGACTCGACTTGGGAGAAGTCGGGGTTCGCCGTCATGTCAACGGCGAATGAATCTTTGAACACTATGCGCCCGTCCGTGCCCACCTTGGGATCCAGCGTCTTGCTCTGGAATTCCGGATTGGCCGCATCAGTCTGGTCGAGAGTTCGGTACGTGCGGGCATAAGCGTACGGTGTCAGCACGCCGCGCTTTTCCGGAGAGATTCCTTCCAGGCCGGCGAGCGTGGCCTCCTGGCTAATCCGGCCCTCGATGCGCGTCGAGATCCAGGGCCAACAGTTGGATTCGTTATGCCGCGGAATCCACCGCACAAAGACAATTCCCCAGGTTTGTTTTTCGGTTTTTGGAAAGCGCAAGGTCTTGAATGGAACCGCGACCCAGACGACGTATCCCTGGCTGGTGAGTTTTCCGCGTGATTCCCAAACCCCGTCCCACGTGCCGTCGAACTGGCTCTTGGGGCCCTCCGTCCAGAGCCCATCCAACTGATGGCCGTACGGGTTCACACTGAAAACATAGGCCCGGCGATGATCGTGGAATGTATCCAGGAAGAGATCGATTTTATCTTCCATGTAAAAACTGTCGCGGGCGACGCGGTGGGCGCGGATGCGCGCAGGTTCCGAGTCGAAAGCCACGTAAATGCAGTAAAGATTGTTGGAATCGTAGCCCAGGTAGGCGACGGTCCTCTGGCTTGCAGGTTGGCCGTCGCTCGGCAGGCGTTGCGTAAAGCCCTCAACCTTGGCCAGCTTGCCTTCCCACTCAGAATCGGGCTTCATTCCCAGAAAGTTCTCCAGGCCGGGAGCGCTTGATACGCGCGGGATGACCAATGTGGTGTTGGCGCCTAAAGGTCTGGAATCAGCAACGGCCATGCCAGGTAGAATCAATGCCAACAAAGAAAGGAGTAATGAACCGGAATGCTTCATAGGGCCAGTTTGATGTGCTCCCGCTGCGCGATTCACGCGGACGCAGCAGGGATCGAAATGGAAGACTGCGACTTAAATCCGCCGGTGACGTGGGTTTTGGAACGCGCACGGGCCCAGGGGAAAAAAGTCGATGGGGCTAACTGCGGCACAAAAGCAAGACATAGTAATCCAACTGCGCGGCAGTGCCAAGCATTCCTTTTGGCGTCTTATGTGGACGTCGCGGAGGCTGTTGCCTCTCTCGTTCCTTATGGAGTTCGAAGCGCTGACGGAGGGGGCCTAATCGACGTGATATTTCTTGAGAGCGTCTAGATCCAATTGAACGCCTAGGCCGGGACCTTGCGGAACGGAGGCACGCCCGTCTTTGATGGAAATGGGCTCGACGATCAAGTCATCTTCCCGTACCAGCTCGCTGAAGATGTCGCTGCGAAGGGTGCAATTGCGAGCCGCGGCGCAGGCATGAAGGTAGGCGGCTTCCAGGATGCCCAAGTCCACTTCGCTGCCGTGCCAGCAGGGAATTCCCGCCGCGTCGGAAATGTCGGCCATTCGCACGAAGTTGGCGATGCCGCAGTTGAAGTTGAAATAGTCCACGGCTTCAAGTTGAATCGCCTTGACGGTGTCTTGCAGCATCTGGCCCAGTTCGAGGTAGGGCAGCGCGACGTGCAAGGCGATGGGCAGGGAAGTCTTCTCCCGAAGCAACCGATACCATTCGAGGTTCCACCGCGGGACCGGGTCTTCCAGACACTGAACATTCCCCACCGCTTCGAGTTGCCGCGCGAAACGCAGAACCTCGGCTGGCCGCTCGAATCGCGTGTTGGGGTCCAGCACAATGCGGAATCCGGCGCCGCACGCGTGTTGCACGCCTTCTGCCCAGGCCACGACGTCATCCTGCAAGTTGCACTTGAACTTGATGCCGTGGAAGCCTGCCTTATATCCTTCTCGGGCTTTGCGAATAGCGTCCGCGGTGGTTCGGCGGCCCGTCCAGTAGTCAACCTCGATGGCTTCTCGATATGCGCCGCCAAGCAGGCGATACGCGGGCACGCCGAGCTTCTTTCCCACCAGGTCGAACATCGCGCACTCAAAGCCGTCGTATTCGCGCGACCACGCAATCGGCAGGTCACGCAGATTCATCTTCATGGGATCGGCGCCGACCAGGCTCGCAATGATGCCATCGACGACCTGGGGATTCACGCCGCGATAGCTTTCCCCCAGTCCTTCAATCCCCTCGTCGGTCCGGACGCGATAGATGTACTTCCAAATCTGGTCGAACTGGATTTGCCATGCCGGCTTGCCGTCGAGCACCAGCATGTGCATGGGGTCGTGGACCTCCGGGCTGTTGACCGTGTCCGGCTTCGTCGGCACCACGACCTTGATTTTTTCAATCGCAGTAATGCGCATGGTTCCTCAATCCCGGCTGGTGAGTTGAGCCCACGTACCCGCGTCGATGGGAATCTCCGCGCCGGTGATGTAGCGCGCCTCATCGCTCGCGAGAAAAGCCACCAGGTGCCCGACGTCTTCGGGTTGGATCAGCTCGGGGATGGTTTGGTGACGGCGCACGAAGTCCTCCAGCCAGCGATCGACGTCGGTGGAAAGCTTGGCCGCGATCTCACGCGATTGGATGCCATCCACGAGGCCAGGGCAAATCGCATTGGCCCGGATTTTGTCGGGGCCATACTGCACCGCAATTCCTCGCGTCAGGCCCACCACGCCAGCCTTCATCGCGGCGTAAATGCCGAACATCGGCATCGTCCCGCGACTATGCACCGAGGCAATATTGACGATCGCTCCGCCCTTTTGCTTTTGCAGGTGCGGAATCGCGAACTTGCAGCACAGCCACATGCCCCGCAGATCGATGGAAGCGACGCGGTCGAATTCCTCCTCCGTCGCGTCGGCGACGGGTCGGATCATGCCTATTCCCGCGCTGTTCACCAGTACATCCAAATGGCCCTGCGCCTCGACGAGATGCTCGACCGCCGAGCGAACGTCGCTGGCCTTGCTGACATCGCAGCGGAGGACCATGGAGTGGCCACCCGCCTTCTCAATCCGCTTGCGGACGATTTCGGCGGACTCGAGATCGATTTCCAGAATCGCCACGAACGCGCCCTCGCGAGCCAGGACCGTCGAGATTCCGTGGCCGATGCCGGGCCCCGCGCCTCCGGTGACAATCGCGATTTTTCCGTCCAACCTGCCCATAGTTTTCGTGTTCGCTCCCTTTTCCCCCCTGCCGATTCAACCCATGAACGCTTTCTAGACCGCCACAGGCGCTCCCTCTGCACGTCCCGCCGGGCTCGCCGTCGAGCTCTTTCCGAGAAGCGAGCCAACGACCATCGCCGCTCCGGCCAGTGCAAAGGACCCGAGGCCTGCGTAACTGGCGGGTATCCGGAAGAAGAAAAAGCCCACTGCGCCAACGGCCCCGGCAATCATGGCGCAGTATCCGCCGAGCGTGTTAGCGCGGCTCCAGAAGAGTCCTCCAATAACCGCGGCAAATGCGCCGGCGAGGAATATCGAAGCCGTGATATTGAGATAGAAGTACGTGGGTCCCGGCAGCGTGTACCAGATTCCCCAGAAAAGCACGAACAGGCTCACGAACAGGTTCGCGACGCGGTTGAGCAGCACCTGGCTCCGCGAACTGAGCGGTTTCTTGCGGAGCGGGAGAATGATGTCCTGCGCGATGATGGAACTCCAACCCAGCAGATACGAACTGTTCACCGACATGGTTGCGGCCAGCATGCCGGAGACAACCAGCCCCAGAATGCCAACGGGCAGAATGCGAGTCAACATCACCGGCATCGCCTCCAGAGAGTTTGCATTCGGACCCAGCATCGCGAGCGCGGCAATGCCCCACAGCATGGGCATCATCCCGCGGCCCAGATAGAGGAACCCGGCCCAGGTAAACACCTTCTTGCTGGTCTCCGGATCGCGCGCGGAGAAGGTGCGCATGGCGGTGGTTTGCCAGCAAGTGTCAACCGCCATCCACAGGAGAATCTGGAACACAATGTAAGCCCATCCATACTGCGCATTGGTGAAGGGGTTGAACCCTTGTGAGCCCATGTTGGCGTAGACGGTGGCGCGCATGTGCTCCCAGCCGACAATATGGATCGAGTAGAGCGATACCAGAATCGTGCCGAGACTCAGGGCAATGAACTGAAGGAAGTCGGTGATGACAATCGATACCATGCCGCCCAGCACCGTGTACGCAAGCTCCAGCAGGAGGATGGCGGTCATCGTGGCCTTCAAGTGATCCAGGGAAATGCCGGTGATGATGGCCAGGAAAGTCCCTTCGACCTTCAGAAACACTCCCATGTTCAGGATGCCGCCGATCGCCACCAGGATTCCCGTGACCACGCGGAGGTTCTTGCTGTACTTCACCTGAAAGAACTCCGGGATGGTCATCAGCCTCAGCGCGCGAAGCCTGCGGATGATGAATCCGGTCCGGCCGATGACGATCATGACGGCCCCGGCGATCAGGCCATTCACGAAAGAGGCAAAGCCGGTTTTATAACCCAGCTCCGCGTAGTACATGAAGGTGATGGTGCCGATCTCCGTCGCCGCGAGCGTGGCAACCCCGATGAAAGTGCCCAGTTGGCGGCCGGCAACCAGAAAATCGGAAAGCCCGGAGACGTACTTCTTACCGTACAAACCTGCGGCCATCGTCCCCAACAGGTAGACAACCACGATGACCCAGTCCAGGAGGTGAAAGTGCATAGGTGAATGTCCTAAACGCCGCCGCCCGCGCTTGCCCGGAATCACGATGTGCGGTGGCCAGCAGACAGCGGATCTGCTTCCGCAAAAGTATTCCAGCGTGATGAGAAGTTCCCGCTAAGGCTTTGACTGGCTTTCGAGCAAGGCCCTGAATAGTTTGTCGGCCGGCATCTGTTTGGCATCGGCCACAGCCGGCGTAGCATAGAGATCAAGCGTGCCGCGGGGCAGTGGCTTCCCCAACTCGTCGAGCCAAAGAACGCCAGCGATATCCGGCCGCAGGGCAGCGCGATGGGCCGCGACGTCTGTCCACACGACGGCTTTCGAGCCCGTGGGGCCTGCCAGGATGAATCCCGCGACGCCATTCATCAGTTGTTCTTCCATGGTGTCCGATCCGAACCCGAAGATATTCACTCCCACCACGCTGGCAGGATCACCGGTGATGGCCTTTGCCAATTCCGCCGCCCTTGCATCGAGCTGGGTTGGATCAGGGATCAGCGGATTCGCCTTCATTCCGGACATCGCGACGAACCTCTTCTGGCTTTCCCAGGTTCGCCGAGCCAGCGCCAGTTCGGTCAGGGCGCCGAGTCCCGCATTCTGGTCGTGCTCGGTTTTCCAGATTCGGTAAAGACGTTCGCCCTTGAGGAGATGATAGAAGAGTTTTGCCTGGCGCAGGGTGAAGTTCATCGAGACTTCTTCGCCCTTCAAGCGCTCAATCCGCTGCTTCTCTGTCGCGTGGTGCAGGCACTGATCGAGGATCGAAGCCGCGTGCGCCAGCGGTCCGGCGATGGCGGTTTCCAAGCCATGCACATGGAATTCCAGTGCCTCGTCGGTTTCATTGTCGGCTCGCAGGTTATCCCAAGCATCGCCCGGATGCTGGTAATGGCACACCTTCAGCACGTCTTTCCATCCCTGCGACAGCTCTTTGAAATACTCGGTCAGGCTGGGATCGCCAAAGTAGAGCGTGGCATACTCCTTGAGCGATTGGTTCAAGTCGCGATGCGTATCCCACAGCGCCTGCGGATAGAGAAACATGTTGACCATCGGCGTCACAAAGTTGCTGGTGTTGGTCATGAGCGCCCCCACCGCGGGAATCCCCAGTTGGTGGTAGTACTGCAAGTCCGCGCTGAGGACATCCGGAATGGGCGGATTGGTCATATTCTCGTAGAGGATTTGGTCCGCATAGTATTCGAACACTTCCGCGTGGGCGCTGCCAAAGGTCGGCAATCCGTTCTCGAGAGCCTGAGCGTATTTGCGGTTAAGGTCACACGATGGATCGTTCAGCGCGTGGCCATAGCAACGCTCCCGTGGAGCATATAGGTAAACGAGGCCCGCCTCCGGCTTCACGACGCGAGGCGGATAAACCGTATCGTGGTAGGCGAGATAAGCCAGGTCGGCATTGGGAAGCTTCTCGCGCAACCTCTTCACGAGGTAATTCGACACCAGCAACGACTGGTCGGATGGAGTGTAATCGTCTTTGCCGGGCTCGTGGCTCCAGCCACCTCCGTCGATGTCATCAGCCCACAGATGAAACAGGCTCGCTTCCGGCATCTGGCGAAGGTATTCGATTGCCCCATTGGCCAGGTAATCCAGCGCCTCCTGGTTAAACGGATTCAGGTTGAAATCGTTCGCGCGCTTTCCCTGTTCGTTCATCCGGAACCAATCGGGATGTTGAAAGAAGAGCGTTCGAGGCATGAACGTGGAGAGGAAATGCCCTCCCACTTCAATTTCCATTCCGCGCTTCCGGAGTTCGGGCACGAGCTTCGATTGCAGCACCAGGTACCAATCGCGGGCCGGCCACGTATAATGAAACGCCACCCGATTCAATCGAAGCTTGGCGGAGAAGTCGATCCAATCCACCACCGAGGAATAATTGTTCGGCCAGTAAAAGAGGATGCGCTTGGGAAAAGTTGGCGATTCGGAGATGTTGAGCGGCGTCGTCCAATTCACTGCGTGGTGCGGAACGACCTCATATTGCTTCCCGGGAAAGAACCAGCGCACCCCTTGGCGTTCGAGGAAAGCGTAACAGCCATAGAGGCTGCCTCTGCTTCCGTTCCCCATAATAACGACGTCAGGCCCCATCGAGCGAATGATGAATCCATCTTCCTGAAGCTTCTCGACGGCGCCCCGTAGGTCCGATGCCTCTGCGGCCGGTGCTTTCGCGGGCATTTCGCCCAGATAGATGTGGTGCCGTGCAGGAGCGTTCTGCCGGGCGACTGGTTCGCCCGTGAGTTCATTGAGATAATTGCCTAAATCTTGGGCGGCAAACTTCAGGACGGGATCCGCGGTCGCTGGGACCATGATGGATACTGGCGCGGGTTCAGCGCCCCGGGAAATGCGAGGGGTCAGGCAACAAGCCGCTGCGATGAGAATAATTGATAATGAGGCTCGGACCTGGATAGGTCCAGGCCAACGGCTTTCTGGGATTGGCGAAGTTACAGAATCATAATTCTGCATTAAAGTCCCGCGATGTTGAGAAATCATCTTATCACTCTTCCGGAGGACCAAACTTCTCCAGAATTGAGTGAATCGTAGTGATGACCTGTTGGGGATCGGGTTCGCGCTCGACCAGGGGGAAGCCTCCATCGACCCACTTCCTCTCGATGGCATCGTACTCCTGGTTCAGTTCGGTTGAGTTGTACACCATGCGCTGGTCCATGCTTAGGGCATCGCGAAAGGCACGGATAAACGTGGTGACCCGGGGTCGGTAATACCCCTGTACCAGCTCGTAGTAATCGCGCGAAGCGTAATCGCGAATCACGTCGGCCCACAGCGTGTAAATATCGCGCACCCGCAGATCGACATCCGCGGGAGCGCCCGGCAATTTCCGCGCTTTGCGGATGACCGGGCTGAGCCAGTAATAATCGTCATGACCGAGCAAGGTCTCGATGGACTCCATGCAGGACTCCAGGAGGCCGGCCTCGCGCTCGAAGGTGGTTTTATCCAAAGCTGCGGCTGCTTCGTGAATCTTCCGCACGTGGGCGTTGAAAAGCTCGGCCAGATATTGCCGGCCGATGTCATTCAGATCATGAAGGTAGAGAGGGTTGCCCCCAAGGGCCGGAGCGGCCGCTTGTGCAAGTTCCAGAGCTTTCCGCAAGTGTGGAATAAAGGCTCGCCGGTCCGCCACCTGAAGCCGGAAGTACTCTGCTCCCGTTCCCAAACGATGCCAGTAATAGGGCTGCGTCAGGTCATCCGACCCATACACGCTCGCCAGGAGCTCGCCGAGTGCCGCCATCATCGCCGGCGCGCCGCTCGCCCCATAACGCTCGCGGGCGTAATCGCGCGTGAACGAACGCAAATCCACTTCACGGGGATTCCAACCCAGTCGGCAGAGGAATTCGTAATAGAAGTAATTGTGGTGAATGGTTTCTTCGTTCGGGTAGAAGCCAACGCACTGTTTGGCACGAGGATCGTCCGCAACGCTGTGGAATTGCTTTTCGATGAACGCCATGTTGCCGTGCAGGTTGGTGTTGCCGCCAAAGGAATACACCATACCGAAATGCCACGGCCGCCCGTTGAAGTAATCGGCGCGTTTGTGTTCAGGCACCATCTCCGCCCACTGGTCGAGAACCCTTACCCGCCCGGCCGGCATTCGCTCGAGGCTCGCTTTGATAAGCTGGGGCGTCCAGTACTGAGATTTGAACAGAAAACTCCAGGCGGAGTAGATCCCTACTCCCTGAGGGTCAACCTCATCCACGATTTTAAAGTTCGCTCCGGCAATTTCCCTGCGCACGCCGCTTTGAAAATCGCCATTGCCGACGATATCGCATTCCAAATAGTTCTCCAGCCAATAGAGGTGGTCATTGCCGTAAAGAGAGATGTACTGCTCAAGGAAGGCTTTGCCCACATCATGGTACTCAGGGCTCAGCGGGTGGAGGTATTTCTGCTTGGGCAAACCCGCCCACGAGATCTCGAGAGTCCGCGCATCCGGATGAGCCGCGGCATACTCAGGAGGGATGATTCCTGGCACCGCCGGCGCGAGCGATCGCATCCCCCGCTCGCGAGCGTACCGGGTGATTTGCTTGTTCAGCTCCGACTGGCCTTCTCTCCAGGCCTCGGCGAGAGGCCCTCGAACGCCGTACTTGATGGGAGCAAAGATTTCGTAGGGAGGGCCGGAATAGGAGTTGTCCGCGACCTCCACGCCCATCTGCTTCCAGGCACGCTTCCACGCCACGTCCTCTCCCGGGGAGTCCCACAGGCTCAGGATGTTGAAGCGAGCCTTGAGCGTCCAGTCGATGTACGCTCTCCAGTCTTCCCACTCCCACCAGGGAACAGAATACCAGTAGAGTGTCAGATTCATGCACATGCGCTCCAGGAAGTGCGGCTGCGCCAAAATGTGAATGTCTTGAACGGGCAGCGTTTCGCGGCGCGGCACATGATCACCATCCCAATAGAATCCGCAGTCGCATGCCTTCTCAAGGTAATGGTAAATTGCATACAAGGTGGCAATTCCCGTGCCGCCCAAAAATGCCACTTGCGGTTTCCCAGCCGCCATGACCGACTGCACTACGTAGGCCTCGGAGTTATTCTTGGCCGGGTCCGCGAGTTTCCCCGAAGAAATGAGTTCCTCCGTGGACGGCGTGCGCCCCACCAGGAATAA
>CAZCVY010000118.1:0-20048 GCA_964501985.1 uncultured Acidobacteriota bacterium | reverse complement strand
GCTAGAGAGAGGGACCCACGAACGAGCGCGTGCTTTGCGCCTAAGCCTCAGCACCCTCGCTAAGATTACTACTGTCACTTTCTATCGACATGGATCACCTCCTTTCTAGCGATGGGCCGATATTAAGTCCGCTTTTTGGGCGAGTCAAGAAAAAAGTGGCGGAAAATCGTTGCGGATATGAGGCGCAGACAAAACGAGAATTAGACCGCTAGCTTTCACCCTAAGCAACCGACCCGGGCCTTTTCATTCTGTACGTTAAGGGCACAGTTTTCTTCCCTTTGCCTATGGCTCGCTTTGGCCGTCGCGTTGGCGTGGATGATCGCTGGGCGTCCCCCAAGTCATGATCGTATTCTCGGCCATTTCCATCGGCCAGTGATTGTGATACCACCCGTCCGGAGCTAGGCTGTCCGGAAAGTCGTGAACCAGCATGCCGGGCTTATTGATTTCCAACTCCTTGGCGATCGTTGCATCCGGCCGCGCGATAAACGAACCCCAGTGGGAATAAGGCTTGGAAGAATTGTTCGCTACTGCCCACAGGCGATTGTCGGCGCAGCGCGTGGGCACCTCGCGATTGTTCAGGGTGTCCAGACAGTTCTTCCCCTTGTCGCCCGCGTTATACATGGAATGGATCATCACCGTGACGCCCATTTTCCGGTAGGCGATGTAGAGTTGCGGCCAGCAGATGTCATAGCAAATGGCCAAGCCGACCTTCACTCCCTGAATTTCGTGGGTCACCAGGCGATTGCCGGCCGAATAGTATTTCTGGTCGCCTTCGGTGCAAAAGCTCTTGTCGTAACGGTCCACAATCTCGCCTTGCAAGTCGATCAGATACAGGCAGTTGGTGGGTTTCGCGTTCTCGTCCAGGAAATGAGCCGACCCGAGAACCAGCCACATCTTCAGATTTGCGGCCAGCGTGCGCAGATCGGCAACCTCTTTGCGCAGCGCGTCCCAGTTGTATTTCTCAAACGTCGCGAAGTCGGACCCGGCATATCCGGACAGGCTGCCTTCCGACGTATGCAGGAGATGCGCTCCCTGTCCTGCCGCCGCGTGCATGAAGTCCCGAATGTAATTCGCATTCTCCGCGGGGATTCCACCCACGGGAAACTGGCAGGTGGCGATCCTGAGTTTTTGGCTGGAGTTCGCACCGCCCGCAGCGCCTCCCAGGTGCGGCGCTGCGCCGAATTTCGGCAGCCCCGCCCCGCTGGTGAGAGACGACAACGCATTCAGGCCGGCCGCACCCGCGAGAGCCTTACCGGTCACCTGGACAGCCTGCCGTCGTGTGATCTTCTCCTTGGATGTCGTTGGCATCGGTCTCAACCTCCATGTTGGCTCGAAACAAATTATAGGCGTGTTTCTCCGTTTTCGCCGCTTTCACATGGACCTGGATGTTGATGGTTAAAACGAAAACACTGGAATGGTGTTCGAAAGGCCAACGCGAGATCAGGCGCGGTATTGGCCCGTCAACGCTCGCCAGCGAAGTATCACCAAGTCCAGGGTCATGTGCAATGAGTCACGGAGATAATGCACCTTGGTGGCAGGGTTGTGATTCCAGCGAACCGGGACCTCCACCACCTTCCCCCCGTGGCGCTCGATCAAGAAGAGAATCTCCGGGTCGAATCCGAATCGTTCCACGCGCTGAAGCTCGAAGGCGCGGCGAGTAGTGGAGCGCCGGAACAACTTGAACCCACACTGGGTGTCGTGGATATTCAGGCCGGTGGCGATCCGGACCAGCAGGTTAAAGAATCGGCCTCCCCATTCGCGGAACGGTGATTGGTGAGTGCCGATGAGCTTTCGTTCGAGCGCTCGTGAACCCACTGCCGCATCGGCACGAGAGGACTCCAAAGCCGTTAGCAGTTTGTCCGCTTCTTCGATGGGAGCGGAAAGGTCAGCGTCGGTAAATAGGATCAGTTCGCCTCGCGCCTCCAGCACTCCG
Organism: uncultured Acidobacteriota bacterium; assembly: GCA_964501985.1. Lineage (GTDB taxonomy): Bacteria > Acidobacteriota > Terriglobia > UBA7540 > UBA7540 > Bog-366. The sequence goes on along the minus strand of CAZCVY010000118.1, from coordinate 18,115 downwards.
CGCCGGACCGAATATCCTTTGCCGCGATTCCCTTCGTTCCGCAACACTCGAATCGCCGTGTAAGCGGAAGCAACTTCCACGGTATTGTCCGTCGAGCCGTCGTCCACCACGATTGTCTCGACGGGAGAGTTTTTCCCCCGCACGTACTTCTCAATCGCCTCCAGCGAATTGGCGATACGGCCAGCTTCATTGTAAGCAGGAATCACGATGCTAAGGAAAGGCTCGGGCATGGAGCGAGACAATATCAGAAGTTGGGAGGTAGAAGCTAGAAGTTAGAAGTCAGAAGCCTGGACCAGAACGCGGCGAGCGGGAAAAAGACCCCGCTTGCGGCGGTTTGCCTTCGCCTTATGCCGTCTACCCGCTACGGGCTTCTGACTCCTAGCCTCTGATTTCCTTCTCCTGCCAGCCACCCTTTCCGACGAGCGGCACAAACTGGCACGCGTCGAGGCGGCGAGTGGTGATCTCGCTGCCGCGCCGGCAAAGCAACAAGAGCTCCTGCGTTTGCAGATTCCCGACGGGCGCCACCAGGCGACCCCCCTCGGCCAGTTGGCTTAACAAGGCCCGAGACACGCGTGGAGCGGCGGCGCTCACGACGACCACGTCGTAGGGCGCCTGGGCGGCGAGGCCTTCACTTCCGTCGCCGGCAAGCACCTCAACATTTCTGTAACCCAGGCGGGCCAGGCGATTGCGCGCTTCTTCCGCGAGCCGTGGATTTACTTCAATCATCCAAACGGTAGCGCCCAAGTGGGCAAGGATCGCCGCCTGGTATCCGCTGCCTCCGCCGATTTCGAGAGCTTTATCGCCGGGCTCGACGCGCGCTGCCTGCGTCATGGCCGCCACAATGTAAGGTTGGGAAATTGTCTCGCGCTTACCGATCGGCAAAGGCCTGTCGTCGTAAGCCGCACCCACCGATTCCGCGGGAACAAACTCATGGCGGGGAACCACTCGCATGGCCTCGAGCACTCGTTCGTCGCGAATGCCGCGCGCCCGGAGCTGGGTTTCCACCATGTTGTTGGCTTGGGTCTCGAATTGAGAGGTGGTCACCATGCTCTAAACTGCGGGGAACTCTGGCCGACGGAGGTCATGCGGATACGGCCTGTTGAACAGCCAGCTTGCGGGCCTCCTGACGGGTGTAGAGGATGCGATGGATCACCGTGACGTTGGACAGCACGGCGATCAGCCACAGCACCGGGGCCATGCGGTCAAAGAGCGCACCAATAATAATCAACACCACGCGTTCGGGCCGTTCCATAAATCCCACTTTGCACGTGGGAATCAGGTTTTCAGCGCGCGCGCGGGTGTAGCTGATCATCACGGAGCCGATCATGGCGACGGCCACGAGGCACACATAGGTGTAGCGGCTGATGCGCCCGTAATAAATCAGCAGTCCGATCAACAGGCACAGGTCCGAGTAGCGGTCCATGACCGAATCGTAGAATCCGCCGAACGCGGTCACGCGCTTGGACAGGCGCGCGACGCGGCCATCGGTCATGTCAAACACGCCTGCCAGGATGATCGTAGCGCCGGCCCAACGAAAATACCCGTAGGCGAACAGGTACGCCGCCAGGCAATTGATGGCAAATCCGATGAACGTAAGGAAATTGGGATTGATCCCGCTGGCGGCAAAGCCGCGGACAACGGCATCCAAGACGTGCTGAAGGGTGTCGCCTATTTTTCGCGTTACCATGGTAGGTCTCTGCGCTCCAGGCGGGCGCACGTTTGACGAAAATCGCTAAGCCTGATCGTATAAGGTCAGGACGGTGCGGATTTCGAACTCGCGGGAGCCGTTGGGCGTGGTCACGGTGATCGTGTCACCTGGTTTCTTGCCCATTAAGCCCCGGCCGATCGGGGAGGTCGTGGAGATCAGCCCCTTGCTGACGTCAGCTTCTTCGCTGGTCACCAACCGATACTCAATCTCCACGTCGCGGTCGACGTCGTACAACGTCACTTTTGAACCGAAGGCGATACGATCCTTCGGAATGTTTTTCATGTTGATGAGCGAGAGGTCCGCCAGCCGGTTCTTGAGCTGCATCAAGCGCGCGCTGACGAATTCTTGGCGCTGCTTCGCCATGTGGTATTCGGCGTTTTCACTCAGGTCGCCCAAGGCGCGCGCGCGTTTCAGCTCCTTGGGCAGCTCGGAGTTCAGTTCGTGCTCCAACACGTTAATCTCTTCTTGAAGCTTCTGGACAATTGGCGAAGGCATTATGCAAATCCTGTTGATTCGGGGTCCAAGTGCATTATAGGGGAAACTGACCTGCTGACGCAACGGAAGCGGGAGTCAATTTGGAGCGCATGCCGGCCCGGATAACCTGCTGCGCTCGCACACCATCCCTTTGCGATACTGGAAACGGCTGGTTGGATTGGCAACACTCGACGAACGCTGCCAACTCTGCCTGGTACGCCAAGCCAAAGCGTTCGATGAACTCGGGCACGGACCGGCCGTAATCGCGCATGGAAAAACTCTTCTGCGCAAGGGGCTCTGTCCGGCCACGCCGCCCGTAAGCCGTCACGATGACCTCGAGCGGCTTCTGATGAAAGCGATTGACCTGGATTTCTCCCTCCTCGCCGTAGATTGCGGTTTCGGTCCGGTAGCCCGCGACGTGATTGCGCCCCACTTGGACTTCGGCCACTAGTTCCCCCTCGAACCAGAGATAGAGCAGGGCGTCGTCGAAATCCTCCTCGCAGGTGCTCAAGCGATGGCTGTAAATGCGCGAGCCGATCATCACCGCGGCACGTGGCATCTTCCCCGTCAGCCACAGGACCTCATCGACGTTGTGGATGGACATATCCGCCAGGATGCCCCCGCTTTTGAAGCCGTCGGGCGCGGGACGAGAGTCTTCCATGGCCGAGTAAACCTTGAAGATCCGCCCGATGGCGCCGCTGCTTGCCAGTTCCCGCGCGTAGTGCAGAGGCGGGTCGAAACGGCGTTGGAAGGCCAGCATCAAAGCGTGTGGATGGGTACGGTCAAGTTCGGTGGCGAACTCGAGGTCTGTCTCGTAAACCTCCGTCATGGGCTTTTCCAGGAGGACGCGCTGCCCGTGCGCGATCAGCGCAGTTGCGTGCTCCCGGTGGCAGGGTGTGGCGGTCGCAATCACGGTCGCGTCCGCAACGCGTGCTTCGGCAAGTTCTTTGACAGAGTGAAAAACCGAAACGTCGCTGCCCGTCTCGGCGGCGAATCGCGCGGCCTTGGTCGCATCGCTGGTACAAAGCGCGGCGAGTGTGCAACTGCCCGTGTCCCGGGCTAATTCATGAACGTGAAGGGCGTGGATGATTCCCATCCGCCCCAGGCCGGCGACAGCGATTCGGATCGGTTGGTGCATTAGGTTGGCTCCACCTGTCCTCTGAATAAAGTTTCTCCCCAAGAGGGGGGTGCTTCACTCGACTCATCAGTTTTCACAACTCACATTGGCGGGCCTGCGAAGGGATCGGGCGGCGGCTTCAATTCGTATTCCTTCGGCGGCTCCGCGCCCATCAGGTAACGAACAAAGTAGTCCCATCGCCGTCGTATCATGTACGGCTCATTCCCGAATCCATGGTGGCGATTCGGCAGCAGGAGCAGGTCAAAATCCTTGTTGGCCTTGATGAGCGCGTTTACCACTAGCAGGGTGTTATAAGGCGGCACGTTGTCGTCCATTGTGCCGTGCGCCAGCAGCAGATGGCCCTTCAGGTTCTTGGCGATATTCTGGTTGGCCTGGTCGTCGTAATTCGTGCCCCCGTTCGCGGTGTGAGTCAGCAGCCCCTGATAGCGCTCGGCCCAGTCGTCTTCATATTCGCGGTTGTCGTGATTGCCGGCCTCGGAGATCCCCACCTTGAAAAAGTCCGGGTAGCGGAACATCGCGTCGGCCGTGGCGTATCCTCCCCCGGAGTGTCCGTAGATGCCGACGCGGTCGATGGCGATCCAGGGGTAGCGGTCGGCCAGTTGTTTCATCCCGGTTATCTGGTCGGGCAGCGTGTTGTCTCCCATGTTGCCGTAATACGCGTCGTGGAACTTCTTCGAGCGAAGGGGATTCCCCATGCCCTCAATTTGCACCACGATGAATCCCAGTTCGGCGAGAGCCTGCGTGTCGCCGCGGGTGGGCACGAAAGACCAACTGCCCACACTGCCTCCCTGCGGACCGGGATAGATACTGTTGACGATGGGATACTTCTTGTGCGGGTCGAGGTGGCTGGGTTGAAATAGCAGCCCGTAGAGATCGGTCGAGCCGTCGCGCGCTTTCACCGTGACCGGCTGAGGCGGCTTCCACCCGGCAGCCAGCAGGTTCGAGATATCTGCCTTCTCAAGGGTCGCGAGCAGCTTGCCGCCGGAATCGCGAAGCACGGTCACGGGCGGAACGTCGGGCTTGGAATAGCTATCCACAAAATAGCGGCCAGAGGGCGAGAACGTGACCTGATGATTTGCGTCCTCCGGGGTCAGTAGGTTGGGCCCCTGCCCATCCACGCCGACGCGGTAAAGATGACTGAAGTAAGGGTTGCGTCCGGGTTCCTTCCCGCTGCCCAGGAAGTAGAGCGTGCGCGATTTCGGGTCGACGCGCAACAACTGCGTCACCACCCAATCGCCGGAGGTGATCCGGTTCTTGAGCTTCCCCGTGGCCAGGTCGTAGAGATAGAGGTGGCCCCAATCGTCGCGCTCGGAGTACCAGATGTACTCGTTCGAGTCGCTGAGAAGGCGCCAACTTGCGTTCCCCTGGCCGGATTCGTATTGCGTCGCGATACGTTCCTCCATAACGTCGCGCACCGTGCCGGTCGCGGCGTCGGCCATGCGCAGCGTCTCTTGTTTGTGGTCGCGCGAGGTGGAAACGAAAGCCAGCCGGGATGAGTCCGGACTCCACTCGACGTCGGTCCAATCGCCCGCATCCGACGGCTCGCTGCTGCGGCAGGCCACGTCGTCGCAAAGGCTGGACCGGTGCGGGTCCGGCAGCATTTGTAGGCGGATCACCTTCGCTCTTTCTACGTCGAGGATCACGCGTTGGATCATCGCTATCGTATCGTCTCCCGGTAGCGGATACTTCCACGCTTCGAGTACCGGATGCCCAACTTTGGTCTCCACCAGGTACATGTCGCCCACGTTGCGCTGGTCCTGTTGGTAGGTGGCGACCTTCTTGGAGTCGGGCGACCACAGCAGGATCGGCCGGTCGCTCTTCTCCCACCCCGCGTTGTCGAGCGCGTAGGAAAAATCTTTGATCCCGTCGGTGGTAAGCTGGGTTTCCTTGCCGCTGGCCACATCGCGCACCCACAGGTTGTACTCGCGGATGAAGGCCACCATCTTCTTGTCCGGGGAAGGCACCTCGTTGCCCGCGCCGCCACGCCTGCCTGTCGTGCCCTCCGCCCCACCCTCTTCCGCGCACTGGGCGCCTTGGCGATCGCACTTGAATCGGCGCCGGCCGACACGGAAGGATACGGATTGCCCGTCCGCCGAGAATTCGATCTCACGGAACGGCAGTTTGTTGGCCTCGTGCGTTTTCCCTGATGCCGTCGAGAGCGCCGCGGCCAGCTTGGCGTGGTCGAATGCGGGTTCCTTCGTGAGCTTCACCGGGTCGAAAATCACGAAGCGCGCGCCCGCGGCGTCGGCATCGCGATACCACAAACGCTCGTCGGTGGTCCACTTGGGCCGCACCGCGTGATACACCAGAGGATTGGTGTTGTATCCCATGAACTTCTCGGCGCGCGCATAATCGCCGGCGGTCAGAGCGCGGGGTGCAGCAGCCTCTTGCGGCTGGGATGACAAATTCGCCGTACAGATGAATGGTGTCAAAAGCAACAGCGGCAGAAGCCGGTTCTTGATAACCTGCAGGCGCATAAGTTTCCTTGGCAAGGAGGCCGGGATTTCAGTTTTAGACAGACCGATAACATACACCGGTCCGCGTTTGATTGCCAAGCCAACCCATCTATGCGCCATTTCGCGCGGAGGTAATGAAGAAGCGTCGAGACATGGATGGGGCTCGATCGGACCTCGGAGAGGTCGAATGTCATTCGCCGTGGATGGAATCGACGGACTGACGTTTTCACATTTTCTGATCAAGCAAAAATCCGCAGGCAGAGTGCCTGTGCCACAGTTTCCCCCGAATTTCATTTCCCAGGCGTGCACCCCGGATGGCTTGTCTACTTGACCTTCGCGCCGATTTCCGATAGCGTTGCGGGTTTGTGAAGCCATGGCGAAACCACGTGTAGGTCTCTTTATCACCTGCCTTGCTGACCAGTTTTTTCCCCAAGTCGGCGAATGCGTGGTGAAAATCCTCCGGCGGTTGGACGTAGAAGTCCTGTTCAACCCCAAGCAGACGTGTTGCGGCCAACCGGCGTTCAATACCGGCTATCGTGACGAGGCGCGCAGCGTCGCCCGGAAGGTTCTGGACCTTTATGACAACGCCGACTACGTGGTGGCGCCGTCGGGTTCATGCACTGCGATGGTGCGGGTTTTCTATCCCGAACTTTTCGCCGGCGACCCAGCGCTTCTGCGCAAAGTCCAGGACCTGCAAAATCGCTTTTTTGAATTCTCGGAATTCCTGGTGAAGGTCTTGAAGGTGGAAGACCTGGGCGCGCGCTTCGCCCACCGGGTGACCTACCACGATTCGTGCCACCTGTTGCGCGAACTTGGAGTGGATGAAGCGCCGCGCAAACTGCTGAGCAAAGTGCAGGGCATTGACTTGGTCGAGCTGAACGATAACAAGCTCTGCTGCGGATTCGGTGGCACATTCTCGGTGAAATTCCCCGAGGTCTCCGTGCCTATGGGGCAGGACAAGATTCGCGCCGCCACCGGCAGCGGCGCCGAGTACCTGGTGGCTGCTGATGGCGGCTGCCTGATGCATTTGGCAGGGCTGATCCATCGTCAGGGTTTGCCGCTTAAGACGATGCATCTTGCGGAAATCCTGGCACAAAGATAAAGGGACTAGGTGCTGGGTAGCGGGGGAAGGACACTTCCCACCACTCAGCACCTGGCACCCAGTGCCCGTTATGTCCGACATCGACGTTCACAGCGACGAGATTCACCAAAGCGGGGCGGAAACCATCGCCAATCCGCGTTTGGCGGAGGCCTATCGCTCCTCCACTGTGCGCTTGTTCAATCACCGCTTGCAGGCGATCGCCGAGGTTCCCGGTTTCGATCGACTTCGCGACGCCGGGCGCGAAGTGAAGCGCCATACCATCGAGAACCTCGATTATTATCTCGGCCAGTTTACCGACAGCGTGGAACGCAACGGCGGCAAGATGCACTGGGCGTCCACGGCTGACGAGGTTTGCCGGATTGTGGTGGACATCGTAAAGCGATCGGCAGCGGTGGAAGTGGTAAAAGCCAAGAGCATGGTCGCGGAGGAAGTGGAACTGAACCACGCCCTCGAGGCCGGCGGCATTCGCGCCGTCGAGACGGATTTGGGCGAATTCATCATTCAGTTGGCAGGCGAACGGCCCGCGCACATCGTGGCGCCGGCGATTCACAAGACCCGTGAGGATGTGTCCGAGCTGTTTGCAAAGAAGATCGGATCCCAACCGACGCTTGTTCCCGAAGAACTCACCGCCATCGCCCGCCGCGCGCTGCGCGAGATGTTCCAGAAAGCCGGCGTCGGAGTCAGCGGCGCCAACTTCGCCGTGGCGGAGACGGGCACGGTGGTCACGGTTGAAAACGAGGGGAACATCCGCATGTGCAGCACGGTACCGCGCCTGCACATCGCGCTGGTCGGAATCGAAAAGCTCATTCCCCGGCTCTCCGACCTGGGAATTTTTTTGCGTTTGCTCGGCCGCTCCGGGACGGGCCAGAAGCTTACCACCTACACTTCGCTCGTGACCGGGCCGCGCCGCGAGGGTGAAGATGGCCCCGAGGAAATGCACGTCGTCATGGTCGACAATGGCCGCACCAAGTCGCTGGCCGATCCGAAGATGCGCGAAATGCTGTATTGCATTCGCTGCGGGGCTTGCCTGAACACCTGCCCGGTCTATCGCAAAATTGGCGGGCACGCTTACGGCTGGGTTTACAGTGGACCGATCGGTTCCCTACTCACACCGGAATTCGTCGGCATCGGCCAGGCCCGAGAGTTACCCTTCGCATCGTCTCTTTGCGGGGCCTGCCGGGAGGTTTGCCCGGTAAAGATCAATATCCCCGACCTCCTGCTGCACTTGCGCGGTAAGGCTCAGGAACTGGCGCCGCAACCCGCGAGGGCGCTGCTGTCAGAGCGGTCTATGTTCCGGCTGTGGGCATGGGCAATGCGTCATCCTTTCTTATATGGACTGGGCAGCCGGTTCGCTCGCTACGGCCAAGTCCTTTGGGCGCGCCAGGGTTGGATTCGCAAGCTTCCGTCGTACCCGGCTTCCCAATGGACCAAAGAACGCGACTTCCCGGCCCTCGCGCCGCAGAGCTTTCACAAACGGTGGAAGAAGCTGTAGCGGAGGTTTCAGGTGCCAGGTGTCAGGTGCCAGGTGTCAGGGAAGGGGCGAAACTGGAAGCTCGAAACTAGAAACTGGGAAATCAAAACTCAGTCCAATGCTCGCAGTTCCTGAGTTTCCAGTGTGGAATTTCCAGTATCGACTCAGGAAATAAGGTGGCCTATGTGCAAATCATATTCAGTCATCAGAATCGCTGTGGCTGCAGTTCTACTGGCGATCCCCGCTGTATGGGTCACTTCGGCTGCCCGCGGCGCGGATGGCCCGTTGCCTCCCGATAATCTGCGCTGTGAGTACCTGAAGAATCCGGTGGGGATCGACGTTCGTCAACCGCGATTCGCTTGGGTGCTGAAGCACACGGGCCGGGCGCAAATGCAGTCCGCGTATCAGGTGCTGGTGGCTTCCAGCCCCGAGTTGCTGGCGCAGAACAAGATCGACCGGTGGGATAGCGGCAAAACCGCCTCCGACGATTCCACGCAGGTGGTCTATAGGGGTAAACCTCTCGAAAGCGATCACTCTTACTGGTGGAAAGTCCGGTATTGGGACAAGGATGGGAACGCCAGCGACTACAGCGGCCCGGCAAGTTTCGACGTCGGGCTACTTGCGGCGGGCGACTGGAAAGGGCAATGGATTGGCGGAGCGAATGTGCTCCGCAAAGAGGTCGCCCTCTCAGGCAAAGTGGTTCGCGCGCGCGCCTACGTCACGGCGCTTGGGTACTACGAATTCAGGATCAACGGTGAAAAGATCGGCTGCAACGATCTCGACCCCGCATGGACCACACAGCCCGTGCGTGTACTCTATTCGACTTATGACATCACCTCGCAACTGCGTAGCGGGAAAAACGCTTTGGGTGCCATGATCGGAGGCGGATGGGCATTACTCGGCGGGGGAGACGTGCCCGCTCCGTACAAACAACCCGCTTTGCTGCTTCAGGTGAACATTGAGCTTGCGGATGGCAAAGTCGTGCGGGTCGCGAGCGACAACACCTGGAAAATTACCCAAGGGCCTATCGTTAGCGACGGCGTTTGGGATGGGGAAGTTTACGACGCCCGGCGCGAACAACCGGGTTGGGACTCGCCGGGCTTCGATGACTCGGCTTGGAAGGCCGCCGAAATTCTAGAGGGTTCCAAGGGGATTCGTTCTGCCCAAATGATGCCTGCGATCCAAGACGTGGATTCCGTGGTTCCCATTGCCTTGACGAATCCGCAACCCGGCGTTTACGTCTACGACCTAGGACAGAACATCAGCGGCTGGGCAGACCTGCACGTGGTCGGACCGCGCGGCGCGCAGGTTCAATTACGTTATTCGGAGTTGCTTTATGACACCGGCATGATCAATCGCGAGAATATTCGCGGGGCCAAATCGCGCGACATTTACATCCTGCGCGGCGAGGGAGAAGAAGATTACCACCCGCGCTTTACCTACCACGGATTCCGCTACGTGGAGGTCACCGGATATCCCGGCACGCCCAGCCTCGATTCGCTGCGCGGACACGTAGTGCATACCGCCGTCAGCACCACAGGCAGCTTTGTGGCATCCAAGCCCCTGCTGAATCAGATTCACAAAATCATCCGCTGGTCGGACCTGACGAATCTGGCAAGTGTGCCCACTGACTGCGACCAGCGCGACGAGCGCCAGGGCTGGTTGGGCGATTCGCAGACCAGCGCGGAAGGTCTGATGCTGAACTTTGACATGGCGGCCTTCTATACCAACTTCGTGCGGGATATCCACGATGTGCAGGACGCGAGCGGCAGCGTCACCGATACGGTTCCGCACCGCTACGGCAGCCGCCCGGCCGACCCTGCCTGGGGCACGGCGTTCCCGCTGATCGCCTGGTACGTCTATCAGCAGAACGGCGATCGGCGCATCCTCGAGGAGAATTACGATGGGCTGAAGAAATACGTCGAGTTCCTGCGTACCCGCGCCCCCGACAATGTTTTACGCTACAGCTATTACGGCGACTGGGTGGCGCTGGAAAAGACACCGGGCGCGGAGGTTTCGGACTTCTACTACTATTACGACACGCTGCTGCTGGCCAAGATCGCCGCCGTGCTCGGCAATTCCGCGGATGCCGCAAGCTACACGCAGCTTTCCGCCGAGATCAAAGACGCTTTCAACAAGGAATTCTTCGACGCGAAGACCGGCAACTACGCGAACGGAACTCAGACGGCCAACGCCCTGCCGTTGTTTTTGGACATGGTGCCGAAAGAACAACGTGGTCAGGTGGCGGGGAATCTGGACAACGACATTCTCTATCACCACGATACGCACTTGACCACCGGCTTTATCGGCGTCCGCTATCTGATGCCGCTGCTCACGGATTTGGGCGATTCCTATCTTGCCTATGATCTTGCTGTGCAGACCACTTACCCGAGTTGGGGTTACATGGCGGCGAATGGGGCTACGACCCTCTGGGAGCTGTGGCAAAATAAGACCGGACCGTCGATGAATTCCCACAACCACCACATGATGGGGAGTGTGGATGCATGGTTTTATGAGGCTTTGGGCGGAATCAACGTGGATCCTGACCAGCCCGGCTACCGCCACATCCGCATCGAACCGCAAATGGTGCGCGACCTGACGTCGGTCAGCGCTACGGTGGGATCGGTGCGCGGCAATGTAACTTCGTCATGGACCCACGAACTGGGAGTTGTGACGCTGCAAGTGGATGTGCCCGTTAACAGCACCGCGACCATTTCTATTCCCAAGGACGAGGAGATGACGCAGGTCACCGTGCGCGAGGGCGATCGGACCGTTTGGGAGAAAGGCCAGTTTGTGGAGGGAACCCCAGGCGTTACCGCGGGAAAGTTGGTGGACGGCCGGGTGATCCTGGAAGTGGGCTCGGGTCACTATACGTTTCGGCTGACGGGGGAGTAGGGGCGGCGATACGCCGCGCTATGGCGGGGTAACCCCGCCGCTACCAGAGAGGAGCGATCAATCATGAAACTGGTAACTTATGAATCCGCGAGACTGTCACGCCTGGGGGTAGTGCATGGCGAGTTCGTGGTGGATGTGGCCGCCGCGTATGGATCAATCGGCAAAGGCAAGATTGCCGATGCCAAGCTGGCCGTAGCGGCGGACGTGTTGCGCAAGCTGGGCCGGCCGCCCGCGGACATGATCGAGCTTTTGGGGCTGGGAGAAAGATACCGTAAAGCACTCGGAGTCGTTGTAGCGCACGCGGGGGAGGCCCACAAAAAAGGCCCGAAGGGCTTGGTAACTCCGTTGCGCACGGCCAAGCTGCGCGCGCCCATCGCGCACCCCAACAAGATCACGTGCATCGGCCTCAATTATGCCGACCACGCTCGCGAGGGCGGTCAGGAACCACCTCCCGCGCCGATTTTCTTCCTCAAATCGCACAACACCATTTGCGGCCCAGGCGATGCCATCAAACTGCCTCCCAACTCGACGCAGGTGGATTACGAGGCGGAATTCGCGGTAATCATCGGCAAGCGCGGGAAGCACATTCCCGAGAGCGAGGCGCACAAATACATCGCCGGGTACACAGTTTTGCACGACGTGAGCGCGCGGGACATGCAGTTCGGCGACAAGCAATGGTATCGAGGCAAAAGTTGCGATACCTTCGCGCCCACCGGCCCGTGGATTGTCACTCCCGATGAAGTCCCCGACCCCAATAACTTGCGGATTTCCTTGACGCTTAATGGCGAGACACTTCAGGATTCCAACACGAGCAACTTGATCTTTAAGGTCCCCTTTCTGATCAGCTATCTCTCCCAATCGGTCACCTGGGAAGTGGGCGATGTGATATCTACCGGCACGCCCCCCGGAGTGGGATTTGCGCGCAAGCCTCCGGTCTTTTTGAAAGCCGGCGACACCGTGAGCGTGACCGTTGAAGGAATTGGAACCCTGACGAATCCCGTTGCCGCGGCGTAGGAAGTGGGGGTTTGTACGGTCGCTGTACGTTTGACATGCGTTTTGCATGGAAGTATCCTAATCACATGCCAACAATGGTTCAGATTCGCAATGTGCCGCCCGAGCTGCACCGGGAGCTCAAGGCACGCGCAGCGCTCGAAGGCATCTCGATTTCGGATTTCCTGCTCCGCGAGATACGCCAGACACTGGAGCGGCCGACACTTGATGAGATCCGGAGACGCCTTGCCGGACGTCGGCCAGTTCGGCCCCGCCCGGCCCCTGCGGCCGCAATCCGGGCCGAGAGGAATAACCGTTGATCGTCGTAGACGCTTCTGCGATCCTTGAGGTTCTGCTCCAGACCCCCGTGGCATCGCGTGTGAGCCACCGCATCTTTGCCGCGGGTGAGACGCTGCACGTTCCTCACCTCCTTGATCTCGAAGTCGCCCAGGTCTTGCGTAGGTATTTCCACTTTGGGATGATCACGGCCGACCGGGGGGACGAGGCTCTCGCAGACCTTTCCGACCTGCCGCTCAATCGCTATCCCCACTTCGTCCTTCTTCCTCGCATCTGGCAATTGCGGCACAACCTTACGGCCTATGATGCGGCTTATCTGGCTCTAGCCGAAGTCCTTGACGCCACACTGGTGACCCGCGACCGTGCTTTTGCCTCGGTAGACACCAAAGTGCGCGTTGACGTGCTTTAAGTAACTAATGGAGGCACCCTGATGCAGCTCCCTGAATTCAAAAACGAGCCGTTGAGCGATTTCAAGAACAACCCCGCGCATCGTCGTCGCATGGAGTATGCAATGGAGGAAATCTGCGTGGAGTTGGGCCGCGAATACGACCTCGTAATCGGTGGCAAGCGGATTAAAACGAAGGAAAAACTCTACTCCTACAATCCCAGCCATCCGGACAAGGTCGTGGGGGTGTTCTCCCAGGCGGACCCGGAGCTCGCGGACTTAGCGGTGCGAACGGCTGACGAGGCTTTCAAGAGCTGGAGCCGTACGCCCGTGCAGAAACGCGTGGAGTTGCTGCTGAAAACCTCGAAAATCCTTCTGGAGCGCAAGTACTACTACGAAGCCCGGCTGGTCTACGAGGTCGGCAAGACCTGGCCGGAGGCGGACGCCGACGTGGCGGAAGCCATCGATTTCACTGAGTACTACGCCCGCGCCATGGACCGCCTTATGGCACCGCAGCCGCTTACCCCCGTGCCGGGCGAGATCAACCAGTTGCACTATATCCCCCTCGGCGTCGGGATCGTAATTCCACCCTGGAACTTCCCCCTGGCGATTCTGGTGGGAATGACGATGGCATCCATCGTAACCGGCAACACCGTGGTGATGAAACCCTCGAGCGATGCTCCGGCCATCGCCTACAAGTTTTTCGAAGCTCTCGAGGAGGCGGGCCTGCCTCCGGGAGTGGTCAATTACCTGCCCTGCCCGGGGGGAGTGGTGGGCGATACCTTGGTGGGGCACCCTCGCACGCGCTTTGTGGCGTTCACAGGATCAAAGGACGTCGGACTGCACATCAACGAATTGGCAGCCAAGACTGCCCCCGGACAAATCTGGGTGAAACGCGTGATCGCGGAAATGGGAGGCAAGGACTCAATTGTGGTGGATGCCGATGCGGACATCGACGATGCAGTCGAGGGCGTGGTGGCTTCGGCCTTCGGGTATCAGGGCCAGAAATGCTCTGCCTGCTCGCGCGCGATTGTGGTGGGGCAGGTTTATGACGTCTTCCTGGAAAAGTTGCGACAACGAGTGGAGGGTATCACCGTGGGGCCCGCCGAGCGTCCGGAAAACCACCTGGGCCCTGTCATCAATGCCAAAGCCAAGAACTCGATCTTGAATTACATCGAGATTGGCAAGGCGGAGGGCCGCCTGATTACCGGCGGTGGCGAATCCGCCGGGCCAGGCCATTTTATCCAGCCGACGGTGATCGCCGATGTTCCTCCGACTGCGCGCATCGCCCAGGAAGAAATCTTCGGGCCTGTGCTTGCGGTGATTCGGGCGCAGAGTTTTGATGCGGCTTTGGCCATTGCCAATAACACCGACTACGGATTGACGGGCGCCGTCTATACCCGCGACCGCCACAAGCTGGAGAAGGCCTCGGAGGAATTCTTCGTGGGTAACCTCTATCTGAACCGGAAGTGTACGGGCGCGTTAGTGGGCGCCCATCCGTTCGGCGGATTCAACATGTCGGGGACGGATTCCAAAGCGGGTGGGCACGACTATTTGCTGCTCTTTACCCAGGCAAAAACCGTTGCCGAACGGTTGATGCGTTAGACCAAGAGGCGCCGGTTTGCCAGTTTCCTTGTAGAAACAAACGACAACGACCTCGAGATCCCTGCCTCGCTTTTGTTGCTTAAATGGCAACGATGTTAATTAATTCTCTCCCGCCTGCGTTCCTATGCTATCTTGGCGACACGACAGTCAAGGGTGATAGCGAGGCACGCTCATCACTTTCAGATTCAAATTGATTGGGTTAAGAAACATGAGTAATCCGCCGAATATCGAACAAGTCGGCCCGCAGGCGCGCATTCAGGCAGAGCTCGTGCGGCTGGAATCGCAGAAGCGGGAGTTCTGGTTTCTCATCATCTTTGCGAGTGTCGTTCTCCTGCTGGGGTTCTTGTCGTTCCTTTTCCCCCATCGATTCTGGTCGGGCGGCAGCTTGTATGTCAGCATCTCGCCGCAGATTCTCTTCGTCATCATGATCGCGATGGTGTTAGCTTCCCTGGCATATGCCCGTCGCGACATTGAGGTGCGCTGGCTGCGGCTCGCCAATGTCCACCAATACATGGCCTCGCAAGGCGAGCAGGCCGCCAGCATGGTCGACGCGGTGACCAATGTTTTCACTCGCAGCGTCTTGCATGACCTGTTGGCGGGAGAAATCGCCCGCGCCGAGCGCAGCAACCGCGCGCTGGCATTCATCATGTGCGACTTGAATAACTTCAAGCAAGTCAACGATCGCTATGGCCACCTGATGGGCGACTACGTGCTGGCGCAGATTGCCATGATTTTGAAGTCCTGCGTGCGGGGCTCCGACTATGTCATCCGGTACGGAGGAGATGAGTTCCTCATTCTGCTTCCTGAAACCGACGAAAAGGGCACAGAGATCGTGCGCATGCGCGTGCACACCAAGGTTTCCGAATGGGACCGCGACAATCGTATGGGTGATTTGCCCATCTCTGTCAGCTTGGGTTCGTATCTCCACGTTTCCGGCCAGTCTGCGGAGCAGGACATCGCGCAGGCCGATTCGCGAATGTACCAGGAAAAGCAGGCCGCCAAACGCTCCGCGGAAGAGAAGACCTTACCTCTGAAGCGATAACCTTAAAGCCGGAATCCGAAATCCATCGTTGAATCATTGACTGCCCTGAGAACTCAAATTCTGGTCAGCCTCGCCGATCGGCTGTCCGGGCGGCGGCTCGACGGGCGCAGGAATCTTGATGGATTGGGGGTCCTTCTCGAAGTGCTCGATTTCCGACGCGGCATATGCGAATTGCGCGCGCCGGCCTTCCTCTGGTTTCTCGCGGAGCCCGGCGTCGAGCCAGCCCTTCAAGTCAACCAGTTTCAATGACGCCAACGCGCGCACCTGGGGCGCCGCCTGGTCGTTCATCGCCAGCCCGATGAGATCATCAAGCACAACGCTGTCGATAGTCCTTTGGATTTCGGCCTGGTAGCCAGTGGCCGTCGGCGCCTTCCACGTGGCAGCGAGCAACTGGTCCATCACTTCGGAAAGTGACGGAGCCTGAGGATCGCGTCCGTGGTTCTCCACCAGCCGCGCGTCACGCTGGGGATTGAGAATCAGGCCCACCGTCAGGCTGGCCGCGGCTTCCGGCGGACCCAACGCATCGAACACGCGACCCGTGTGGCCGGTGAAATCCTCCCGCCCTCGCTCGTACCCCATTGCCGGAGGGGGGATCAGCGATAGGACGGACGCGGGCACTTCGAGAGCCTGAGGACTGATGGTCTTGAGCAGCGCCGCGAGCGCCCGCCGTTGCTCGGCCGGCGGCACCATAGTGGGCGCCACTTGCCCATCGCCACGCAAGGAGTAGCGATAATCGAGCCCCCCTAAGACCTTGGCTGCGGCTTCAGTTTGGTAGCGGTGAAACAGATAGATGGGAACCAGAAGGTTTTCGAGGGTGCTCGTCGGCGTCCCGGCGGGGATGTTGTTCGCTCCGAATCGGCTCAGGGCGCGGGCGCGGACTTGCATCACGCGATCGAGTTCCGCCACGGCATTGATGCCGTTATCCCAAAGGTGCGCGGAAGGGTGCGCTCCCCCCTGCGGACGCGCGTCGGCGTCGGAAATGAAATAGAGCCCCCGCTGGATCGACTGTTGTAGGGTTCCGTCCAGCGCCTGCTTTTCGTCCGTGCCTTGGGCAAAATCCTGGTAACCGTAGGCAATCGCCACCTTATCCCATTCGCCGATTCCCGTTGCATAGGCATCGGACACATCTAGTGCCCCGTCGGCGTTGAGCTTCACGAGCGGCCCGGGATAGTCCATCACCGAGGCGCGGCCGTGTGTGCTGGCCGCGAAGTTATGGGCGAGGCCGAGCGTGTGGCCTGTCTCGTGCGCGGCGAGCTGGCGAATGCGCGCAAGAACCATCTCCAGCGCAGGCTTTGCGCCGGCGCCGCCTTCTTTGTAGGGTGCGAGCAGGCCCTCGGCAATCATGAAGTCCTGCCGCGCCCGCAGCGCATCGAGTGTCACCTCGCCTTTGATGATCTCTCCGGTGCGCGGATCGATGATGGCGCTGCCGTATGCCCACCCGCGCGTCGAGCGGTCCACCCACTGGATGACGTTATAACGCACATCCATGGGATCAACGCCTTCGGGAAGCACTTTCACCTGGAAAGCGTCCTTGTAACCCGCGGCCTCAAATGCCTGATTCCACCAACTTGCCCCTTGGACGAGGGCCGAACGTATGGGTTCCGGTGCGCCGCGATCCACGTAGTAAACCAGGGGCTCAACCGGTTCGCTCAATGCCGCCGCGGGGTCCTTCTTCTGCAAGCGATGGCGCACGATGAATCGCTTCACGATGGGCTGATCGAGTGCAGTGGCAAAGTCCATGTAATGAAGGTCGAAAAACCCGGAGCGAGGATCGTAAGCGCGCGGGGTGTATCCCGGATCGGGCAATTGCACAAACGAGTAGTGCTCACGCACGGTGATGGCCTGCGGCGAGGGCACGACTTCGCGCACGTAGTCGCCTTCGGGTTGGCCCGTGAAGGTGAGCGTGGATTCAACCTCGGTATTGCGCGGGAAGCTCTTGGTGCGTGGCAAGTACAACGCCGAGCGCGAAGCGTCCACAGTGTATGTGCCCTGATGGGCCTCCTTCAGCACCGTGGCCACATTGTGCGCGTCGTGTAAGAAGAAGGCGGTGGCGTCTACCAGGACGTGGTCGCCGGATTCGGCCTCGACTGTGAATCCCCAAAGAATCGATTGGGCAAAGGCCTCCTCGGCGGTCTGCCGCTCATCAGGATCGTTGGTTACGGCGCGAAAGGAGTAATTGGGTTGAACCAGCAACACCTTTGGGCCGACGCGCTCGAACTTGACAACCCGCGACTCGCCCGGCTGCCCGCGGTCAAGGCCGATGTCGTTTGAGCCCACGCCTTGCGGGAGGGAATCAATGTAGAGGAATTCGGTGTCCCATTGACCGACCTCGAGCCACAGCTTGCCCTCCCGCTCGTCCCAATAGAGGTTGAAGTAGCCCGCCAGCTTCTTGAATCCTTCCGTCTTCTGGGCGATGCCCGGCAGCGGCTTGGGCGGCGCCGGCGCGGGTTGGTCTTGCAATTGAGCGGTGAGGGACCCGGCAGACATCAAGGCCCCTCGACTCGACTGCACGCGCCCCCAAGTTGTGCCAGTGATGCTCGCGAGCAGTAGTA